>DASSZV010000009.1:0-18401 GCA_035702765.1 Solirubrobacteraceae bacterium
CGACGTCCCCAGTTCCTTCGAGATGGCCCAGGCGGCCGACGTGCGTGAGGCCGGCGTGCTCGTCGGCCGCGTCGCGGCCGTGCGCCGGGCCGGCACCGTCACCGCCCTGGAGCTCGCCATTGACCCCCAGTACTTGCCGATCTACCGCAATGCGACCGTGCTCATCCGGGCCAAGAGCATCGCGGATGAGAAGTACGTCCAACTTGACCCCGGGACGCCCCAAGCCGGCCGGCTGGCCGACGGCTCCGTCCTCGGCGTCACCCACGCGCTTCAGGCCGTCCAGGACGACGATGTCTTCTCGATTCTCGCCGCGCCCGAGCGTCGCTCGCTCTCCCTCGCCCTGCGCGGGCTGGGCAGCGGGTTGTCCGGGGTCGGCGGGCTCCGGGCCAACCAGACCCTCGAGGCGCTCACTTCGCTGGTGGACAACGGGCGTGGCTTTGCCCAGATCCTCGACTCCGAGCGCACCCAGACCGCTCAGCTGCTCCACGCCTTCGACGGCGTCGCCTCGGCGCTGGGCAGCCGCGCCCGGGACATCCAGACGCTCACCGACACGGCGCTCACCACCGCCCGGGCGGTGTCGGCCCGCAACGCCGACCTGCGCGCTCTGCTCGTCACCCTGCCGGGGTTCCTCAGCCAGAGCCGCACCACGGCCACCCGTCTGGGCGGCTTCGCGACGACCGCCACCCCGGTGTTCGCCAACCTGCGGGTGGCCTTCGACCGACTCGTGCCGGCGGTGCACGCGCTCGGACCCGCGGCCCGGGCGGCGGACACCACGTTGGGCACCCTCGACCGGTTTGCCACGGTCGCCCTGCCCGCTTTTGCCCGGTTGTCGCCGTTCGCACGGACGACCTCCCAGCTGATCGGACCCTACGCCCGCTTCCTGCGTCAGCTCGCGCCGCTGAGTCGTTACCTCAGCCCGTACTGGCGCGAGACGGGCTCCTGGTTCGCCAACGCGGGCGCGGCGGTGAACGCCGGGGACTCGGTGTCCAAGCTCGCGCGCATCATCCTGCCGATCTCGCGCTCGAACTTCCCCACGGTCGTTCAGGGCAAGCTCCAGACGCTGCTCGACTCCTTCTCCGGGGGTGCCGATACCCGCGGGTCCAACCCCTATCCCGCCGCGGGCGCGGCGGATCGCCCCGGTCCCCTCAGTCACCTGGTGCCCGCGCTCGGGCCCGCCGGCCCCTACGACGCCAAGCCACCGCGGCCGATCCGTCAGTAGACCGCCGCCGCCCGGGCCGTGGGGGCGGCTGCGTCTCGCCACCACCCGGTGCGTCAGGCCGTCGGCGCCACCACGGCTCGGCTGCGTGTTGACCCGGCGTTGCGCAGCAGTCGCGCGATGCGCAGCGCCGCCTCGAGCTCGAGGCGGTGCGCGTCGATCGGCCGTTCGAGGATCTCCTCGGCCCGGCGCAGCCGGTAGGCGACCGTGTTCTCGTGCACGCCCAGCTGGCGGCTCACCCGCGCGAGGCTCGAGCCCGACAGGAGGTAGGCCTCGAGCGTCTCGACGATCCGCGCCCGGGGGCCCACCGCCTCACTCAGCTCGCCCAGCTGACGGGTGACGAAGCACCGGGCCTCCTCCAGGTCGCTGGTGAGCAGCGCGTCCAGGGCGAGGTCGGCAAAGCGGGCCGCTCCACCGGACGCACCGCGGCCCGGGCCGCCGAGGGACACGACGCGCCGGCCCTGGAGGGCCTCCTGATGGCTGCGGCGGAAGCCCTCGACCCCCCGGTGGGCGATCCCGAAGACACCGTGGACGCCCTCGGGCAAGCTCAGCTCGCGGGGCGGGACGGCGGCGACGTTGGCCCAGCCCGCGTAGAGGTCACCGAGCTGAACTCCGAGCGTGTTGGTCGACCCCAGCGCCGCAGCGCAGCTCTCGGCCGCGCGGGCGAGCTGGGCGAGGCTGTCCGGGGTCTCGACGACGGCCGCGGGGACGGAGCGGTCATGCCAGATGACAAACGCGGTGTGGGGACCGTCCAGGCGGTAACGCAGACGCTGACTGGAGATGGTGGGATCGACCTGCGCGCCGGAGAGGATCCGGCGCACCTCGGCCACGCGGGCGAGCAGGGCGGGGGAACTGGCGCGCTCCTGTTCGTCGGCGTGCTGGGCCGCGAGCGAGCGGGTCACCGTCGAGATGTAGGCAAAGAGCCCGTCCTCGACCCACATCGCCGTGGCCGTGAAGGCGTCCGGCTCGGGGATGGCGGTCTGGAGCTGCTGCTTCCACATCTGCCGGAAGGCGTGTTCACCGTGGCGGTAGGCACGCGTGAGCAGCTCGATCTCCAGTCCGCTGCGGGCAAAGCGCCGGGCGTAGGCCTCCGCCTCCCGCGGCGGTTCCATGTGCGTGGGGTCGAGACCCTCCTCGACGACGGTCGTGAAGCAGGCGATGTTCGACAGCGTGCTCGCATGGGTCTCGGCGGCCAGCCCGTCGGGCAGGTCCGGACACGCGTCATGAATCGCCCGCGTGATCCTCCAGGCGTGCTCGTCCAGGTCACATCGCATCTCCAGCGCGGCGCTGCGCGCGAGCGCGGCCACGCCCCTGTCGGCCAGATCCAGCATGTGGTTCTCCCCTCTCTCCGCAACCACGTTCGCCATCATGGGATGGCGAACCGGTCTCCCCTGTTCGTCATCGTGTCGCAGCGTCCGCGAGCGTCCGCGAGCGTCCGCGAGCGTCCGCCGCCAGCCCCGTTCAGCCCCCCGTTCCCGCCGGCGTCCCCACCCGAGCCGGTCCGTCCGCCTGGGCCGCCTGAGCCGCCTCGGTCCTCAGCTCCGGCACGCGGCCCGCCGACCAGGAGCCGAACTCCTCCCGCAGGGGTCCCTTGGCGATCTTGCCCGTCGGCGTCTTGGGCAGCGCGTCACGCAGGATGTACTCGCGCGGCAGCTTGTAGCGCGCCAGCCGCTGGGCGGCGTGGGCGCCGAGCGCCTCCAGGTCGAGCCCGCCCGTCGCACCCGGGACGACCACGGCGAGGACCTCCTCGCCGCGCACCGCGTCGGGGACGCCGATGACCGCGCACTCGAGCACCCCACCGAAGCCGTAGAGGACCTCCTCGATCTCACGCGGGTAGATGTTCTCGCCGCCGCGGATGATCATGTCCTTGGAGCGGTCGACGATGTAGAAGTAGCCGTCCTCGTCGACGAGCCCCACGTCCCCGGTGTGAAGCCAGCCCTCGCGGATCGTCTCCGCCGTCGCCTCCGGGTTGTCGAGGTAGCCGGCCATCACGTTGGGGCCGGCGATGACGATCTCCCCGTACTCACCCGGAGCCGCCGGGCGCCCGTCGTCGGTGCGGATCTCCATGCGCTGCCCGCGCAAAGGCAGACCGATGGAACCGACCTTGCGCTCCCCGTAATAGGGGTTCAGCGAGGCGACGCACGCGGTCTCGGTGAGCCCGTAGCCCTCCAGGACGGTGATGCCGAAGCGCTCGGAGAAGGCGCGCAGCAGCTCCACCGACAGCGGGGCCGCGCCGCAGATGACATAGCGCAGCGACGTCTCGGGTCCCGGAGCCCCGGGGGCGTTGAGCACCGCGGCGAGGATCGTCGGCACCGCGGAGATCGTCACGGGGGCGAGCTCGGCCACCGTGGCCCAGAACGTCGAGGCCGAGAAGCGCTCCCACATCATGATCTCGGCCCCGATCATCATCGGCATCAGCGTCGTGGCGAGCTGGGCGTTGGCGTGGAACAGCGGCAGGATCATCCCCACGCGGTCCCCCGGGGCGAGCGGGACGAGCTCGGCCACCTGGACGGTGTTCACCAGCAGGTTCGCGTGGGTGAGCATCGCACCCTTGGGACGGCCCGTCGTCCCCGAGGTGTAGAGAATCGAGGCAAGGTCGCCTGGGCGACGCCCAGGGTCCGGTGTGCCGCTGCTCCGAGCGGCGAGCTCGTCCAGGCTGATCGCTCCGGGGGTGCCCGACCCCACGGTGATGACCTCACGCAGCTGGGGCAGTTGCGCCCGCGCCTCCGCGACGGTCACCGCACCGGCGGCGTCGGTGATGACCGCCACGGCCCGGGAGTGACCCAGCACGTACCCGGCCTCCACGCTCGTGTACGCCGGATTCACCGGACCGAAGACCCCACCGACCTTGAGGATCGCCCACCACGCCTGGAGGAACTCCAGGCAGTTGGGCAGCAGCACCGAGACGACGTCCCCGGGGCCGACGCCGAGCTCGGCCAGGCCGCCGGCCAGCCGGCTCGTGCGGTCGTCGAACTCCGCGTAGCTGAGCTCGCGCCCGCCGAAGCAGGCGAAGCACATCTCCGGGCTCTCCCGCGTGCGCCGGGCGAGCAGGTCGGTGAGCGTGGACAGCTCAGCGGGTGGGCGCACGGCTAGACCAGCGAGGCGCGGGCGCCGCCGTCGACGACATAGGCCCCACCGGAGGAGAAGCGCGAGCGCTCACCGGCCAGGAACACGGCCAGGCCGGCCACCTCGTGGGGCTCGCCCAGGCGGCCCTGGACATGGGCGATGTAATCGTCGAAGGACACGCCGAGCACCGCCTCGAGCTCGCCCTTGCGGTCATTCACCATGTCGGTGCCGATCCAGCCGGGGCAGATGGCGTTCACCCGCACCCCGAAGCTGCGCAGCTCCATCGCCGCGGTCTTGGTGAGTGAGACGACGCCCGCCTTGGCCGCCCCGTAGTGACCGGTGGCCGGGGAGCCCCCGAAGGCCTTGATCGAGGCGATGTTGATGATCGAGCCGCCACCGGCGGCGGCCATCGCCGCGCCGGCGTGCTTGGTGCACAGGAACACCCCGTCGAGATCGACCGACAGCACCGCACGCCATTCCTCCAGGGGCATCTGGACGATCGGCTTCACCGTGGCCACGCCGGCGCAGGCGACCATCACGTCGAGGCGGCCATGACGGCTGACCGTCTCGGCGACGAGGCCCTCGACCTGGCTCTCCTCCCGGACGTCACAGGCGACCCCGTCCCCGACGGGGTGCAGATCGGCGCCGATGACCGTCGCGCCCTCCGCCCTGAAGCGCTCGGCGATCGCCGCACCCAGACCCTTGGCCGCGCCGGTGACGACGGCGACCTTCCCCTTCAGCAGTTCGCTCATAGGACGCTCGCAGTCAGTGCGTTGTCGAGGACGTAGGCGGCGCCGGTGATGAAGCCGGCGTCCGCGGAGACGAGGAAGGCGACCGTCTCGGCCACCTCCGCGGGAGTGCCCAGGCGCCCCTGCGCCTGGGCGGTGAGATCACCGAAGTTCGCTCCCGTCGCCGCCTCGAAGGGAGCCACCAGCCGTTCCACCATCTCGGTGTCGATGAACGACGGGCACACCGCATTGACCCGGATGCCCAGGTCCCGCAACTCGCGGGAGGCTGTCTCGGTGAGCCGCAGGACCGCTGCCTTGGAGGCGCAGTAGGCCCCCAGCAGCGGCACCCCGTCCAGGCCGGCCACCGACGCCATGTTGACGATGCATCCCCGGGTCTTGGCCAGCTCGCCGACCGTGTACTTGATGCCGTAGAAGACCCCCGTGACGTTGACGCCCATGAGCTGGGCGAACTCCTCGTCGGTGATCTCCGGCAGCGGCTTGCCAATCTCGATGCCGGCGTTGTTCACAACGATGTCCAGGCCCCCGAAGGCCTCGACAGCCGCCGCCACCGCGGCCTGGACGTCGGCCGCCCGAGTCACGTCACAGGCGACGGCGCGGGCCCGGTCCCCCAGCCGGGAGGCGGCCGCATCGGCCGCCTCCGCATTGAGGTCGGCGATCATCACGTGGGCTCCACGCTCGAGCAACAGTGTCGCCACGGCGTGTCCGAGCCCCTGGGCGGCGCCGGTGACCAGCGCGCGCTTTCCCTCGAGTTCCATGTCTGTGTGTGCTCGCAGTCTCCGTTGTGAACCGGGCGGGTGGCTGAGCCCGGGGGCGCGCCCAGGACCGGCGCCGCACCCGTGGACCTCTGCGCAGACGGAACCGGACCGGGCCGGGCTTGGGATTGGCGTGAGGCTCCAAACGGGCTCGTGCGCCTTGGTCCGGGGGGACAAACGCCGCCGAGACCCAGGCCCGTGCCGGCTGTCCGCGCCGCCCCACGGGCGACGGGCGACGGGCGACGGCTCAGCCCAGCGGAGCGCCCGAGCGCCGCAACCGGGTGATCGGCGGCTCCTGGCGGTCGAGCGCGAAGCGCATCGTCACGCTCGTCCCGGCCCGCTCACCGGGCTTGGTGAAGGTGACGTCGGTGCACATGTAGGAGATCAGCCTCAGCCCCAGACCAACGCCGATCCCCCGGGAGCGCGGGACCATCCCGCGCCCGTCGTCGGAGACCGTGATGAGCAGGCGCCCGCTGTCGTCCAGGCGGCCCTCGACCCGCACCTCCCCGGGGGAACGGCCGACGTAGGCATGCTTGACGACGTTGGTCACCGCCTCGGAGACGGCGAGGGCGACGGCCTCCTCGGCGTCCTGGGTCGCCCCGAGGCTGCGGGCGTAGGCGGCGAACTCACGGCGCAGCGAGCCGACGACGCGGAAGTCGTCCACCTGGCCCCGCCTGCTCAGATTCTCAGCCACGTCTTCCTGCGCCACGTCGGAGGTTGAGGCGGCATCTTCGCGCACCCGCCGCGTCTCTGCGCTCAGGCTGCGGTGTCCGGCGGGGACGGAGCCAGGCCGCCGAGGCGCTCGAGCGCCGCGGTGAGCTCGCGCTCGAGCCGGGCGAGCACCGTCGCGGCCGGTTCCGCCCGGGCGAGCCGGTAGGCCTCTCCGGCCCAGAGGTTGACCGCGTCCCCGTCGCCGCGCTCACGCGCGGCGGCTCGTAACGGCGCCGTGACGTGGTGGATCTCCGGGTAGGCGACGGGCGCGTCGGGGCTGAAGGTGGTGAGGAACGGGTTGGCGATCCCGCGGGCGAGACGACCGCTGAAGGCGCGGGTGAGCGCTGTGGGCTGCTCACCCGCGAGCAGCGCCTCCCGGTGCACGCGCGAGGTACCGGCCTCCGGGCAGGCCAGGAAGGCGCTGCCCAGCTGGGCGCCCCGGGCGCCGGCGCACAGCACCGCGGCCACCGCCGTCCCGGTCATCAGCCCGCCGCTGGCCACCAGCGGCCGGTCACTCTCGGCCGCCAGCAGCTGGAGCAGGGGCAGCAGACCGAGCGGGGCGCGGGCGGGGTCGTCGCGGAAGGCTCCGCGGTGGCCCCCGGCCTCGGCGCCCTGGACAATGAGCACGTCCGCGCCCGCCGCGGCGGCGTCGGCTCCCTCCTGCGGCGTCGTCACGGTGACCCAGACCTCCGATCCGCCCGCCTGCAGCGCCGCCACCGTCTCCGGGTCGGGGCAGCCGAAGGTGAAGGAGACGACCGCCGGCCGGGCGGCGTTGAGAACCTCGAGCTTGGCCTGGAGCGCGTCGTCGTCGTGGCGGGGGCGGCCCAGGGGCAGCCCCCGCTCCCGGGACCAGGGGCCCAGACGCTCGAGATAGGCCGCGAGGACGTCCGGTGGGGCGGCGGCGTCCTGGGCGCAGAAGAGGTTCACCGCAATCGGGGCATCGGTGAGCTCGCCGGTGTGGCGCAGGCGCGCGGCCAGGGTGTCGGCGTCGAGGTAGCCCGCGGCCAGGGTGCCCAGTCCGCCGGCGCCGCTCACCGCCGCGGTGAGCTCCGGGGTCGATGGTCCCCCGGCCATCGGGGCGAGGACGATGGGGAGACGGAGACGGTCGAGCAGCATGGTCCGCGGCGGATGCCGAATCTGGATCCTAGACAGGGCGCTGTCGGTGCGACCCTGGCGCGGTGTCCCGCAGCGAGCGCCCTGGCCGAGGCTCTCCTGAGACACTGGGCGGAATGCGCGCGCGTCCCCTCACGCTGAGTGAACTTACCGACTGGGCCGCCGCCGGCGCGCACTGGGAGGTGCGCTACGTCGACGCGCTCCGGGCCGAGGTGGAATTCTGCACCTGCCTGGGCGAGCCGGTGGAGCGGGCGAGCACCGAGGAGCCTCAGCTCGTGGCGCTGCTCGCACGCGTGCGCTCGGACCGTGAGCTCTGACCGTGAGCTCTGACCGTCCGTCGGCTCCGGAGCGCTGGTCGGGGCCGAAGCGCTCGTCGGCGCCGGACCGCTAGTCGGCGCCGGACTCGACAAACGGTGAGGCGTCGGCGAGCACGAGCCCCGCAAAGGCCTCGACGACCTCGGGGGCGAACTGCGCGCCGGCCAGGCTGAGGCATTCGGCGAGCGCCTCACCTGGTGAGCGCCGGACCTGATAGGCACGACTCTGGGTCATCACGTCGTAGGCGTCGGCCACGGCAAGGATCTGGGCCCCGTCGGGGATCTCCGCGCCGGCCAGACCGTCGGGGTAGCCCGACCCGTCCCAACGCTCATGGTGGCCGCGCACCCAGGTGACCTGTTCGTGCTCGAGGACCTCGGAGGCGATGCGGGCCCCGAGTTGGGCGTGCTGCTTGACCAGCTCGTACTCCTCCGCGGTCAGCCGCCCCGGCTTGAGGATGATCTCGTCGGGGATGCCGATCTTGCCCACATCGTGGAGCACCCCGCAGTGATAGAGCGCCCGGGCCCGCTTGCTCGTCCAGCCGAGCTCCCGGGCGATCCGCTCCGCCAGCGCAGCCACGCGCTCGGAGTGCTGGCGCGTACTCGGGTCCTTGGAGTCGATCGCTTGGGCGAGCGCGCGGACGCTGCCGAGGGTTTCGGCCGGGGAGGCCCCGGTGGGCTGGCTGAGGATCGCGTTGGCCTCCTCGGAATAGATGAAGCTGACGTTGCGCCCGCCCTCCTTGGCCCAGTACAGGGCACGGTCGGCGCGGCGCACGATCTCCTCGGCGCCCCGCGCCTCGGCGTTGGAGCAGATCCCCGCCGACACGGTGATGCGTCCGACGCCCGACACGGGCGTGGAGGAGACCGAGGCGCGTACGCGCTCAGCGGCACGCATGGCCGCGCGCCGGTCGGTCTCGGGCATCAGCCAGGCAAACTCTTCGCCGCCCACGCGCGCGACGAGGTCCCCCTCCCGGGCCTCGGCGGCGATACGCCGGGCCACCTCGGCGAGGACGCGGTCGCCGACCTGATGGCCGTGGCTGTCGTTCACTTGCTTGAAGTGGTCGAGGTCGAGCAGGACGAGGCTGAGGGGTCGTCCGTGCCGGCGCGCGCGGGAGGTCTCGGCGCTGAGCCGGCTCTGGAAGGCGCGATGGTTGGCCAGGCCGGTGACCGCGTCGGTGGTGGCCTGTCGGGCGAGCCGCTGCCAGGCCTCGGCGTTGGCCACGGCCATGGCGACCAGATGCGCGAAGTGACCCAGCCGATCCTCGGTGTCCGCCGGTGCGTCACGTCCCGCGAATGCGGCGGCGAGGCAGCCCCAGAGGCGGCCGGCGACGAAGATCGGGGCAGCGACGGCGTCAGAGATCTCCGCGGCGACCTCGACGATGCGGGCGTCCAGACCGCTTGAGGGTGTCCCGTGGGTCCGTCCGGCCGCCCCGGTGCGGTAGACGATCGCCGGCGCGTTGTCGCCGGAAAGTTCGAGCGTGGCGCCGGTGAGGCTGCGCCCGTCGGCGAGCGTCGCTTGCACCAACAGCGCGACGCCGGCAGCCTCGTCGTAGCGGGCCACCACGCCCGAGTGACACTGAAAGAGCGTGCAGACATCAGCGGCGACCTGTCGAAAGACCGCCTCGGGTTCCGCCGGCCGGGCGACGAGCTCGGCCAGGCGCCGTAGGACCCGCTCCTCGGCGTCGCGCTGGGCCCGGGCGGTGATGTCCTGGACGATCCCCATCAACCGGGTGAGGCGCCCGTCCGCGTTGGTCTGGCTGAACCGTCGCGAGTGCACGTGGCGGATGCTTCCGTCAGCGCGGAGGATGCGGAAGTCGCTTTCGTCCAGGCCGCTGTTGGCCCTGCCGGCGTTGCGATCCAAGCGCAGCAGTGCCGCCTCCAGATCGTCAGGATGGATGAACGCCGCGAAGTCCTCTCGGGTCGCCGTGCTCCCCGGCGCCGCGCCGTAGATGCGGCAGAGCTCGTCACTGCAGCGGGCCACCCCCGCCTTGAAGTCCCATTCCCACCAGCCGACCCCGGCCATCGTCTGGGCCTCGGCGAGTCGGCGCTCGTTCTCGCGGATCTCCGTGACGTCCTGAACGGTGCCTGACAGGCTGTCGGGGTCGTCGGGGTCGGGCCGGCCGATGACGTGCACGGTGCGCGGGGTGCCGTCCGCCGCCTCGATGTGCAGATCAAAGGCGAACGGTCCCTGCGATGTCTCCAGGCCAGCTACCAGCGGCCGGTCCTCGGCCACGACGTAGGCGGCGAGCTCGAGCCCCTCGGGGGCGCCCAATGCCGGGTCCCGACCGAATAGGCAAAACAGCTGGGGTGACCAGAAGGCGGCATGGGTGCGCCGGTGCCAGGTCCAGGAGCCGATACCGGCGATCCGCTGGGCCTCCTCGAGCTGGCGCCGCACCCCGTCCCGTTCGGCGGCCGCCTCTCGGGCGGCGGTGATGTCCTCGACCTGGCAGACGTAGTGCAGGGGAGCCCCGGTGCTGTCGCGGACCAGGGAGACCGACACCCGTGCCCAGACGACCCGGCCGCTGCTCACGTGCAGGGGCACCTCGGTCTGAAAGCTGCGTTCCTCGCCGCCGGCGAGGCGCCGGGCGCGGGCGAGGTTGTGCTCGAGGTCGGTCGGGTCGACGAAGTCCTGGAGACGGGTGCGGAGCAGGTCGGTCTCCGCCAGTCCGGTGATCTCACACAGCGTGTGGTTCACCTGCATCCACGCTCCTGCCAGCGTCACCAGGGCCATGCCGATCGGCGCCGCGTCAAAGGCCAGGCGGAAGCGCTCCTCCGCGAGGCGCAGGGCGGCGTCGGTCCGGCGGCGGGCGCTCATGTCCCGCACGCCCGCGGAGATGAGCAGGCCGCCGTCGGTGCGCACGGGGCTGAGGCTCACGTCGGCCGGGAACGTGCTCCCGTCCGCGCGGCGCCCAGCCAGCTCGAGACCCGCGCCACGGAAGCGGGTGTGGGGGTCCGCGGCAAAGGCGCTGCGCAGCGTCTCGTGGCGCTCCCGCACGGGCAGCGGGAGCAGGACCTCGATGGACTGGCCCAGCAGCTCCTCGCGCGCGTAGCCGAACATCCGCTCGGCCTCGGCGTTGACGAGCACGATCCGGGCCTGCTCGTCGACGATGACCATGCCGTCCGGGGCGGTGTCGATGAGGCTGCGGTAGACACCCTCGAGGTCGGGCAGCGCGGCGGTGGTTGGGCCGCCTCCGAACTCGGCGTGCGACACCGGCAAGGCCTCCCCCTCCCGCGTGTGGCTGCTCATCGCCCCTTATATCGGCGTTGCCTCGTGACCCTTGAGTCGTCGCTCTCGCTGGGTACCTCGTCGGCCGCCGATGAGGCTGAGCTCGGCCCCGAACACAGGAAGCCGGAGGGGGCGCCGTGGGATCTGCGGGTCACGGATCCCACGGCGCAAGGGATTACTGCACGCAGGTACCGGTGCAGTCACCGCCGGTGTCAGCGCCGCCGGGGCCGTCGGCCTCGGTGCTGCCCGTGGCAGCTTCTGGGCTGGTCTGTTCGGCGTCCGCTCCGGTCGGGTTGTCCGGCCCGGTCTGATCGCCGGACTGGACGTTTGCGCCGCCGGGGCCGTCACTTTCGCTGGACGCAGCCGCCTCGGGCGACGTGGGAGCTTCGGTTGCGCTGGCTCGGTGAACGGTCACGGCGTGGCGGGCGTGTGAGCGCGTCTTGGCCTGCGCGCTGTGGCTTGCAATGCCGAGCATCGCGACGAGTGCGAGGGCGAGCACGGCTCCGGTGAGCGCGAGCAGGCTCGTCGTACGGCGCGTCCACATGCTGAGGGGGTTGAGATGCATGGTGTCCTTCCAATGGGTGGGGGTTGACAGGAGGGACCGTATGTGGCCTCGGTGAGAGGACGATGACGTCAGGATGCGGGTTTGATGAGAGCGACCCCCGAAGCTCAGAACCGGGAGATTCTGCGGCTAATCTGGCGATGTGTCGGGCCGAGCCACTACTGCAACTCGGGTTCTCGTCGTCGAGGATGATCCGGGGATCGCCAGCGCGGTGGCGCTCGAGCTTCGGCACCACGGCTATGAGACCTTGGTCGTCGACGACGGTCCGGCAGCATTAGCGGCGCGAGACGACTGGGAACCCGACATCGTTCTGCTCGACCTGGGATTGCCGATGCTCGACGGAGTCGAGGTATGTCGACGGATCCGGGTGGCGTCGCACATCCCGATCCTTGTGCTCACAGCCCGTGGTTCGATCGAAGATCGCGTTCGCGGGCTTGATGCCGGGGCCGACGACTACATCACCAAGCCATTCTCGCTCGAGGAGCTGCTGGCACGGGTTCGCTCGACGCTGCGTCGTGCGAACCTGCGCGACGCAGGTGTCGTGCTCAGCAGCGGAGGTGTGGTGCTCGACGCCCGCGCGCGAATCGTCACCTCTGATGGTGAGGCCGTGCCGTTGACGGCGAGGGAGTTCGACCTGCTCGAGTTCCTCATGCGCCACCCGGGTGTCGCGCACAGCCGCGAGTCGATCCTCGCTGCGGTGTGGGGATACGACTTTCTCGGGGGCTCGAACGTCGTTGACAGCTACGTCCGCTATGTGCGCAACAAGCTTCAGGCGGCGGGCAGCGGCGACATCATCGCCACGGTGCGCGGTATCGGATACGCGCTGCGGGCGTCATGAGGGCGCACCTGTCGGCACTGAAGCTGCGCAGCCGCTTTGCACTGCTCGCCGCGGGGCTCGTGCTCACTGTCGCGACGGTGGTCGGCACCGTCGGCTACCTCACATTGCGCCAGTCGCTGCTGGGGCATGCCGTGCGCACCGCCCAGGCCGAGGCATCCCGGCTCGCGGGTCTGGTCGACAGCTCGGCCAACAGCGGCGGTGACAGCGTGAACATCTCCGATCCCGCGCTCACCGGTCAGCTCTCGACCCCTGGGTTGAGTGTCGAGATCGATCGTGTGGGAGGACACTACGTCCAGTCGACGCGCACCCGGCGCGGGGCGGTGAGAGTTCTGCTCGCTCCCGCCATCCGGCGGCGATGCGAAGCCCATGGAACGGCGCGGGCGCGCATTCCAGCTCCGGCCATGCAGATCGCCTGCTCTCGGATCGGACCGCCGCGGGCCCCCATCGGCACGGTCGCGGTGTCCGTTCCCCTCGGTGACTCTCTCGACACACTCCGCACTCTCGCGGTTGCCATGGGGGTCGCGGTGCTCCTCGGCACGCTGCTGGCGGCGCTCGTGTCCCTGCGACTCGCCCGCCGTGCGTTGCGGCCTGTCCGGCAGATGGCGCTCACCGCCGAGACAATCCGCCGCGGTCAACTCTCCCGCCGCGTCGGCTACCGCGGCCACGACGAACTCGGTGAGCTCGCCGCTGTACTGAACGCCTGCTTCGATGAGCTGGAGGAAGGAATCGAGCGCCAGCGCCGCTTCGGCGCCGACGCATCCCACGAACTGAAAACGCCGCTCGCTGCGATCCGCGCGAACGTCGACATCCTCCGCGGCTGGGGCGCCCTGGACTCCGACGCGCGCGCGGCGGCGCTCGACTCGGTCGATCAGGCCAGCCGCCGAGCGGCGCGGCTTGTCGCTGACCTCCTCACCCTCGCCAAGCTCGACCGCGAGCCGGTCCTGAGTCGCGTCCCGGTCCGCCTCGACGATGTCGTGCTTCGTGCCGTTCGCGAGGCGCAATCTCTGGCGCCGGACAATCCGGTTCGGGTCAGCGCGCTGGATGAGGTCTGCGTGGAGGGTGACCCGCTCGCCCTGGAACAACTCCTCATCAACCTTCTCGACAACGCACTGCGGGTGAGCCCGCACGGGGGTGAGGTCAAAGTCGCCCTCCGCGGCGAGGGCGTGATGGCGTCCATCGTCGTCTCTGACCGCGGGCCGGGGGTTCCCCAAGACGAGCTCGAGCGCATCTTTGACCGCTTCCACTCTCGCTCGGTCGCACCGGGGGGCGGGCCGGGGTCGGGCGCTGGGCTCGGGCTCGCGATCGCTCGAGGGATCGCCCGCCTCCATGGCGGCGATCTTCAGGTCGCCAACAGGGACCGGGCCGGTGCGGTCTTCACTTTCACCTTGCCGATGCTCAGCCGCCTGCATGGGCCGACGGCGGCGGTTGTCAGAGGCGGCTGAGGAGGCGTCGCCCGGCTGAGGCAGGTCAGATGGGGCGGGTACGGTGTCGAGGTGACTTCCCGACGGCTCGTGATCCTCCTCGTCGTCACCGCGCTGTTTCGCTCGAGCCAGAACATGGCGCTCACGACGCTGTCGCTGCTCGGTCACGGCGACCTCCACCTCAGTTCGGGAACCATCGGTGTCCTCGGTGCGCTTGCCGGGTTGACTCTTGCCGGCACCACGATCTTCATCGCCGGGCGCGTGCCCGGCCGTCTTGCCGAGCGCTCCGCTGGGGTCGGCCTGGCATTGGTCGCGGCAGCGATCGGGATCTTTGCCGTGGCTGCGTCGCTCGGTGCGATGGTCCTCGCGACACTCCTCATTGGCGTCGGGGGAGGTCTCGCGGTGCCGGGCCTGCTCAACGCCGTCGAACACGGTGACCATGCCAACTCAGAGCGGGTCATCGGCCTCTACACGATCACCCTCAGCGTGAGTCTGGCCGCAGGTCCGCTGCTGGAGACCCTGATTCTCGCCGCCACCGGGGAGGATCTGCGAGCTCCTTTCATCGCCTTTTGTGCCCTACCGCTGTGTGGAGCCGCCGTCCTGCTCTGGCTCTCCAGGTCCGGAAGCGCCGGCGGGCTCGCAGAACACCGGGTCCCGCGGCGACGCGGACCGCTCAAGGCGCTGCTCGCCAGTGCGGACGGGCGGCGAGCGCTCATCATCCAGCTGCTGTACGCGATCCCCTTCGCGGCTCTCACGTCTTTCGGTGCGCTCGTGGGAAAGGAGGGCTTCGGAGTCAGTGCCTCACACACCCAGCTTGCCTTCAGCGGCTTCTTCGCCGCGTCACTTGCCGCTCGGGTGTTCGTGTCCTGGCGCTCGCCGATCGAGCGCAAGCACCCGCTGTTGTGGGGCTCGGCCAGCCTCACGGTCACCGGGCTCGTCGCCCTCGGGACGGGCCATGGACTCGTCGCTCTGCTGCTCGCCATGGCCGTCCTGGGAATCCCGCACGGGCTCACGTTTCCGCTCGTGCTCGGACTCGTCGCCGGAGCGAGCTCACGAGCGGATCTGCCCGGCGCGAACGCGGCGCTCCTGGGAAGCACCAATCTCACCGCCGTCGCCGTGCCCCCGATCCTCGGCATGATCATCCCGATCGTCGGATACCACCACATGGTGCTGCTGCTGATCGTGCCCGTCGTGCTGCTGGCCGGGCTCTTCGCGCTCCAGCGCTCCACGTCCTCCTCCGCGGGCACGACCGCCGGACGCACCGTTGCCGCAGAGGGATGAGCGGACGACCCTGGGTGCCAGTGGGCGCACATGGGACGTCGTGGTCGAAGGCCGCGTCGTCCGGTCTGGGTCCCCAGAGGCCGTCCACAGATGGCGTTACCGGATGGCGTACAGGGTGCCGTCGTCACCGCCGATGAGCAGCGTTCCGTCCGGCGCGAGCGCCGGATAGCTGTCGAATTTCGTTGGAGTCCCGAGCGCGAAGAGCCGCTTGCCCGAGGCGTTGAAGCCGAAGATGACTCCCGTGCGTGAGGCGAAGTACGCGTCGCCGCGGCTGTCGAGGGCTGCCGCCGTCCAGATCTCGCCCTGACCCTGATCACGACTGATCCGCCGGCCGGTGCTGGAGTCGAGGGTCGTCATCTGCCCGGAGTGGTTGCCGAAGATCACCCGGTGAGGGGCGAACGCGAGCGGCGATGAGTAAGTGAGGTTGCCGATGGGGACGCGCCAGCGCAGCTTCCCATTGGGATTGATCCCGTACTCGAGGCGATTGTCCGACCCGAAGACGACGACGCCACCGTCCGCCACCGCGGGAGAGACCTCCACCGTCTTGGGCGTGCGGTAGGTCCACTTGATCCCGCCGCTGGGCGACAGCGCGAACAGCGAATCACCGGCGTCCTGGTAGATCGTTCCGTCGGCGGCGACTGACGGGTTGCTGAGGCTGGTCTTGGCGAGCGTATGGGTCCAGAGCTGGCTCGGAGCGCCGCCGGTGCTCGTCGGCAGCCGGTATCCGCTGATCTGGCCGGCCTGGTCAGCGACGACGAGCGTCCCGTTGAGCGGATCGAGGACCGGGGTGACGAGGTCCGCTGAGGCCGGGAGCTTCCACTCCTGGTGTCCCGTCGCCGACAGGCCGAAGAGCGTATGGCCCGGCCCGGGCCAGATCAACCGGCCGTCAGCGAGGACCAGCGGGGAGGTCGAGAGATCCTCGCCGCCCATGCTGCCACCGCCTTGAAGGTCCAGATGACCTTTCCCGAGGCCACGTCGATGGCGTACAGCCGCCCGCCGTTGGAGCCGTCGTAGGCGACCCCCCGGGCGCTCACCACCGGGCCCGGCCCGGCCGACCCCGAGAGTGTGCGTTTCCAGCGTAGCGACGCGGTCTGGGGTCCGACCACCGTCGAGGAGCCGTAGTGGGAGGGGCCGTGCAGCGCGGCCCACGCCGGTCCGGCGGGTTGGATCGGGCCAGCCGCGTCCGAGAGTCCGCCCCCCGAGGCGGCGCCGTATTGAACCAGTCGCGGCGAGCCCCCTCCGCAGCCGGCGACGGCCAGCGCGAGACCGAGGCCGCCGAGGGCGGACACTCCACGGGATCTGACCGTCATGCCCAGAACTTTCGAGTCTTCACGGTGGTGAGACCTGCCGGAATGGGCAAAGGATTCACGGCGGTCGCTGATGTGGCGTGAGGATCGTCGCCCTGCTACGTATCGCTCATGACGACGGTTCAGGAGTCACATCCACGACGCCCCACGACCGCGCTGAGCGGTGTGGCAGACCACGGGCGTCGTCGCTGATGCTTCACACCGAGCGCCGGTGCCCGCGGGTCGTCGTGCTGGACGTGAACGAGACGCTGTCGGACATGGGCGCCCTGGACGCCTCCTTTGCCCGGATCGGCGCGCCGGCTCACTTCCGCGCCACCTGGTTCGCGGGCGTGCTGCGCGACGGTTTCGCGCTGAACATGGCGGGGGAGCCGGCCGACTTCGCGGCGCTCGCCCGCTGCGGGCTGCGATCTCTTCTGGGAGCCCTCGGCGGTCTCGTTGTCGAGCCCGACGACGGCGTCGAGATCATCCTCTCGGCAATGGCCGACCTGCCGCTGCACCCTGACGTGAAGCCCGGCCTTGAGCGCATCGCGGCCGCCGGTGCTCGGATCGTCACCCTCAGCAACGGGGCCGCGAGCGTCGCCACGGCGCTGTTGGAGCGTGCGGGGGCGAGCGAGTTCGTCGAACAACGGCTCTCCGTCGACGCCGTCGGTCGCTGGAAGCCCGCCCCCGAGCCCTACCGCTACGCCGCGGAGCGCTGCGAGGTCGACCCCGCGGAGATGATGCTCGTCGCCGTACACCCCTGGGACATCACTGGCGCGGCTCGTGCCGGGCTCTGCACCGCCTGGATCAACCGTTCACAGCTGCCGTATCCGGGTGGGTTTCAGAGCCCGGACGTGGAGTGCGAGAGTTTCATCGCCCTCGCCGACGTCCTCGCGGCTCGGCGCTGAGGCGGCGCCGAGCCGGCGGCGGGCGCCGATCTAGGGGATCGCGGTGATCAGGCTGTTGTGCTGTGTGACACCGATGGCTCCGGGGCTCGCACCGTGGGACCGGCCGTCGCTGTGCCACACAATCAATACCGCGTTGCTTGAGTTCAGGCATCCCGCCACGGTGTTCACCGGAGAGGCCGTGCCCTGCGGCGACGCGGTGAAGTTGTTCGTCGTCCCCGTGGCATTACCGAACGGAGTGAAGCGTTTGGCGCTTGGCGCCTTGAGATGCACGACGAACGTGCTGTAGTGCCCACCGGGCAACAGTCCGCTCAGCTGGCTCGTGGCCTGCTCGCGGCCAGACACGCAACGGAGAATCACGGTTCCATTGGCCTTCTCCCACTCACCGAGCGTGATGTGCAGGGCCGTCCCGTTGGCGGCGAACAGGGGCGTCGACGGTGCGCCGGCCTTGTGCGCCGGGGCGAAGCCAGCTGCGTGCATGATCATCTGCGGGCCGACCGCCGCGGGCGCGCCGGGTGTGCGGACGAACATCTGGGGGTCGATGACCGTGCTCAGCTTGGACTCGGCTGAGAAGAAGTCCATATGCAGCTCATAGGCGCGATGGATGGTCCGGCTCGACGCCGTGGCCGAGGTCGCGGCCGAGGACCTGCCTCCACCACACGCAGCGACAGCGAGCGGGAGGACGGCGACGGTCGAGACACGCATCAGGCGCCGGACCGCTCGGCGTCGGCGGTCGATCGTGGGTGCTGCCGTCAAAGTGTCTCCTTTGGTCGTGGGACTGGACCACAGATGGGGTCCAGTCCTCATGGGACCGATGCTCGGGAGAAAGGATTCAGCGCAAAGGTCAGCGTGTATCGGCTGAATCCTCGGGCCGCGCGGTTGGGTCCGACGCTTCAGTGGGTCGTTTCGGGCACCCCTTTGGCCGCAGGTCGCCGTGCTTCGCGAGGGGGCCTCTCCCACGCTG
>DASSZV010000030.1:0-42223 GCA_035702765.1 Solirubrobacteraceae bacterium
CCAAGGCGGTTCTCCAGGCGACGGAGTTCCGCCGGCTGAGTCAGGTGCATGAGGAGCTCGTCGGACTCGTCGGCACCCCGCCCTTCACCGTCGCTCTCGGGACCGAGACGACCGAGGCGCTCTCCTTCGACGAGCTCCGCACGAACATCCTCGAGATCGCCCAGAAGGGCATCAGCTACTACCGCTTCAAGGGTCTGGGGGAGATGGACCCGGACGAGCTGCGCGAGACGACGATGGACCCGTCCACGCGGACCCTCGTTCAGGTGACGATGGAGGACGCCTCCGCCGCGGACCGCGTCTTCGCGATGCTCATGGGCGATCAGGTCGAGCCCCGTCGCGCCTTCATCGAGGAGAACGCGCGCCTGGTCACCAACCTCGACGTGTAGTCGCGGCCGGCCCCGCGAACTTCCGCCCTCTTCAAACACGACAGGACTGAACCATGGCAACGATCGACACACTCGGCGGCGGCAACATCGAGCCTCGCGGGCTTGAGGAGGAGATGCGCTCGGCGTATCTCGACTACGCCATGTCGGTCATCGTCGGCCGCGCGCTGCCGCGAGTCGAGGACGGCCTCAAGCCCGTGCACCGCCGCGTGCTCTACGTGATGAACGAGATGGGCCTCCAGCCCAACCGCAAGCACGTCAAGAGCGCCCAGATCGTCGGGGAGGTGATGGGCAAGTACCACCCCCACGGCGACTCGGCGATCTACGACACGCTCGTGCGCCTCGCTCAGTCGTTCTCGATGCGCTATCCGCTGGTGGACGGCCATGGCAACTTCGGCAACGTCGACGGCTACTCCGCTGCGGCCATGCGCTACACCGAGGCGCGCCTGTCCAAGCTGGCCACGGAGATGCTGCGGGACATCGACCAGGACACGGTCGACTTCGTCCCCACCTACGACGGTGGTACCCAGGAGCCCGTCGTCCTTCCCTCGCGGTTCCCCAACCTGCTCGTCAACGGCTCATCGGGCATCGCGGTGGGGATGGCGACGAACATCCCGCCCCACAACCTCCGTGAGGTGGTGGCCGCGACCATCGCCTACATCGACAACCCAGCGATCGACGTGGACGGGCTCATGCAGCACATCCACGGACCCGACTTCCCCACCGCGGGTCTCATCCTCGGCCGGGACGGCATCCGTGACGCCTACACCACCGGCCGTGGTCGCGTACGCATGCAGGGCAAGGCCCATATCGAGCCGATCGGTCAGGGCAAGGAGGCCATCATCATCACCGAGCTGCCCTTCCAGGTGCGGAAGGGTGGCGAAGGTGGCCTCATCGACAAGATCAAGGACCTCGTCCTCGACAAGAAGATCCCCGAGATCTCCGATCTCAACGACGAGTCCGACCGCAACGGGATGCGGATCGTCGTCGAGCTCAAGCGCGACGCCCTGCCCAAGGTCGTCCTCAACAAGCTCTACAAGCACACCCCGCTGCAGACGACCTTTGGGGTGAACATGGTCGCCCTGGTCGACGGTGCCCCGCGCACGCTGTCGCTGCGGGAGGCGATCGGCCACTACGTCGACCACCAGCGCAACGTCATCGTCCGCCGGACGAAGTTCGAGCTGCGCCGCGCCGAGGACCGCGCTCACGTGCTCGAGGGGCTGCTGATCGCCCAGGCGAACCTCGACGAGGTGATCCGCATCATCCGCGGGTCTGCCGATCCCGAGACCGCCCGACACGCGCTGATCGCGCGCTTCGAGCTGTCGCTCATCCAGGCCGAGGCGATCCTGCAGCTCACGCTGCGCCGGCTCACCGCCCTGGAGGCCGACAAGATCAAGCAGGAACACGCCGACCTGCTGGAGCGGATCAAGGAGCTCCGGGCGATCCTCGGGGACGAGCAGCGGGTCTACTCGATCATCAAGGATGAGCTCAACGAGATCGCCGAGGCCTACGGTGATGAGCGCCGCACGCTCATCACGCACGCCGAGGGCGACATCGACATCGAGTCGCTGATCGCCGAGCAGCAGATGGTCATCTCCATCACCCACTCCGGCTACATCAAGTCCCTGCCGCTGTCGACGTACCGCCAGCAGCGCCGCGGCGGAGTCGGCATCAACGGGATGGACCTCAAGGAAGACGACTACATCGAGCATCTGTTCGTCTCCTCGACCCATGACTACCTGCTGTTCTTCACCAACCGGGGCAAGGTCTACCGCCAGAAGGTCTACGACCTGCCCGAGGCCTCGCGCACCTCCAAGGGCCGCGCGCTGGTCAACGTGCTGCCGCTGCGCGAGGGCGAGCGAGTCCAGTCCGTGCTCTCGACGCGCGATTTCAGCGAGGGTCGCTACCTCGTCTTCGCCACCCGCAACGGCCTGGTCAAGAAGACCGAGTTCATCGCCTACAACACGCCGATCAAGGCCGACGGGATCATCGCCATCAACATCCGCGAGGACGACGAGCTCATCGCGGTGCGCCGGACGGGCGGCGAGGACGACATCATCATGGTCTCCCGCTCCGGGCAGGCGGCCCGCTTCTCCGAGGACCGTGTCCGCGCGATGGGTCGCGACACCACCGGGGTGCGCGGCATGAACGTCTCCCACCCCGGGAACGCCCTGCTGGCCATGGACGTCGCCAACGACGACCAGGAGTTGCTGGTCGTCACCGAAAACGGCTTCGGCAAGCGCACACCGATCTCCGAGTACCCGGTGAAGGGCCGCGACACGATGGGCGTCAAGACCATCCAACTCACCGAGAACAAGGGTGCGTTGGCGGCTGCGCTCGTCGTCCGCGAGCACCAAGAGCTTGTGTTCATCTCCCAGAACGGCCTCGTCCAGCGCACGTCGGTGCGCGGGATCAGTCGCTACGGCCGAGCCTCCCAGGGCGTGAAGGTGATGAACATCCGTGATGACGATCAGGTCTCGGCCGTCGCTCTGGTGATCGAGTCCGAGGCGGACACCGCGACGGCCCTCGAGGACGAGAACCTCGTTCTCAGCGATAGTGTGAGCGAAGCCGACGGCGTCACTGGCGCCGACTTGACCGCGGATGCCGCCGCGGACGCCGACGTCGAGTCAGACAGCGGTATCACCGACACCGCTGACCCGGACGCCGACTAGTCGCCGGGGCCCTCAGGCGGCGGTGCCGCCGGGCGCCGCCGCCCCCTCAACAGGAAAAGGGCGCCGTTTCGGCGAAACGGCGCCCACTCCCACTGCATTTGGCTGGCAACCACGATGACCAGAAAAAAGCGCCGGTGGGACGAATCCCGGCAGTCATACGTGGCGGTGTCCCGGTTGGCCTCCGCTAAGAGGTCAGCCATCCGGACTTAGCGGCCGGACACCTCCAGGGTCCCGTAACAACAGTCAGACAAGTTTGGACCACCTCCTTTCTCTGGTGACTTCAGAGTACACAACCGTGGGGACGTCCTTCAAATCGGATCTGTCTCCCACCTGGTGTGGGCCCCGGCGCTCAGGCGGCCTGGACCTGCCCCTGGCTCTGGATCGTGGGGAGGGGCGCGCGCAGGTACTGGCGCCACGCGACGGGGATCGTCGGGCTTGCCACGTGGATGAACACGTCCGGATTCGGCGTCCGCGGCGGCCGTGCGAGCTGCATGTTCGCCTGGCGCGGGAGCAGGTCGCCCTTGCGCCGGTTGCAGGGGGCGCAGCTGGCCACAATGTTCTCCCAGCTCGAGCCGCCGCCCTTGGAGCGGGGGATGACGTGGTCGACGGTGAGCTGCGTTCGCGCTCCGCAGTACTGACACGTCCAGTTGTCGCGCGCGAACACCGCCCGGCGGGTGATCTTGCGCCGGTGAGTGTCACGGGGGATGCGCACGTAGCTCACCAGGCGGATGACCGCCGGCCGGGACATCGACGCGCTGGCGGAGTGCAGCTCACGGTCCGCCCGCTCGATCACCTCGGCCTTCTCCTTGAGCAGCAGCACGATCGCCCGCCGCACGGTGCACACATTCACCGGCTCATACGTGGCGTTGAGGACGAGCACCCGACCCGCATCAGATCCGTGCCGCGGGTGCTCAGAGAGCGGCACGGACCAGCTTGGTGCGGGTATCGCAGAGCCGGAGCTCATCGCGGCGAAAGTCTACAGACGGTGTCCACGTCACCGCGATGGTTGCGCCGCTGTTCTGAGGCGTGTCCCGCCCCCGCCCTGCCCTCGTCCCGCCGTCGCGCTCGGGCGCGTCCCGTGGCCGCGTCGGGGGTCAGGCGGCGGCCGGGTACGAGCCGAGCACCTTGAGCGCCTCCACGTGCTCGCGGAGACCCGCCAGCGCCTGGGCGAGCGCCGGCTCGCTGACGGCCCCCTCGCAGTCCACGAAGAACATGTAGCGGCCGAGCCCCTGCTTGAGCGGGCGCGACTCGATCCGGGTCATGTTCACACCCCGGTTCGAGAGCTCGGCGAGGCAGCGCACGAGCCACCCCGGGCGGCCGCTGCCGTCACCCCAGAAGACGAACGACGTCTTGTGCGGCCCCTCCCCCGCCTCGCCCGTGGCTCGACGCGGGTCCTGGGCGGTCGGACTCAGCCAGACGAAGCGCGTCGCGTTCCCGTCGCGGTCCTCGACCCCCTCGGCGACGAGCGCGCAGCCGTAGCGCTGGGCGGCCAGACGTGGTCCCAGCGCCGCCCAGCCGCGCCCGCGCTCGGCCACCAGCCGGACGGCATCCGCGGTCGAGGAGGTCGTCACCACCTGGGCCCAGGGGAGCCGCTCATGGAGGAAGTGCGCACACTGGGCACTTGCCTGGGGATGGGACATGACGGTGGCGATCTCCGACAGCGCGGTGGGTTCCGCGGCGATCAGACACTGCTCGATGGCATGGATCTGCTCGGCCACGATGTGGACCTCGGCTCTGCCGCTGGCGAGCGTGTCGAGCGTGGCTGACACCGATCCCTCGATCGAGTTCTCGATCGGCACGACGCCGAGCTCGAGAGATCCGTCGGTGACCCCGCTGACCACGTCGAAGATCGTCATCAGCGGGACGAGCTCCGCCTGGGCGAGCTTGGTGCTGCCACGCAGCGCCGCCTCATGGGTGAAGGTGCCCTCCGGACCCAGATAGCCGATGCGCACCGCGCCGCTCAGGAGGTCTGGTGTGCAGTCGCCGCGGAGGCTCACGCCGGTTCGGAGCGGCGGCGCACGGTCCGGGCACCCACTCGGCCGGTGGACTCGATACCGGCTCCAGCGCCGGCCCCGGCGGCGAGATCGCCGGCCAGCGGTGCCGGCCGTTCCCCGCTGAGGGCCAGGCGCACCGCCTCATCCTCCTCGGGGGAGAGCTCGAGCTCGGGCCGGCCGTCACGGATCTGCTTCACGTACAGCCGGGCCTGATCACGGTGGTGGATCGAGGACAGCACGATCCCCGAGCGCCGGGCATCCAGCAGGGCGATCGAGCTCGACTGACGCCCGGACATCTCCCCATAGGCGTCGTAGCGGACGAGCGAGCGGTAGGCGATCGTCCCGTCCAGGCGCCCCTCCACCTGGCGCACGCGTCCATCCACCCCGGTGAGGGCATCCTCGACGAAGTCATTGAGGGCGCGGAAATCCCGCGTGAGCGCTGCCGCGTGAGCGACCAGATCGGCGTCGGTGTCACCGAGCACGACACGCTGGGCGCTGCGCAGCCGGCGCAGGCTCACGGTGAGCGTCGCCGCCCAGATGAGCGCGACGAGCGCGACGGCCCCGGCGGCCATCGCGACGATCCCGGTGGAAGAGGTGAGCTGGCTCACCGCCCGGAGGATAGGCCCCTACTGGAACTGCACGGAGTAGGTGGCGCTGTTGTTGGCGATGTTCGTCTCCCCGGGAACCTTCCCTATGTCCACGGTCACCTGATAGGTGCCCGCGGGCACGGTGCTCGGCAGCGTGACGTTGCACGTACTCGTGTTGTTCGGGGTCGTCTCGGGGATCGAGGAGTGGCCGGAGGGCCCGCCCGCCACCGAGACAGCGCAGGAGACGCCGTACTCGTTGAACTGACCGCCGTTGAGCACCGAGATGGTGAAGGTCGGCGCCGGCGAGCCCGCGAGCGTGTTCGTCGCCGCCGTGGTGAGCGTCGTCGAGCCGACCGCGACCGAGGTGATCGCATCACCGTGCACCCCGGGTTGGTCGCTGTTGCGCGCCGAGCCCGACCCGCCCGCGTCGCTGGTGCCGAGCTTGGTGGCGATGAAGCTCGTCTGCAGCCAGCCCAGGTCGGTGAGGAACTGCCCGGGGTTGATCTGGATGTTCGAGTTGCCGCCGACGCTGATCGAGTCCCCGTGGAGGGCGCCGGCGATCTCCGGGGCCGCGTAGCCCTTGTAGACGACGTCGGAGGCGTAGAAGCGCGCGGTGCCCGTGGCGATCCGGTCCAGGGCCTGACGCGTGCCCGCCCCCGGGGTGCTCACCTGGGAGACGCTGTTGGCGATCGTGGAGATGCCGTCCACGCGCATCCGCAGGGCGAGCAGCACGTTGCTCTGGGCCTGGGCCATCTGACCGGGGACGCTGAGGCTCTGGGCAGCCTGGAGTTCGGTGCGCGCGTCATTGAGCGGGCCGGCGAGATCCTGGGCGATCGTCGTGCCGCCCTTGCCCGAGCTGAGCGCGGCGAACACCTGACGGCCGGTGGTGTCCGAACGGCTGATGAGGCTCGAGACGCTGTTGTTGTAGTCCTCCAGCGAGCTGCGCGTGTTCGCTGCCTGGCAGGAGGAGATGAGCAGGATGACGAGGATGACGACGACGAACAGCACGCCCCCGGCGATCCAGCGCCGGCGCTCCACGGCCGGATCAGCGCCGCGCCGCGGCGCCGCTGGCCGTCCGCTGGCGGTCCGCCCGCCGGTCCGGCTCCCAGGCGGCCGCGACCGCGCCGGGGCGGCCTCCGCAGCGCGGAAGGGGGGGTCCGGCTCGATCTTGTCCTCGTCTTCGTCGTCGAAGAACGACACGCCTGCTCCTTGTCGGTCTCTCCCGCAGTATGGACGCCGGCCGCTGGCAGCCGTCGACCGCCTGGGGGCTCGGGGACCGTTTCGCGGCGGGGCCCTCGATCCCTGCGCTGTGCGCGCAAAAACTCCCGGTCGCCGGGGTGTCGGGCAGGGATCCGCCGCCGCGGGACGAACCTCCCGAAGTGGTGCAGCGCCATTCGCAGATCGACACCGCAGCGGGCTGGGACAACCCGGACATCCCCGCGACCAGCTCAGGGGAGACGGCCGAGTTCGTCGTCGCCCGCGAGCCGACGGCGGCTGACCCCGCGCCCGGCGAGGACCTGCTGCTGGGCCGCTACCGCGTCGGCCGCCGGCTGGGCTCTGGCGGCTTCGCGACCGTGTATGCGGCCCGTGACGAGCGCCTCGACCGCCCGGTCGCCGTGAAGGTGCTCCCGCGCGAGCGGGTCATCCACTCCCGCTTTGCCCGGGAGGCCCGGGCCGCGGCCCGGCTCCATCACCCGCACATCGTCACCCTGTTCGAGGCGGCCGTCGACGACGACGGGGCCTACCTCGTCTCCGAGCTCGTCAAGGGCACGACCCTGGCGGGCGCGCTTGAGCTGGGTGAGCTCTCCGATCGCGACATCCTCGAGGTGGCCATCGCGCTCGCCGAGGCGCTCGAGCACGCTCACGCCAACGACGTCGTCCACCGCGACGTCAAACCCCAAAACGTCCTCATCCCCAACCGCCGCGGCCGCGATGACGCTGGCGGGCTCAGCCCGGCCAAGCTCACCGACTTCGGCGTGGCCCAGGTCGTCGGCGGTGATGCGCTCACCCGGACCGGCGATGTCGTCGGCACCGCCGCCTACATGTCCCCCGAGCAGGCCGAGGGTGCCAGCACGGGCCCCGAGACGGACCTGTACTCGCTGGCTCTGCTCACCTACGAGGCGCTCACCGGCGTCAATCCCGTCGTCGAGCTCATCCGCCGGGGACGCGGGCGGCGCCTGGGCACGTACCTGCCCCCGCTGCGCCGCCAGCGCGCCGATCTGCCCCGTCGCCTGGGCGCCGCCGTCGATCAGGCGCTGCGCCCCCGCCCATCCGAGCGCGGCGGGCTCGTCGACCTCCGCAGCGCGCTCATCGAGTGCCTGCCCCTGGTCAACGACCGCCCCGGCGTCGTCGCGCCGGCCCGGGCGCTCACCATCACTCACGCCGGAGACCCCGGCGCCGGCCACGCCGCCACCGACCGTTCCGCCCGTCGGGGCCGCGGCCCGGCGCCCACTCGCCGCTCCGTCTCCCCGCGCACCGGGTCCCGCGTCGTCACCCCCACGCGCGTGAGGACGCGCGAGACCGCCGCAGTCGTGACCCGCCGCCGCGGCACCGCCACGGCACCCCCGGAGCCGCCGCTCGCCGGCCGCGGCCGCTCCCGCGGGATCGCCCCCCGTGGTCTGCTGCTCGCCGGCCTCGCCCTGGGCGCGGTCGCCCTGGGGGCGGTGGGGCTCGCGCCGGCCTGGCCGGCCGTCGTCGCGGCGTCCATCCGGGGTCCTCTGCGCCGGGCCGCGCTCGGCGCCCTGGGTTGGGCCTGGATCGGTGTGGCCGGCGCGCTCACCACCCAGAACTTCCTCTACCGGGTCGGTGCGCTCAGCGCCCGCACGCTGGCGCCCGTGGGCATCGCCGCCGCCGTCTGGGCCCTCACCGCGGCGGTGGCGCCCTGGCTCATCCGCGGGCGCCGTCCGCTGCTCGACCTCGGCGTCGCCACCCTGCTCGCCCTGGGTGCCGGCCTTGGTGTGGCCCTCGCGGGACCCCCTCACACCACCGGACTTCTCGCCGGCGGACTCGTCGCCTGGCTCGTCTGGAGCCATCGCGCGCTGGTGGGTGTGCTCTCACACGTGCTTGCGGCACGTCGCCTCGCGTAGCATGCGGGGTATCTGCATGTGGGAACCCCCGTCCCCCGTCCCACAACCGGATCCCGCCCCATGAGCATCCTGGACAGTCTCGAGAGCAAGATCGCCGGCCTCGTCGAGGGCACCTTCTCGCGGGTGTTCCGCTCCGAGGTGCGCCCGGTGGAGATCGCCCGCAAGCTCGCGCGGGAGATGGAGGACCACCGCTCCCAGAGCCTCTCCCACACCTATGTCCCCAACGAATACCGGGTCTTCCTCGGTCCCCGGGACCGTGACCGCTTCGTCGATTACGAGGACGCCCTGAGCGACGAGCTCGGTGGCTACCTGCTCGAGCATGCGCGCCGCGAGGGCTTCTCGCTGCTGTCGGCCCCGAAGATCACCTTTGAGACCGACCCCCGCCTGGGGCTCGGGGAGTTCGGCATCCAGACCCGGACCGTGGCGCCCGAGGAGTCCGCCGTCTCGGAGGAGTTCGTCGCCACACCGCCCGCCGACTCGGGGTCGACGATGGTCCACTCCACCGCCGCGCGGGTCGCCGGACCGCTGCGCGAGGTCGCCGCGGCGCGCACCCGGCGCGCCTTCCTGCGTCACGACGGGCGCCGGATCGCCGTGGCCGCCGCCGGAGTGACCATCGGGCGCTCACGTCAGTGCGACATCGTCCTCGAGGATCCCAACGTCTCCCGCCGTCACGCGGAGGTGACGGCGCGCGGGGGCTCCTGGGTGCTCAGTGATCTCGGCTCGACGAACGGCACGCTGCTCAACCGGCGGCCCGTGCGCGCGGCTGAGGTGCTGTCGGCCGGGGACGAGATCGAGATCGGGACCTCGCTCATCCTCTTCGAGCTGGAGTAGCCCGCCATGACCCTGCAGCCGGTATCGGTGGGCCTCAAGTACGGGTTCCTCATCGTCCTCTACCTGTTCCTCTTCTGGATCGCCACCTCATCGCTGTTCGACCTGCGGATGCGCGACCGTGTCCGCGGTCTGGGCCGCGGGCGAGGTGTGGTCCCGGCCGACCCGACCTGGAACGCGACCTCCACGGACCTGCTCGGTTCCGGTGATCCCCTCGACGGGCTCAGTGCGGACTTCGAGCCTCGCCTGCTCGTCGACCATGCCGCCGGCCATGAGTCCGGGGTCGCCTACGATCTCCTCCATGGCGCGACCCTCGGCCGCGGCGACGTGGAGATACAGCTCGACGATCCCTTTGCCTCCTCACGGCACGCGAAGATCACCCGTCAGGGACGCACCCTCGTGCTGACCGATCTCGGATCCACCAACGGCACCTACCTCAACGGCGAGCCCCTGGCGGGTCCCCAACCCCTCCACCCCGGGGACCGGATCCGCATCGGCGACTCCGAGTTCACCTACCTCCAGTGAGACGCACCCGCGATGCTGCACGCCGCTGATCCCGTCCAGCGCACCGACACCGGCCGCCAGCGCCGGGGCAACGAGGACTGCTCCTACGCCCGCGCGCCGGTCTTCGCCCTGGCCGACGGCATGGGCGGTGCGGCCGCCGGCGAGGTCGCCTCGCGGATCGCCATCGAGGCCTTCGAGTCGGGGCTGCCGGGCGGCGGGACGGCCGAGGAGCGCCTGGCCGTCGTCGTCCAGCGCGCCAACCGCGAGATCTACGATCGCGCCCAGGCCGACCATCGTCTCGACGGGATGGGCACGACGCTCACCGCCGTCCTGCTCGGGCCCGAGGAGATCGCCCTCGCCCATGTGGGTGACTCGCGCGCCTACCGGCTGCGGGGGGGCGAGCTCACCCGGCTCACCGAGGATCACTCGCTCGTGGAGGAGCTCGTCAAGGACGGCAAGCTCACCGAGGAGGAGGCCTTCGAGCATCCCCAGCGCTCGATCATCACCCGCGCCCTGGGTCAGGAACCGGTGGTCCAGGTCGACACCTTCTCCTACCCGGTGAAGCCCGGGGACGTGATCATGCTCTGCTCCGACGGGCTCACCGACATGCTGCCCGAGCGTCAGGTCGCCGAGGTGCTCGTCGCCGCGCCGACGCTCGAGCGGGCCGCCCAGCGGCTCATCGACGAAGCGAACAACGCCGGCGGCCGGGACAACATCACCGTCGTCATGTTCCGCGTGGAGGGGGGCGAGGTCGCCGCCGACCCGGCGTCGGACACCCTGCTGCTCACGGGCGCCGAGGCGGCCGCTGCTGGCCTGGGGCACAGCAGCGCCGAGGGAGGCCGCGCGGGCGCGCCGGGCCCGTACCGCCAGCCGGCACCCCACGCCCTGCGCGATCTCGCCCGCGCCGGGGTCGACCGGGCCTCCGCAGCGGTGCCGCGGTCCCGCCGCCAGGGCCCGGCCCCACAGGCCGGGCCCCCCGTCCGCGAGTTCGGCCTCACGGGCAAGCTCGTCGCCGGTCTGGTGTCGCTCGCCATCGTGCTGTTCCTCGTCGGCGGGGCCGGCTACCTGGCCAGCCGTCAGCTCTACTTCCTCGGCACCGACAACCAGGGCACGATCGTCGTCTACCGCGGTTTCCCCTACCAGGTGCTCGGCGTCAACCTGTACGAGACCTATTACGTCTCCGGGGTGCCTGCCGAGCTCATCCCGGCGAGTCGGCGCCACGCGCTGCTCAACCACCAGCTCCACGCCGAGACCGCCGCCTTCCGCCTGGTCAACGACATCGAGCTGGGCCGCATCTCCGGATGACCCCGCGGGGCCAGCTGTCATGAGGGCACGCAACCGGGAGCTCGTCGGGCTCATCCCCGCCGCGCTGCTGATGACGGCGGGGCTGGCCGCGGTGCTCGTCCAGGAGTCCAACAAGCTCTCCAACACCAGTCTCGTCTACGGCGGGATCTTCCTCGGGTTGTGCCTGGTCGGGCACGTGTTCTTCCGCGTGACGCTGCCCCACGCCGACCCCTACATCTTTCCGCTCGTCTCCGTGCTCGCCTGCTTCGGGCTCATCATGGTCCTGCGCATCTACGGGGTCACCTACGCCCGCCAGCAGGCCCAGTGGTTCGTCGTCGGGCTCGTGCTCGTCGTCATCACGGTGCTGCTCTTCCGCGACTACCGCAAGCTCGAGCGCTACCGCTACGTGATCGCCATCGGCTCGATCCTGTTCATGGTCCTCCCCCGCGTCCCCGGTCTGGCCGCGCCGGTGAACGGCGCCTACCTGGCCATCCACATCGGTTCGCTCCAGTTCCAGCCCACGGAGTTCGGCAAGATCGGCCTGATCGTCTTCCTCGCCTCCTACCTGCGCGACCACCGCCAGGCGCTCGCCCAGGGCACGAAGGTCTTCGGTATCCGCGTCGGACTGCCGCCGCTCAAGCACCTCGGGCCGATGCTCCTGCTCTGGGGCATCGCGATGCTCATCCTCATCTTCCTTCACGACGTCGGCACGTCGCTGATGTTCTACGGCGGTCTGCTCGCCGTGCTCTACGTCGCCACCGGCCGGGTCTCCTTCGTCGTCATCGGGCTGGTCGCCTTCGCCGTCGGGGCCTGGTATCTGGGCACCCACGAGGCGCACATCCTCGCGCGCGTCCAGGCCTGGGAGCACCCCTTCCGGCCCGCGCTCTACAACGCCCTGGGGGGAAGCCAGCAGCTGGCCAACGCCCAGTTCGATCAGGCCGCGGGTGGGCTCTTCGGGCAGGGCTTCGGTCAGTCGACGATCCTCGTACCGGGCACCCAGGATTACTGGCTGCCTGCTCCGGGAACCGACATGATCTACGCGGTGATCGTCTCGGAGCTGGGTCTGTTCGGCGGCGCCGGACTGCTCGCCGTGTACCTCATCCTGTGTTGGCGCGGCTTCAAGGCGGCCACGCTGGCCCGTGACTCGTTCTCCAAACTGCTGGCCACCGGCCTCTCGACGGTCCTCGCCCTGCAGGTGTTCGTGATCGTCGGTGGGGTCACGCGGGTGATTCCGCTCACCGGGGTGACGCTCCCCTTCGTCTCCTACGGCGGCTCCTCGATCCTGGCCAACTTCGTGCTCGTCGCGCTGCTCCTGCTCGTCTCGGATCGCTCGCGGCGCCAGGCCATCGGCGCGATGACCCAGGGGGAGTGAGCGCCGTGAACCGCTCGATCGCCAAGCTCTACGTGTGCGTGCTCGTCCTCTTCGCGCTGCTGTTCGTGTGGACGAGCCGCTGGACGGTGTTCTCCTCCTCGGCCCTGGCCAACAACCCGCTGAACCGCCTCGGCTATTTCGCCACGCTGAAGGTGAAGCGCGGACGGATCCTCGCCGCCGACGGTCACACGGTGCTCGCCCGCTCGGTGCCGGCCGGCGGGGGGACGTGGTCGCGCACGTACCCGCTGGGCCCGCTGTTTGCCCAGACCGTCGGCTACAACAACATTCAGGAGGGGCAGTCCAGCGGCCTCGAGCAGGCCTGGGTCAAGGCGCTGGAGAACCGCCAGCAGACGACGTTGTCGTCGGTGTTCGGCCCGATCTCGACCTCGAACCTCGGCAACGACGTCATCACCACGCTCGACCCCCAGGCCCAGGGTCTGGCCCGCTCGCTGCTCGCCGGGCGGGTCGGCTCGGTCGTCGCGATCGTGCCCCAGACCGGCGCGATCCCGGTGATGTACTCGAATCCGACCTACAACGACAACCACCCCTCGGCACCGTGCCCGACGCTGCCCAACGCCGGACAGGCCCAGGCCCTCGCCGCCTCCTGCCAGCTCAACCTGGCCACCCAGGCCGGGTTTGCCCCCGGCTCCACGTTCAAGGTGGTCACCACCGCGGCGGCGCTCAACACCGGCCGCTACACGCCGACCTCGCTCATCAACGGGCACTCCCCGTTGATCGTCTCAGGCGTCCCGCTGCACAATGACGCGAACGAGCAGTTCGGGAACGTGACGCTCACCGAGGCGCTCACCCTGTCCATCAACACCGTCTACGCCCAGGTCGGCCAGAACGTCGGCCGGGCGACGATGCAGGAATACATGCACCGCTTCGGCTTCTACGCGCCGCCGCCCGTGGACCTGCCCAACGTGATCGCCAGCGGCGAGCGTGCCCCGGACGGCCGGCTGCTGGAACCGACGAGCCCGACGGTGGACCTGGGCCGGATGTCCATCGGCCAGGACAAGCTCGAGGTCACCCCGTTGCAGATGGCGATGGTCGTGGCCGCGGTGGCCGACGGCGGACGGCTGATGCGCCCGCGGCTGGTGAGCAAGGTGGTCAACCCGGACGGCCAGATCGTCGAGACGGACGCGCCGTCGGTGTTCTCGAACGTCATGTCGGCCAAGGCCGCTGCGGAAGAGGCGGTGATGATGCAGCACGTCGTCGAGGAGGGGACCGGCCAGGCGGCCAACCTCGGCGGTCTCAACGCGGCGGGCAAGACCGGCACCGCGACCGTGTCGGGGACCTACAACGGCCCGGAGCTCGACAACGCCTGGTTCGTCGGCTTCGCCCCGGTTCAGCATCCGCGCATCGCCGTCGCCGTCGTGTTGCCGCGGGTGCCGAACGGCTACGGTGGCACCTATGCCGCACCGATCGCGGCGCAGATGATGAAGACGTTGCTGTCGGAGGGGTTGTGAGCGCCTTCAACACGGGCGAAGTGGTGGATGGCCGGTACCGGATCGAGTCGCGTCTGGGCACGGGCGGGATGGCCGACGTGTACCTCGCCGAGGACCAGCAGCTCGAGCGCCAGGTCGCCCTGAAGCTGCTGCACCGCCGCTTCGCTGAGGACCCGGGCTTCGTCGAGCGGTTCCGCCGGGAGGCCCAGTCGGCCGCCAACCTCCAGCACCCCCACGTCGTGGCCGTCTATGACCGCGGCGCCTGGGACGGGACCTACTACATCGCCATGGAGTATCTCCAGGGCCGCACGCTCAAGCAGGTCATCCGTGAGGAGGCGCCGCTCGATCCGGTGCGGGCGATCGACATCACCCTGGGCGTGCTCAAGGCGACCCGCTTCGCCCATCGCCGCGGGGTCATCCACCGCGACCTCAAGCCACACAACGTGATGCTCGACGACCAGGATCACGTGAAGGTGACCGACTTCGGCATCGCCCGCGCGGGGGCCTCGGACATGACCGAGACGGGGTCGATCATGGGCACCGCCCAGTACCTCTCCCCCGAACAGGCCCAGGGCCTCGCCGTGGCCGAAAGCTCAGACCTCTACTCGATCGGCGTCGTCCTCTACGAGCTGCTCACCGGCCGGGTGCCCTTCGACGCCGAGTCGGCCGTCACGATCGCGCTCAAGCACGTCTCCGAGGCGCCGGTCGCACCCAGCCACTTCAACGCGGCAATCCCGCCCGCGCTCGAGCAGACCGTCCTGTGGGCGCTGAACAAGAACGCCGCCGACCGGCCCCAGAACGCCGACCAGTTCATCAGCGTCCTGGAGGGGATCCGCGAGTCCCTGCTCAACGGAGGCAACGGTGAGATCACCGCGAGCCTGCCGGCCGTCGGCGCAGCGGGCATCGGCGGGGCCGGTGGCGCCGCGGCCGCTGGAGCGCTCGGGGCGGCCGGACTCGGCGCGGCGGCCCTGGGGACGGCCGCCGGGGCGGGGGCGGCCCAGGGTCCCCGGCCGCGGGTGCAGCTCGGCCCCGTCCTCGAGCCGGCCACCGCCGCTCACCCCGTCACCGGCGAGTACCCCGCCTACCGTCCCTACGGGCCCGAGCCGCCGCCTCCCCCAGCCCCGCCGGACCCCAGCGGGCGTCGGGGCTGGCCGTGGCTCGTGGCCCTGCTCGTGGCCCTGCTCGTCGGCGGGGGCGTGGTCGCCTACCTGCTCACCCGGCCCCAGAAGGTCACCGTCCCGGTGGTCGTCAACGACACCCAGGCGGCCGCCACCTCGCGTCTGGAGGCCGAGGGGTTCAACCCCTCCGTCATCCAGCAGGCCTCGGCGAGCCGGGCGGGCACGGTCATCTACCAGAGCCCACTGGGCGGCACGCGGGCGAACAGCGGCGCGACGGTCGACCTCACCGTGTCCACCGGCCCGGGCAACACGACCGTCCCCGCGGTCGTGGCGCTCTCCCAGAAGCAGGCGATCGAGCAGCTGCATCTGTCCGGGCTGAAAGTCTCACGGATCATCCCCGAGTCCTCCAACACGGTGCCCAAGCACGAGGCGACGCGCACCGACCCACCGGCGGGCACGACGCTGACCACCGGACAGTCCGTCGTGCTCTACATCTCCAGCGGCGTGGCCCCCATTCCGGTCCCCAGCGTCACCGGGGACACGCTCGCCAACGCCCAGTCGGCGCTGTCGCAGTTCCACGTCAAGGTCGAGGACCAGACGACGACGACGGCGCCCGCCAACAGCGTCATCTCCCAGAGCCCCACCGGCGGCGCCAACGTTCTGCCCGGCACGACGGTCACCCTGGTGGTGGCGCGCCGGCCTCCCCGGGTGAGCGTGCCCAACCTCGTCGGGGACACGCTCACCCACGCGACCGCGACGCTCACCGCCCTCGGGCTGAAGGTGAGCTCGACCCCCCAGTCGACCGGGGTCAGGAGCGACAACCACCGCGTGCTCGCCCAGACACCGGGGCCAGGCGGCAAGGTCGCTCAGGGCGCCACCGTCGCCCTGACGGTCGGCGCCTACGCCCCGACGAACACGACGACGAGCACGACCCCCACGAGTTCCGCGACGACGACGACCAGCACGGGGACGACGACCACCACCGGGGGCTCGGTGGCCCCCGGGGCGGTCACTCCCGGCGGAAGCTCGTGAGCGGCCTCGACGTCGTCGTGCTCGGCGGCGGCCGCTCCTCCGAGCACGAGGTGTCGCTCGCCTCGGCCGCCTCGGTCGCCGCCGGCCTGCGTGAAGCCGGACACCGGGTGCGGGAGATCACCATCGCCCGTGACGGCCGCTGGGGGGATGGCCTCGCCCTCACCCCCGGCGCCGGTCTGCCCGGAACCGACGTCGTGTTCCCCGTCCTGCACGGCCCCTACGGCGAGGACGGGGTCCTCCAGGGCCTGCTCGAGGCCCTGGGCGTTCCCTACGTCGGCTCTGGCGTGGCCGCGAGCGCGCTGTGCATGGACAAGGTCCTGTTCAAGGAGGTGATGGCGGCCGCCGGCGTCCCCCAGGTCGCCTACCGGGCGGTCACCGCCGGCGCCTACGCCCGCGATCCCCAGGCCGCGCTGACCCGGCTGGAGCCGCTGGGTCTGCCCGTCTTCGTCAAGCCCGCGCGGCTTGGCTCGTCGGTCGGGATCGCCCGGGTGGACGCGCCCGCGGGGCTCGCTCCCGCGCTGGAGGCGGCGTTCGCCTTCGACCCTCTGGCGATCGTCGAGGCGGCCGCCGTCGGGCTGGAGATCGAGTGCAGCGTCCTGGGCAACGCCGGCTCCGAGATCGAGGTCTCCCAGCCGGGGCAGATCGTCCTCAGCACCGGTGAGTCGGGTTGGTACGACTACGCGGCCAAGTACACCCCCGGGGGAATGCGGCTCGTCGTGCCGGCGGGGATCTCGCCCGCCGCCCGGGAGCGGGTGCGTGAGCTGGCCCGCGAGGTCTTCGAGCACACGGGGTGCGCTGGTCTCGCCCGGGCCGACTTCTTCGTCGTAGGTGAGGACGTGCTCGTCAACGAGCTGAACACCATGCCCGGATTCACCCAGACGAGTGTCTACGGCGCGCTGTGGACCGCCTCCGGTATCGAGTATCCGGAGCTGCTGGACCGTCTCATCGCCCTGGCGCTCGAGCGCCACTTTGCCGCCGCCGCGCACAGCGGCTGAGCCCCCGGCTCAGCCGTAGAGGAGGATTTCGTTGAGTGCGACCATGTCCGAGTTGCTCGGCAGCGAGGTGATCCACACCAGGTAGTAGCTGTAGTGGCGCAGCGGTTGGCGCAGGGCGAAGGTCTGATGGGACCCCACGCGCGCCACGGTGTCCAGGGGCATCCAGTGGCTTGCCGCGAAGCTCGTCCGGTCCGGGGTCGTGTTCGTGCCGTAGATCGTCGCGGTGAACCCCGGCGTCGTCGTGTCGAGGATCAGGCGTGAGACCGCGGCCGCTGGCTGGGTCTGCAGGTAGAGCCCGACGCCCGGTTTGTTCAGGGTGTGGTCGTAGTAGGTCTCGGTGTCCCAGGCCGTCGAGGGGTCGCCGTCGATAGCCAGGCCGACGTTCGCGTCGTTCTGGGCGGTCTGGCCGTCGGGGGCGTCCGGGTTGTAGGCGGCGGCGCAGTTGGAGCAGAGGTGGATGAGACGGTCGCGGTGGTCCACGACCGTCCGGGCCCCCGCCGGGGTCGCCGTCCCGCGGTGGGAGCTCGCCACGAGCCACGCCGCAACCGCGGCAACGCCGAGCAGGGCGAGAAGGAAGAGCGGCAGCAGCCAGCGGCGGTGCAGCACGGTGAAGGGCACCCGCCGACGGGCGCGCGGCGGGAGCGTGCGCAGGACCGAGGTCACCTCAGTGGTGGCCGCGCCGGCCCGGGACGTCTCGAGCGCGAGGACGTCCTCGAGGTCGGCGATGAACTCCTGGTCGTCGCCGTAGCGCTCCTCCGGCCGCTTGGCCGTGGCCAGCTCGACAACCCGCGCGAGCGCGGCCGAGACCTCGGGACGGTTGGCCCGCACGTCGGGCAGCGGCTCGCGAACGTGCTTCATGGCCACGGCGACCTGGTTGTCGCCCTTGAAGGGGACCTCGCCCGTGAGCATCTCGTAGAGGACGATGCCCAGGGAGTACAGGTCCGACTGGCCGTTGACCGGTTGCCCGAGCGCCTGCTCGGGGGAGACGTAGTCGGTCGTCCCGAGCACGCGGCCGTCCGCGGTGAGGCCGTCCTCGTCAAGCGTGCGGGCGATGCCGAAGTCGGTCACCTTCGCCGACCCCTCGTCATCGATCATCACGTTCTGGGGCTTGACGTCGCGGTGGATGATGTGCCGGGCGTGCGCGGCGCCGAGCGCCCGGGCGAGTTCGATGGTGTAGGCGACCGCCTCGGGGATCGGCAGCGGCCCGAGGCGACGGATGCGCTCCTTGAGCGTCTCGCCCTCGACGTACTCGAAGACGATGTAGGGCCGATGCTCGTCCTCGCCGGCGTCGATCACCCCGACCACGTGGGGGTGGGAGAGCTGGGCGACGGCCCGGGCCTCCCGGCGGAAGCGCTCGATCTGGTCGGTGTCACCGCTCACCTCGCGGTTCATCAGCTTGATGGCGACGTGGCGCTGCAGCGTCTCATCCAGCGCGCGGTAGACCGTCGACATCCCGCCGGTGCCGATACGCGCTTCGAGGCGGTAGCGGCCGCTCAGCGTCGTGCCGAGCAGGGTGCTCAACGCGGGGGCCTCCGGATCGTCACGGCTCCCCATTGTGCGGCATCTGGACGGCGCCGACGCATCACATTCTGGTCAGAGATCCGACGTCAGCCGGGCCCCACGAGCGTGCCCGTGGCCGGGTCGTTGCGGATGCCCAGCGACGGTAGCTCGACGATCCCGGCGCTCGCGGTCACCGTGCCGATCACCGCCGCGCCGGGATGGAACTCGCCGAGCAGGTCGACCGCGGCCTCGGCGGCATCGGCGGGGACCATCGCGACCATCCCGCAGCCCATGTTGAAGACCTCCCACATCTCGGCCGCGCTCACCCCGCCGCTCGCGGCGATGAGACTGAACACCGGCGGCACGGGCAGCTGCTGCACGATCGAGAAGCCGATCCCCGAGCCGAGTCGCAGGAGGTTGAGCAGGCCGCCGCCGGTGATGTGAGCCAGTCCGTGGACGGCCAGGCCGGAGCGCAGCAGGGCGAGGACGGCGCGCACGTAGATGACCGTCGGTTCGAGCAGCACGTCGGCCACCGACGCCCCGCCCAGCGCGTCAGGGCGGGCATCGAGGGCGAAGCCACCGTCCTCGAGCAGCGCCCGGCGGGCCAGGGTGAGGCCGTTGGCGTGGACACCGGAGGCGGGCAGACCGATGAGCGCGTCGCCCGGGCGCAGGTCGGCGCCGGTGACGATGTCCTCGACGGCGACGGTCCCGAACGCCGAACCGACGAGGTCAAAGCCGTAGGGAGAGGGGTGGCCGCGCAGGACCTCAGGCACCTGGCAGACCTCGCCGCCGGGGATCTCCACGCCGGCCTGCTGGGCCCCGACCGCGAGCCCCTTAGCGAGGTCGCGCAGCAGGCCCTCCTCTGCGGCCTCGACGGCGATGTAGTCGAGCAGGGCGACCGGCTCGGCCCCGACGCATACGAGGTCGTTGACGTTCATGGCGACGCAGTCAATCCCGATGGTGTCAAAGCGCCCGGTCTGCTCGGCAACGATCACCTTGGACCCGACCGAGTCGGTGGCCAGGGCGATGCCCAGCGCTCGACCGTCGGCTCCGGTCACCCCGGGTAGGGCCATCACGGACGCGTAGTGGCCGCCCAGCGGCAGGGCCATCCGGGGACGCCCCGGCTCGATCCCGGCGAGCACGCGCACGATCGCGGCAACTCCCTGATCGGCCTGGTTGACGTCGACTCCGGCTGCGGCGTAGGCGTCGCTCATCGGTCCATTGTCCGTGATCGGCCGGGCGAGCGCACGCGCCGGCTCCGCGCGAGCACCGCGCCGCCCAGCCCGATGCGGTACGCGGCGAACGGCGCGAAGCTCGCGTCACGCTCGACGACGTCGAGTACCCCGAGGGAGGCGAGGGTCGAGACGAAGCTCGCCAGGGCCCCCACGCCGAAGGGCGCCAGGGCCCCGGGGGGGAGTCCGCGGCGGGCCAGCCGGACGACCTTCAGGCCCGTGGCGGCACCGATGACGGGAAGGGCGACCTGGCGCGACAGGCGGTTGGCGTCGACCCGGCGGAAGCCGCGCAGCCGTCCCGCGGTGAGTGTCGCCCCGTTGCGCGACACCCCCGGCATCAGCGCGCTCGCTTGGGCGACCCCGAGCCACGCGGCATCGGCGAGCGTGGCGGTGGCCGCCTCACGCGCCTGGGGCGCGGTGTCGGCCCAGGCGAGCAGCGCGCCACCGCCGATCAGCCCGACGGCGACGGAGGTCGGTGTGCCGAGGCGCCGCTCGATGGGACCCTCGAGTCCGAGTCCGATCACCGCGGGGGGGAGGAAGGCGGTGACCAGGAAGGCGAGGCTCCGGGGCGAGGTCGTCCTCAGGGTCTCGGCGACCTCCGCGCGCAGGCCGATGATCAGGGCGAGGTAGGTGCCGGCATGGAGGGCGACCTCGAAGGCCTTGCGCAGGTCGGCGTCGAGCTCAGCGTAGGCGAAGCCGCCCAGGTAGGGGACGGCGGTGAGGTGTCCGGAGGAGGACACCGGGGCGAGCTCTGCGGGGCCGTGGAGCAGCCCGAGGACGAGGGCCTCGGGAATCGAGATCCTCGCCGGGGTGGGTGCCGGCACGCTCAGGCGTCGACGCCGGTCTGCGCGCGGGCGGCGACGCGCGGCTTGTAGATCCGCGCGTAGAGGAACCAGACGACGAGCCCGACGATCACCACGACGGCGAGGTAGTCGACGATCTCGAGGTGCTTCTTCCACTGCGGCCACTGCGAGCCGACGCCCTCGCCGATGAGGCCGAGCAGGAGCATCCACACCACGGTGCCGGCGGCCATCGCCACGAAGTAGCGCCAGAAGGGCATCCGTGAGATGCCCGCGGCCCAGGGGCCCCCCGCGCGCACGGTCGGCAGGACACGGGTGACGAATACCGCAGCGACGCCGTAGCGCTCCATCCAGCGGTGGGCGCGGTCGAGCCCGTGGGAGCTCACGTTGAAGGGCCCGGGCAGCCGCTCGAGCAGCTCGTGGATGCCGAAGTAGGCGATCCAGTAGACGATCACCGCGCCGATGATGTCCGCGGCGCTGGCGATGGCCACGATCCCGAACAGGGTGAGGTGGTGTTCGTCGACGTTGAAACCGCTGAACAGCATCGTCACCTCGGTCCCCGGCAGCACGACGAGCGCGGAGATGAAAGTGAGCAGGAAGACCCCGCCGTAGCCGGTACTGGTGATGAGGTGCGTGGCAAAGTTGGCCAGCGACGCGGTGACGGAGGCGTGGAGCAGCATGAATCCGAGAGTATGTCAGGGAGGACCTCTGGTCCGGATCAAGCGGACCTGAGCGCGTCCTTAGACACGGGTCGGGAGGACGGACGGCCCCGTCGGGAGGACGGACGGCCCCTGTAGGGTTGGCGCCTCACCGCCATGCCCGTCCCGCTCTTTGATACCGCCCGGGTCCTTGCACCGCTGCGCGAGGAGATCCTCACCAAGGTCGCCGAGGTCATCGCCGCGGGCCAGTTCATCCTCGGGCCCGAGGTGAGCGCCTTCGAGGCCGAGCTCGCCGCGTACGTCGGCGTCCCGCACGCCATCGGCGTCGGCAACGGCACCGACGCGCTGGCCATCGCCCTACTCGCCCTGGGGATCCGTCCCGGTGACGAGGTCGTCGTCCCGTCTCTCACCTTCTACGCGTCGGCCGAGGCGATCGCCTCCATCGGCGCCCGCCCCGTCTTCTGCGATGTCGACCCCGAGAGCCGCAACGTGACGGTCGAGACCGTCCGAGCCGCGCTCACCCCGGCCACGCGCGCCGTCGTCGCCGTCGACCTCTTCGGCCTGCCCGCGCCGGTGGCCGAGATCCGCGCCGCCACGGGACTGCCCGTCGTCGAGGACGCCGCCCAGGCGATCGGCGCCAGCGTCGGTGGTGTCCGCGCGGGGGCACTCGGGGACATCGCCACCTTCTCCTTCTACCCGTCCAAGAACCTCGGCGCCTTCGGTGACGGTGGGGCCGTGGTCACCCACGACGCGGGCCTGGCCGAGACGGTGCGCGCCCTGCGCTTCCACGGGTCCCGGGACAAGCAGACCTTTGAGCTCGTCGGCTTCAACTCCCGTCTCGACGAGCTGCAGGCGGCGATCCTGCGCATCCTGCTGCGCCGGCTCGACCTCTGGTGCGACGGGCGCCGGGCCGCCGCCGCCGCGTATGAGGCGGCGGGCATGGGGGACTGGGTCGGCCTGGCCCGGACGCCTGCGCATGTCCGGCCCGCCTGGCATCTGTACGTCGTCGATCATCCCGAGGCGGACCGGCTCGCCGGCGCGCTCAATGCCGCGGGCATCCAGGCCCGCGGCTACTACCGCACCCCCCTGCACCGCCAGCCCGCCATGGCCCCCTATGTCGACGCCGGGGTGCAGCTTCCCGTCACCAACCGCCTGTCCGCGGAGATTCTCGCCCTGCCCATGAGTCCGGTCCTCAGCGCGGCCCAGGCCGCTGAGGTCGTCACCGTGATCGCCCGGGCCCTGGGGGCGGGCCCGGCCGCCCGCTGAGCCGTGCGCGTCTGGGTCGACCTCACCAACTCCCCGCATGTGCTCGTGCTCGCGCCGGTCATCCGGCGGCTCGAGGCGGCGGGCCACGAGGTCGAGGTCACCGCCCGCGACTTTGCCCAGACGCTCGGGCTGTGCGAGCGCCTGGGGATCGTCCACACGGCCATCGGCACCCATCGCGGGGGCGCGCTCGGGGCCAAGGCGCTCGGTCTGCTCGACCGTTCGGCGGCGTTGTGGCGCTATGCCCGCGGACGCGGCTTCGACCTGGCCATCGGCCACGGGTCCAACGACATCACCGTGGCGGCGCGGCTGCTGTCGATCCCCTGCTCGACGACCTTCGACTACGAGTGGGCGACCATCCAGCACAGCGTCAACTGCCGGCTCGCCCAGGCTGTCGTGGTGCCCGCGGTCATCCCTCCCGAGCGCCTGGATCGGTACGGCGCGCGGGGCAAGCTGCTCACCTACGAGGGGCTCAAGGAGGAGTACTACCTGGCCGACTTCGAGCCTGACCCGGCGGTGCTCGCCGAGCTCGGTCTGGACCCGGCGGAGCCGATCGCCGTCGTCCGCACCCCGCCGGCCGTCTCGCTGTACCACCGCTTCGAGAACGACCTCTTCGGCCAGGTCCTCACCCGTCTCCAGGGGCGGCAGACCGTGGTCCTGCCCCGGACGCCTGACCAGCGTGCCGAGCTGGCGCGGGCGGGCGGATTCCTGGTTCCCGAGCATGCCATCGACGCTCAGTCACTCATCGCCCTCGCCGACCTCGTCATCTCCGCGGGCGGCACGATGAACCGGGAGGCCGTCGCCCTCGGTACGCCCGTGTTCACCGTGTTCGAGGGCCGTCTGGGCGCCGTCGACGCCGACCTCATCACCCAGGGCCGCCTGCAGCGCCTGGAGGACCCGGCGCAGGTCGTCCTCACCAAACGCGAACATTCTCAGGCCTCCGAAACTGCTCGAATACGGCGTGATCCTGCTTTACTCACCGACCGCCTGACTGCGCCCGCCGCTCTGCCCTGGCGCACGTCGTAGGTCCTCGCGACGTCCATGTCCCTCACCAGTCCCCACGCCGCGCTCACCGCGTCGCCCGACTCCGCGTCACCGGGTCGCACCGATTTCGTGCGCCGCTGGGCCACGAGCCCGTGGCTCGCCGTCTGCGTGGGCCTGCTCGTCGTCTCCTTCTTCATTCTGCGCTGGTCACGCACCAGCCCGGGCTATGACCCCTACGGCTGGCTCGACTGGGGCTACCAGGCCATTCGCGGCACGATCAACATCAAGGGCGCGCCGTCCTGGAAGCCCATCACCTTCCTCTTCACCCTTCCCTACTCGATCTTCGGCCACCTCTCCTGGTGGATGTGGCGAGTCACCTCACTCGCCTTCGCCCTGGGCGGACCCGTGGCGGGTGGGCTCATCGGCTACCGCCTCGTCAAGCGCGACGGCCGGCCCGTGTGGCCGGCCTGGATCGCCGCGGCCTTCGCCGGCGTCGGGATCGTGATGATCGTCCAGTACTGGCACTACATCCTGTCCTCCCAGTCGGACCCGATGCTCGTCACCTTCGTGCTGATCGCCTACAACCAGCTGCTGTCCAAGCGCTACGGATGGTCGATCACGTTCCTGGTGGCCTGCGGCCTGGGGCGGCCCGAGGTCTGGGTCCCGCTCGGTCTCCTGTGGCTGTGGACCTTCTGGAAGGTGCCGCGACTGCGCGGCCTGCTCGTCTTCTACGTCGCGCTCATGGCCTTTCTCTGGTTCGGGCTGCCCGTCGTCTTCGGCGCGCCCTGGAACATCGCCCAGAAGCTCGCCCAGCACTCCGTGCGCGAGCTCCACCACAACCAGTTCCTGGGCACGCTCGGCCGCTTCATCCACCTGAGTGAGTGGCCGGCGCTCACGGCGGCCGCCGGCACCCTCGTGTGGGCCGTCCTGCGCCGGGACCTCGCCGTCGTCGGGGTCGGCGTGCTCGCCATCCTGTGGATGGTCGTCGAGGAGTGGTTCGTCCTCTCCAACGGCTTCCCCGGGGTGCCCCGTTACATGTTCGAGGCGGCGGCGGCGACGATCGTGCTCGGAGCCGTCGGCGTCGGCTGGCTTGCCGAGGTCGCCGCGGGCGGCCCGCCGATCCCCGCGGGGGCGGCCTGGTCGCTGCGCTCGCGGATCCTCCAGGAGCCAGCCGCCGACCCCGCCTCCGTCGCCGCCCCCACGGGCGGCGACCCGACCCCGCCGTCGCGGGGCCCGGCGGGCCGGCGCCCCCACCTCGCGCTGCGCGGCCTGAGCGCCGTGGTGGCCGTGGCGCTGATCGCCTTCATGGTTCCCGACGCCCGCGCCGGCTGGGACTGGGAACACAAGGACATCCTCAACGAGCGCAACCGCACGCACTCGATCTACACGCTCTCTCGCGCCATCGACGCGGCCGGGGGCGCGCGCTTCATCCGCTCCTGCGGCGTGCCCACGGTCGACGTCGGCACCGCGTCGATCCTCGCCTGGTACACGCATCTCAACACCGCCCAGGTCGGCTACATCCCGGCCAAGCAGATCCGCCTCGGCGGCCCGGTTGTGCTGTTCACCGGGCTGTTCAACGGCTGGGTCCTGCACACCTACAACCTCCATGGCGCGGCCGCCGCGCGCTGTGCCCGGCTCCAGAATGCGTATTTCCTGGAGACTCGTGGGCACCCCTCGGGCGAGTTCTTCCACCTCTCCCACTGAGCTCCCGGTCGGGTCATTAACCCAGCCGTAAGGGGCCCGGGACTAGACTTCCCGCGCATGCGCAGGTGGTTCCGCCCCCGTGCCATCCCCGTGCACCGCCACTCCCTGCCTCAGGTGGTCGCGGACGGGCTGCTGGTCGCCCTCTCCTATCTGATCGCCTTCGAGCTGCGCTTCGACGGTCATCTTCACGGCCAGTTCGCGCGCTATGGCCACCTCCTGCGGGCGACCATCTGGTGGGTCGTGCCGCTGCTCGTCGCCGTGCTCGCCGCCTTCTCGGCGTATGAGCGGGTCTGGAACTACATCAGCCAGCGCGAGTACGAGGCGGTGGCCAAGGGCGCGGTGGTCGGGACCCTGCTCGTCGTCGGCGGCATCGTCGTCTTCCGGCCGGTCGAGTACGTCCCCGAGCGCGGCTTCTTCTCCCTCGCCGTCGAGCTTCCCCTGTCCGTGATCGCACTGTTTCTGCTCAGCATGGTCGTGCTGCTGATCGGTCAACGCTTCGCCGTCCATCTCGTGCGTGAGGGCCGCATGGGCGGGATCCGCTCGGTCAAGGGTGCGCGTGAGGTGCTCATCGTCGGGGCCGGCGAGGGCGGCCGGCTCGTCGTCCGCGAGCTGGTGCGCAATCCCGCGCTGTCGCTGCGGCCCGTCGGGTTCGTCGATGACGATCCGCGCAAGCAGCGCACCAAGGACGAGCACGGCCTGCGGGTCCTCGGCGGCACCGACCCCCAGGACCTGGCCCGCGTCCTCGACGACCTCGAGCCCGATGAGGTGATCATCGCCATCCCGTCCGCGCCCGGGCAGGTCCGGGCCAGCGTCGTCACGGCCTGTCGCCAGCGTGGGATTCCCGTGCGCACGCTCCCGACGGTGTTCGAACTGCTCCAGGACGGTCCGGGCCGCTCGGCCACCGGGTTCGCCCGTCAGCTGCGCGAGGTGCGCGTCGAGGACATCCTCGGCCGTGAGTCGGTGACCATGGACGTCGACCGTGTCGGGCGCTACCTCGCGGGCAAGGTCGTCATGGTCACCGGGGCGGGTGGATCGATCGGCTCGGAGCTGTGCCGCCAGATCAGCCGCGTCGGTCCACGCCGGCTGATCCTCGTCGACCACGCCGAGGACAACCTCTTCACGATCTCTCGCGAGCTCGAGGAGGAACGGCACGTGAACATGGCCGTGCCGGTGCTCGCGGACTGCAAGGAGGAGGAGCGCATGCGGGAGGTGCTCGCCGAGCACCGCCCCGAGGTGATCTTTCACGCGGCCGCCTACAAGCACGTCGCGATGATGGAGATGAACCCGGTGGAGGCCGTGCGCAACAACTCCCTGGCCACCCGTCTGATGGCCGTCGCGGCCGGTGAGTTCGGCGTCGAGGCCTTCGTGCTCATCTCCACGGACAAGGCCGTGAAGCCGGCGACGGTGATGGGCGCCTCCAAGGCGCTTGCCGAGTGGGCCGTCGAGGCGGCGGCGCTGCGCTTCCCCGGTACGCGGTACGCCTCGGTCCGCTTCGGCAACGTGCTCGGCTCCTCCGGCTCGGTCGTCCCCATCTTCCGCCGGCAGATCGCGGCCGGCGGGCCGGTGACGGTCACCGACGCGCGCATGCAGCGCTACTTCATGACGATCCCCGAGGCGGTCCAGCTCGTCATCCGCGCGGGAGCGATCGACGCCGGGGCGGGTGCCGGTGGGGCCCGGCCCGCGGACGTCTTCGTCCTCGAGATGGGCGACCCGGTGAAGATCGTCGACCTCGCCGAGACGATGATCCGGCTCTCCGGGCTCGAGCCGGAGCGGGACATCGCCATCGAGATCGTCGGTGCGCGGCCGGGCGAGAAGTACGACGAGGAGCTCTTCAACGTGTACGAGACGCCCCAGCCGACCGCGGCGCAGAAGATCCTGCGCGCCGCCCGCAGCCCGCTGGATCCCGACACCGTCCAGGAGATCTTCGACACCGTCAACCTGCTCGTGCTCGAGGGCGACGCCTCCGCGCTGGCCGCGCACGTCTCGCGCCTCGACGCGATGCGGGCCTCCGTGTCGGCCGGCTCCGCCTACCCCGCGGCATAGACTCGCAGGCTCATGCCGGTTCTCTTCGCGCTCTCGCTCTCCAAGTACGTCAACTCGGCGGGCACCGACATCGGTTTCGCCAGCCTGCTCGCCGTCGCTCTGCTCGCGATCCTCTACTTCGCGGGCGCGCGCGACTCCCGAACCCTGCGGGATCAGCTCGACGAGGCCCAGGAGCGCATCGCCGGCCTGGAGGCCCGGGTCACCCAGCTGCTGCGCCAGCAGGGGTCACGTGGCGGCGCCGCCGCCACGCCCGCGCCGTCCGCGCCGGCTCAGGCCCCCCGCGTCCCCGGGGTCGTCCCGGCGCCGGCGCCCGCCCCCGCCGTCGGCCCCATGGGCTCCGCGGTGGCCCGGGTCCAGCGCCAGACCGGGACGGTGACCACGGCAGGCGCCCTCGGACTCGCAGGCGCACCGGCGGGCGCCGGCGCTCCGGCGCTGGGCTCGGCCACCACGATCATTCCCGCGCCCGGCCCGCTCCCCGCGCGCGCGCCCGCCGCGGTGCCCGTCGGGACCGGCGCGACCGTCGCCGCGGTGTCGTCCATCGGCTACGCCGACCTCGAGGACGAGGCGGATGACTTCGACGCGGTGTCCCCGGAGGACACCATGTTCGTTCCCGCCTCGACCGCGGCCGGAAACGGCGCGGGTACCGGCGGCGGACGCTTCGCGCGCTCGGAGGATCGCTTCGACCCCGATGATGACCTCGCGGGTGCGCCGCCGCGGCGGACCATCCCCACCGTCCCCCCGGTGACCTCGCGGCCGCTGGCCGCGAGGCTGCTCGGCGCGCTGGCCGCCGTTGTCGTGCTCGTCGTCATCGTCATTGCGCTGCTGGCCATCACCTCCTCCGGTGGCCCCTCCTCCGCGCCGACGCTCGCCCAGACCTCGGGCCGCGCCAAGCCGACCCGCACCGTCGCGCCGTTCAACCCGGCCAGCGTGAAGGTGTCCGTCCTCAACGGGACCGCTGTCGGCGGCCTCGCGGCTGACATCGGACGCGACCTCACCGTCGCGGGCTTCACCGTCCCGGCCACCGCGGTCACCAACGCCGCGACCCAGACCGAGACGGCGACGATCGTCGGGTACCGGCCGGGCGCGCGGGCCGACGCCGTGCGCGTGGCCGCCGCCATCAGCAAGGCCACCGGCGTCACGGTGAGCACCGTGACGCCCGCCGACACCGCGGCCATCACCGCCTGCGCGACGCCCACCGGTTCCGGCCAGGCCGGCACCTGCCCGGCGAGCGTCATCGTCACCATCGGGTCGGACCTCAGCGGGGCGGCGAACAGCACGCCCGCCGGGTGATCCCCGTCGATGACGCAGCTCTGGCTGGCCCGACACGGCCAGACCGATGACAACCTCGCCGGAGATGTCTTCCAGGGGTTCCGGGACACACCGCTGAACGCCACGGGCCGGGACCAGGCCGCGGTCCTGGCTCGCCGGATCCAGGACGAGCTCGGCCCGGGGCTGGCGGGCCTGTGGTGCTCGGACCTCCGCCGCGCGCGAGAGACCGCCGAGATCCTCGGGGCGGCGGTCGGGCTCGAGCCGCGGCTCGAACCGCGGCTGCGCGAGGGCAACCGCGGGGACTGGGAGGGGCGCCGCTTTGGTGAGGTCGCCGCCGCGGACCCGCAGGGCTACGCGGCGTGGCTGAGCGCGGGCCCGGACTTCGCCTTCCCCGGTGGGGAGTCGCTGTGTGCGCACCAGGCCCGCGTGCTGGCTGCGCTCACCGAGATCACCGCCGCCGGCCGGGCTGACGCGCCGAGCCTGGTCGTCTGCCACCGCGGGTCGATCCGCGTCGCGCTGTGCGCGCGGGACCCGCGGGGCCTCCACGCCTTCCACGACCATGACGTGGCCAACACCGGGCTGGTCCCGTGGTGACCCCGCCGCACCCGTCCGACCCGGTCACACGCCGCCTGGCTCCGGTCCTCTTTGGCCTGCTCGTGCTCGCGACGGTCGCCGCCTTCTACCTCACCCAGCATCTCAAGAGCCAGAACCCGCTCATCAATGGCGGCCCGAGGGCTGACCCGCCGGTCATCAACCCGACGCTCGCCGGAGTCTGCCGGAACGAGGCGGGCCGGCTCGTGTCCTTCCGGCGGACGCGGGTGGGCTTCTACCTCCAGGCGCGTTCGGACAACGTCTCGGTCTACGTCGTCAACGCCGGAGGCACGCGCGTTGCCACGATGGCCGGGTCGGGCCGGTACCTGCGGCGAAACAACGGCAGTCACTACAGCTTCTTCACCTGGAACGGGCGCACCGCCGCCGGCACCCCGGTCCCGGCGGGGACGTACGGCTTTGACGTCCTGCTCCTGCACGAGGATCGCTTCCTCCCCCTCAACGGAGTGACCGTGCAGGTGAGCACGGCGCGGCCCCGCCCGGCGGTGTCTGGCCTCAGCGTGGCCCCGGCGTCGTCGTCCGTGGCCCCGTCCTCGACTGTGACGGTCCCCGCTCCCGCATCGACGCGCACCTCGACGACGGCTGCCGCGGCCACCCGCTCGGCCGTTGGGCCCGACCCGGTCACCGTGCTCGTGCCCGGCGCCCAGCGCCTCACCGTGCGCTTCGCGCCGCGCCACCTGCGGGCGGCCCGCGTGCTCGTGTACCGCGTCTCGGCCAGCACGACCCACCCCCTCACCCTGGTGAAGAGCTTTGGTGTCGACCCCCGGGGCGGCCAGGGAACCTGGGATGGCCTGATCCACGGCCGGCCCGCGCCCGCCGGCAGCTACCTCATCGGGCTGCGTGTGCTCGACGCCTCCTGCACCGCCGGTCAGGTCCCCGCGGTGAGCGACCCGCTTCCGGCGATGACCGCTCAGGCCGGCGTCGAGGTGACCGCACTCACCGCGTCAACGTCGACCCTCCCCACCCCGGCGGGCCAGCGGGCCACGGTGCACGTCTTCTCCGGGGGACTGCCCTACACCTGGCGGCTGTTCCGCGCCGGATCGCCCCGGGTGCTGGGGCACGGGCACGCCGCGGGCGCCGCCCGGCTGCGGGTGCGTCTGCCCGCCGTCGGCCTCTACGTCCTCGCCATCGCCGGCGCCGGCGGGCACCGGACCGCGGTTCCGCTCGTCGCCTCCGGCGTGCGGGCGCGGGCCTCCACGCCCGTGCTCGTCGTGCTGCCCGCGCTCTCCTGGCAGGGACACAACGCGACCGGCCAGCACTCCGACGGTCTCATCGACACGCTGTCGGCCGGAGGCCAGATCGCCCTGCGCCGGCCCTACATCGGCGGCCTGCCCGCCGACCTCGCCGACGAGGCCGATCTGCTGCGCTTCCTCGACCGTGCGGGTGATGCCTACGACCTCACCACGGACACGGCCCTGTCGGCAGGGATCGGGCCGACGCTGGCCGGCCGCCACGGCGTCCTGCTCGACGGTGACTTCACCTGGCTGCCCGCCAACCTCGTCGGGTCGCTCGGCCGCTTCGTCGCCGCCGGCGGGGGCGCCTTCGCCTTCGGCCAGCACGTGCTCCAGAGCGTGGCCCCGGTCGACCCGGGCCCGGGCACCGCCGGTCCCGCGCGGCCCCTGGCCGTCGACCCCTTCGGCGTCCGGCATGGGGCCGTGTCACCCTCCGGCGGCCAGATCATCACCGCCCTGACCGACGGCCTGGGTCTGTTCCGCAACGTCCCGGCGCTCGTCACGCCGTCCTATCAGGTGCTCCAGCCGCCGGGAGGCAAGGTCGCGTCGGCCGCCGGGGTCGCCCCCGTGGCGCCCTCCATCGTCGGCTTTCGCTCCGGACGGGGCACTGTCGTGGAGGCCGGGCTGCCCCGCTTCGGCGCCAGCCTCGGCACGGACGTCGACGCCGCCCAGATGCTGCGCCGCATCTGGCAGGTGGTTCTGCGGTAGGCCGCGGTGGGCGGCTACCTCAAGCGACTGGGCAGTGCGCTGGGCGCCTACCAGCTCGCCAACGTCGTCGGCAAGGTCTTCGCCATCGCGCTCGTGCCGCTGTACACCGGCCGCATCGACCCGACCGGATACGGGATCGCCGAGACGCTGATGACCTTTGTCATCCTCGTTTCGATCATCGTCCGCTTCGGGATCATCGAGGCCTTCCTGCGCTTCCACTACAGCGACGCCGACCCGCGGCGCCGGGCCGCGCTGGCGCGTCGCGCCGTGCTCTTCCTGCTCGCCACGAGCACCGTGGCGAGCCTGCTGCTGCTCATCCCGGCGAGCTCGGCCGCCCAGCTCATCACCGCACGCCCGGCGGCCGGCCCCTACCGGGTCGCGGTGCTCGGCATCTGGGCCTTCACGAACCTCGAGCTCGGCCAGGCGATCCTGCGTGTCGACGAGCGGCTGAGTGCCTATGCCGTCGTCACCCTCGTCAACGTGCTCGGCACCATCGCGGTCACGCTCGTGCTGGTCGTCGGGCTGCACACCGGGTACGAGGGGCTGCTCCTGGGCAACTACGCGGTCTCCGCGGTCGTCCTGGTCGGACTGTGGTGGAGCCTCCGCGCGACGCTGCTGCCGCGCCCGCGGCCCTCCGGTCTGGAGAGCTTCTCCCGGCTGTTCCGCTTCGGCCTGCCGACGGTTCCGGCCGAGGCCTCGGTGTACGCCCTCAGCGTGCTGGACCGCCAGTACATCGTCCACCAACAGGGGACCGCGGCGGCGGGCCGCTACGCCATCGCCGTCAAGGTCGCCGGCGCGGTGGTGTTCATCGTCACCGCGTTCCAGTACGCCTGGCCGCCGCTGGCCTACTCGGTCCGCGACGACCACGAGGCGGCGCGTCTCTACGGGCTCGTCACCACCTACTACGCGCTCGTCACCGGACTGGTGGTCGGCGGACTCACGCTGGAGGCCCGCTACATCATCGCCTTCCTCGCGCCACACCCGGGGTATCTGGCCGCCTACACGGCCGTCCCCTGGCTGTCCCTCGGCTGGGCGCTGTATGGGCTGTGGGTCGTCCTGCTCGTCATCGCCGGCCGCGCGCACGTCACTCGCCGCAACCTCGTCGCCGCGCTGGCCGGTGTGGTGGTGAACCTCGTCGGGCTGGTCGTGCTCGTCCCCGCGCTGGGCATTGCCGGGGGTGGCATCGCCCTGTGCGTGGCCTACGTGGCGATGCTCGGGGTCATGTACCTGCTCCTGCGCGGTGTCTTCCCCGTCGCCTTTGAGTGGCGTCGTCTCACCCATCTCGTCGTCGTCATCGCGACGCTCACCACACTCGGCACGGTGCTGCTGCCCGAGACGGGGACGGCAGGCTTCCTGCTGCGCGGCGGGGTGTTCCTGCTCACCGGGTTGGTGCTCGCGGGGACCGGCTTCCTGCACCGCTCCGAACTCGAGGCGGCCCGGGGGCTGCTCGCCCGGGTGCGCGCATGAGCCGGCCGGCCGTCTCGGTCGTCGTGCCCTTCGCCGGGCCGCCGGGGGCTGAGCTCGCCGCCGTGCGCCTGCTCGCCTCCCTCCACCTGGGTCCCGAGGATGAGCGCATCCTCGCCGACAACTCGGGCCGCGGGCTCGTCGCCCCGGCGGGGATCCGCGTTGTCGTCGCCGCGGCGGAGCGTTCACCTGCCCATGCCCGTAACCGGGGTGCTGCGCTGGCCCGTGGGGAATGGGTGCTCTTCCTGGACGCCGACACCGTCGCCCCGCCCGATCTCGTCGAGCGCTTCTTCACCGGCCCGATCGATCCGGACGTCGGGGCCCTCACCGGCAACGTCACCGGGCTGGTGGCCCGCCCGACCCTCGCCGCTCGCTTCGGGGCCCACGCGAACTTCCTCGACGCCGGCCTGCATCTGGCCCACCCGTACCGGCCCCGGGCCGCCGCGGCCAACCTGCTCGTCCGCCGCCGCGCCTTTCTCGCCGTGGGTGGGTTCTGTGAGGGCGTCGCCGCCGCCGAGGACACCGACTTCTCCTGGCGCCTGCAGGCGGCCGGCTGGCGCCTGGGCTTCCGGCCCGAGGCGACTGTGGGCCATCACTACCGCGAATCGCTGCGTGAGCTGCGCCGCCAGTGGCGTGCCTACGCCGCCGGAGCGCGCTGGCTCGAGCAGCGCTGGCCCGGTTACCACCCTGACCCCGCTCTGGCCCATCTCGGGCGCGTCCTGGGCGCCCGCCTCCGGCGCAGCGGTGCGGTGTCCGCTCCGCTGCGCCGCCACGCCGCTGATGGCCGACCGCCGCTGCGCCGGAGTGAGCGGGTGGCTTTCCTGGCCATCCAGCTGCTGCTGGCCGTCGAGGAGCAGGTCGGCCTGCGGCGCTCGAACGATCTGCCGCCGCGATGAGTCCCGTCCCGCGCACGCTGGCCGTCCACCTGCTCGACCCGCCCAGCTACACCCGCCCCTACGACGACGCCCTGGCGCGGGCGCTCGCCGCTCAGGGCGTCGCGGTCACGCTGGTGACGAGCCGCTTCGCCTACGGGGAGACCCCACCGGCTGAGGGCTACCGGCTCGCCGAGTCGTTTTACCGCCGGACCCGCGGTGCCCCGGGGTCACGTCGACGCGCGCTCAGCGGCCTGGCCGGGCATCTCCCCGACATGCTCGCCTACCGGCGTCTGTGCGCCCGGACGCCGCCCCAGCTCCTCCATGTCCAATGGCTCACCCTGCCGGCCCTGGATCTCCGCCTGCTGCCCGCCCGCCCCACCGTGCTCACGCTGCACGACCCCGGGATCGCCGCCGGGCCGGGGCGCTTTGGTATCCCCGCCGGTCGGCTGGCTCGCCTGGACGCGATCATCGTCCACTCACCGGAGGCGCGCACGGCCCTGCTGGCGGCCCAGCCCGCGCTCGACCCCGCGCGCATCCATGTCGTTCGCCACGGGCCGCTCGGTCGCCCCGCCGGGCCCGGACAGCTGCCGCCCGAGCTCGGGGGCAGCAGGCGGCCGGGGCGGCCGGTGGTCCTGTTCTTCGGCCTGCTGCGCGCGTACAAGGGCATTGACACCCTGCTTGAGGCCTGGGCCCGGGTGCGGGACGCGGAGCTGTGGATCGTGGGCCGTCCGCTCGAGCTGTCGCCCGCGCTGGACCCGCCGCCCGCCGGGGTCACCGTCGTCCCGCGCTTTGTCTCGCCGGCCGAGGCTGACGCGGTCTTTGCCGCGGCCGACCTCGTCGTCATGCCCTATCTCGACCTGGGCCGGGCCAGCTTCTCCGGGGTGCTCGCCAGCGCGCTGGGCCACGCCCGTCCCCTGGTCGTCTCGGATCTGCCGGGCTTCGCGGAGGTGCTCGCCGCCGGCGCTGCGCACGCGGTGCCCCCCGGGGACCCCGCCGCGCTGGCCGCGGCAATCCAGGCCCTGGTTGAGGACCCATCGGCCCGCGCGTCCCTGGCCCGGACCGGCGCGGCTTTCGCGGCGCGCCGACTCTCCTGGGCGGAGGCCGCATCCGCCACCCGTGCCGTGTATGCAAAGGTGCTCGCCGCGTGATCGTGCTCGCCATCCTCTTCTGGGTCTCCGCCGCCGCGCTGGTCTACGCCCAACTCGGCTACGGACTGCTGCTGGCTGGCCTCGTGCGGCTGACCCGGCGCGCCCGGGGCGACGGGCACGCTCAGACGCTTGATCCCCAACGGGAGGGCCCCGGCTCATCCACGGGCGCGCCGCTGCCCGTCTCGGTGATCGTCGCCGCCTACCGCGAGGAGGCCGTCATCGCTGCCCGCGTCGCCAACCTGCGCGCGCTCGTCCCGCCTGCGGCCGAGGTCATCGTCGCCGTCGACGGCGGCGCCGACCCGAATGCGGACGCCACGGCCCGCCGCGCCCGCGAGGCGGGGGCGGACCGGGTTCTCGAGCTGCCGCGGGGTGGCAAGGTCGCCACCCAGAACGCCGCGGCGCGGGTGGCCTCCCAGCCCTTCCTCGCCTTCTCGGACGCCAACGCGCTCTGGGAGCCCGAGGCGCTCGCGCGCCTCATCGCGGTGTTCACGGACCCGCGGGTCGGGTACGTCTGCGGGAGCGTCTCCTTCCTGCGTGCCGCCGGCGGCACCAACCAGGAGGGCCTGTACTGGCGCTATGAGATGTGGATCCGGGCGCACGAGTCCAGTCTCGCCTCGATCACCGCGGGCAACGGGGCGATCTACATGACCCGGCGGGAGTCCTATATCGAGCTCGGGCCACAGATGGGCCACGACATCTCCTTCCCTTTCTCGATGGTGAAGCGCGGCTGGCGCGCGCTGTACGCACCCGAGGCCCGGGCGATCGAGAAGATGGCCCCGAGCATCGAGGGCGAATTCAGCCGCAAGCGGCGCATGGCCTACACCGAGACCTGGCCGACCGTGCTGCGCGGGGGACTCCTGTCCCCCGCCGGATACGGTCCTCTCTACGCCCTGATGATCTTCTCCCACCGCATCCTCCGCTACGTCTCCCCGGGCCTCCACCTGATCACGCTGCTCAGCGCTCTCATCCTCTGGCTGTACAGCCCGGGCGACCCGCTCTGGGCCGTCCTGCTCGGGGGCCAGCTCGCCCTCCTCGGCCTCGCTCTCGCCGCCGGTCGCCTCCCCGGTCGCCTCACGCTCGTCGCCCGCTACTACGTGTGGACGACCGCCTCGCTCGCCGCCGGGCTCTGGGATTGGCTCGTCGACCCCCGGCGGGTCGGCTGGGAGAGCGCGGAGGGGACCCGATGAAGCGGGCGCTCGACCTGCTCATCGCGGTGCCGGCGACGCTGCTCAGCGCGCCCGTGATCGCGGTGCTCTGCCTGATCATCCGTCTGGAGACGCCCGGAAGTCCGATCTTCCGCCAGACCCGCGCCGGTCGTCACGGAGAGCCCTTCCGCATCTTCAAGCTCCGCACGATGGTCGAGAACGCCCAGACCATGGGCGCCGGCGACGCCGTGCTCGCCGACGACTTCCGACTCACCCGCAGCGGACGCTGGCTGCGCCGCTTCAGCCTCGACGAGCTGCCCAACCTCTGGAACGTGCTCGCCGGTGAGATGTCGATCGTCGGTCCGCGACCCACGCTCCCCTCCCAGGTCGAGCAGTACACCCCGGCCCAGCGCCGGCGCCTGGAGGTCCGACCGGGAGTCACCGGGTGGGCTCAGGTGCACGGGCGCGCGGCGCTGACCTGGCCCGAGCGCATCGAGCTCGACATCTACTACGTGGAGCACCGCTGCCTGAGGCTCGACCTGATCATCCTCGGCCGGACCCTGCGCACGCTCATGGGCGGGGAAGGCCTCTACCACGAGGGCGAGGGGGGTGGATGGGTCGCCCCCTCCTGATCTACGGGGCCGGTGGCTCGGGGCGCGAGATCGCGACCTGGGCCGGTGAGGCACACTGGGAGGGGGAGGGCTTCTCCCTGATCGGCTTCATCGACGACGCGGTCTCCACGCCGGGTCGCGTGCACGGCCTGGAGGTGATGAGCCTCGCCGCGGCGGCCGTGCGCCATCCCGGCGCCTCGATCGTCGTCGCGGTGGGCGGGTCCTCGCTGCGGGCCCGGCTCGTCGCGGCGGCGGAGGCGGCTGGCCTGGTGAGCGCCCCCCCGCTCATCCATCCGCGAGCCGAGGTGGATCGTCCCAGGGTCACGCTCGGGGAGGGCGTGGTCATCTGTCCGGGCAGCGTCGTCACGACGGACATCAGCATCGGCGCCCACACCCAGGTCAACGTCAACTGCACGATCACCCACGACACGTGGATCGGTCCGTTCGTCACGTTGTCCCCGGGGGTCCAGCTCTCGGGAACCAATCGGATCGAGGCCCATGCCTTCCTGGGCACAGGCGCGGTGACCGTCAACGGGGTCCCCGGCCACCCCCTGCGCATCGGTGCGGGCGCGCGCATCGGTGCCGGCGCCGTGGTCACCCGCGACATCCCGGACGGGGTGCTCGCTGTGGGTGTCCCTGCGCGCGTCATGTCAGGAGCGTGACAGACGAGCGGTCTGGGGCAGAAAACTCACCCACCGAACTCTTCACAGATCGCTCCCACCGATCTACCCTTTTTCAGGCTGGATCTCGGGGCTGCCAGGACGAGCGGCGCCTCCGGCATCGGAAACTGTTTCGGGACCTCAAGGCGAATACCATCCATGGAAGCGGGTGTTCTTTCCCGCCAAGCCGCGCCGAGCCTCCCGCTCCCGCGCCACGCTCAAGCGATCCTCTCCGACGCTCGCTTGGTCGCGCTCATCCGCAGCGGGCACGAGGAGGCCTTCGAGGTCCTCTACGACCGCCATCATCGGCCGATCCTCTCCTTCTGCCGCCATCTGCTGGGGGACGCCCATGAGGCCGAGGATGCCGTTCAGCACACCTTCCTGGCGGCGTACCGTGAGCTCGCCTTCACGGGCAAGGACATCAACGTGCGTCCCTGGTTGTTCACCATCGCCCGGAACCGCTGCTACTCGATCCTGCGCGCCCGCCGGGAGCAACCCACCGATGAGTGGGACGTCCACAGCACCGAGGGCCTGAGCGCTGAGGTGCAGCGGCGGGAGGACCTGCGCGAGCTCGTGCATGACATGTCGGAGCTGCCCGAGCAGCAGCGCGCCGCCCTGGTGCTCGCCGAACTCGAGGCGCTCACTCACGCCGAGATCGGCAGTGTCCTGGGCGTCCGACCCGACAAGGTGAAGGCGCTGGTGTTCCAGGCGCGCACATCCCTCACCGCCGCTCGCGAGGCTCGCGAGATGCCGTGTTCGGACATCCGCCAGGAACTCGCCGTGGGCCGGGCCGGGGCGCTCCGTCGCGGCCACCTGCGCCGTCACCTGCGCGACTGCTCGGGGTGTCGCGATTTCCGCGCCCAGATGGATCGCCAGCGCCGGGGGCTGCGTCTCATCCTGCCCGTCGTCCCGTCGCTCGCGCTCAAGGAGGCGATCTTCGGCACCCTGCTGCTCGGCGGCGGTGGCGCCGCGGTTGCCGGCGGCGGAGCGCTCCTGGGCGGGGCGATCAAGGGCGGGGGCCTGCTCAAGGGCGTGCTCACGATCATCGCGCTGAGCGCCGGCACCGCCGGGACCGCGGTCATGCTCGCCACCGGCTCCCTGCCCCTGAGCCACCTCATCGGCGGCGGCTACGCCAGCTCGGCACCGGCCCACCACGCCCGCCCGCACCGGCTCGGGTCGGCGAGCTCCCGCCAGACGGGCACGCTGAGCGTGGCGACGGCGAGCCTCTCCGGGCGCAGCCTGGCCGGCGCCGCCCCGGGCGTCGAGCTCAGCGGTTCCTCGACGGCGTCAGGCAGGCAGGCGACACGCCTTCACCATCACCGTGGCGCCGCGGGCGCCCGCGCCGGTCAGCGCTCCCACACCCTGCGCGGAACCCCGGGCGGCCCGCTGCATCGGCGCGACCTCACCGGAGGCGTCCATCACCCGGCCGCGGTGGCCGCCGCGGCGACACCTCCCGCCGCCGCGGCGAGCACTCCGGCAGCCGTCGGTCCCCCGGCCGCCGCAGGCGACCAGTCCGCCACACCGGGTCACTCCGGCAACCCGGGCAACCCAGGCCACTCCGGCAATCCGGGCCACTCCGGCAACCCAGGCCACCCTCGCAGCTCAGGTCAACCTGGCCATCCCGGCACCCCGCCCAACCCAGGCCACGCCGCGGGCCAGAGGGCTCACGCGAGTGCGGCGGCGTCGCCCGGTCACGCGGACGGGCAGAGCACGGCCCCCGCGACCGGGTCCTCGTTTGGATCGGGCCCCGGGGCCGGTCACGGGATGGGTCGCTCGCACCGTCCCCAGCCGCCCGCTGGTGGTGCGGCTCCGGCCGGGGCACGCCCCCGGGACACGCCGGCCTCCGCCCGCGCGGTGCCGCCGGCGGCCCCGAGCCCGGCCACCGCGGCCTCGGCGCCGCCCGCCGGCGGTTCCGGACCGGGCCTCGGCCGCGGCCACGGTGTGGCCAACGCGGGTGGCCGGGGGAACGGCCACGGCGGTGGCCGCGGCCGCTGAGTCGCCCGCCGCTACCGTGGGCGCCCATGTCAGCGCCGCGGTTCCGCCCCTGTGAGATCTGTGGCTCCGCTGCGGCGCGGCTGTTCCTGCGCTCTCCGCGATTGGACGGACCGCTGATCCGCTGTGCCGTCTGTGGCCATCTCTACGTCGGGGCACGACGCCAGGACTTCACGTTCACCGGCGCGGACCTCGCGCGCACCCAGGCGCTCGCCGCCCGGGTCCAGGCGCTGAACATCGTCGACGTCGCCGTCGAGGAGGGCGAGTCCGTCGCGCTGCGCGAGGGTGTCCAGCGCGAACGTGTCCAGCGGATCCTCCGGCACGTCCGCGGTGGACGCCTACTCGATGTGGGAGCCGCCGTCGGGCATTTCCTCGCTGTGGCCGGCGAGCACTTCGACGCCGAGGGGGTGGAGCCCGACCCGGCCACCGCGGAGCAGGCCCGAGCGCGCGGCTTGGCCGTCCGGACCGGGGCACTGTCCGAGGTCGCACGACCCGAGGGCGGCTACCGCGTCATCACCATGCACCACCTCATCGAGCATCTCGACTCGCCGCGGCTCGGGCTGGCGGCGGCCCGGGAGCTCATCGCTCCCGACGGTCTGCTGGTGATCGAGACCCCGACCGTCGACTCCGCCGTCTTCCTGCTCGCTCCGGCGCGCTGGCGCCAGCTCATTCCCGACCACTATCACTTCTTCTCGCGGCTCACTCTCTGCCGGCTGCTGGACGGGGTCGGCTTCGTCCCCGTCGCCCATGAGAAGGTTGGACGCCGCGTGAGCCTGCGCTTCGCCGCTGATCGCTGGCGCCGAGCCGGGCTCCCCGGCGCCGCGCTGGTGCAACGCGGGGTCGCGCGGTCCGGCCTCGCGCAGCGGAGCATCCGCATCGTCCCCGGCGACATCCTCGAGGTGATCGCCCGTCCCCGCTGAGCCGATGGAACGGTTGCCACCGCCTCCGTGCGACGCCAACGTGTCCTCAATCTCCCCGAGCGTATGCTCGTCTCACACGGCTCGGGCGCGTGCCGAGCCTCCTGACGCAGTGATCTGAGAGGCCCGCCCTCATCTCGGGCAGGGTCCCCGGCGGCCGGCTGCCCCGTGAGCTATCCTCGGCCGCTCCCAGCTCAGCGACGTCCGCTGGCTGGAGCCGCACTGCGGCCGCACGCCGGTCGTCCCTGCGCCGAGCGTCAGTTCTCGATCAGAAGCTATTGGAGCGTCCTTCTATGCGAATCCTTGTTCTCGGCGCCGCCCCGGTCCAGGCATGACGCTCGCCGGCCACCGCATCCTCGTCACCGGCGGCTCCGGGTTCATCGGCCGGCAGGTCGTGAGATCGCTCAGCCAGTCCGGGGCGGAGATCCGGGTCGTCGACCTCGTCGCCCATTCCGATCCGGCCGTCGACACGGTGGTGGGTGACATCGCTGACGCCCAGGTCATCGCGCGGGCCTTCGCCGGTGGCGGTTTCACCGGGGTCGTCCACCTCGCTGCGGTCACTTCGGTGCTGAAGTCGATCGAGCAGCCCGAGCTCACCTACCAGACCAACGTCGCCGGCACCCACCGGCTCCTGGAGGGCGCCCGGATGGCCGGGGTCAGCGCCCTGGTGTTCGCCTCCACCGGCGGCGCGATCGTCGGTCCCATGGAGGAGGCGACGATCACCGAACGCGCGGTCCTGCGGCCCCTGACCCCCTACGGCGCCACCAAGGCCGCCGCGGAGATGCTCATGTCGGCCTACACCTCGGTCTATGACGTGCGCTGCACCTACCTGCGGTTCGCCAACGTCTACGGGCCGGGCATGCAGGCCAAGGACTCGATCATCGCGCGGCTGATGCGCGCGATCCGCCTGGGCACCACGTTCGAGATCTACGGGGAGGGCACCCAGACCCGTGATTACGTGAACGTCCTCGACGTGATCGAGGCCGTCAAGCTCGCCCTCACCGACGAGCGTTGGTCGGGACCGGTGCTGCTCGCCTCCGGCGAGTCCCGCTCCGTGCTCGACGTCGTCGAGGAGGTCAAGCGCGTGTCGGGACAGGAGTTCGAGGTCGTGCACGGGCCCGCCAAGAAAGGTGAGGTCGACGCCGTGGTCATCGACAACGCCCGGGCTCGCTCGCTGGGCTGGGAGCCGCACTGGAGCTTCCATGACGGCATCGCCGGTGTCTGGGAGGAATGGCGGGACGCGGAGCTCGCCAGCGCATGAGCGCCGTGACCCCCGACCCCTTCGGGCTCGAGAGCGAGCTCGCCCGTCTTGACGTCGCCGAGCGTGACGCGGCGCGGAGCTTCCTGGCCACCCATCCGCCCCGCCAGGGCGCGCCGCTGGCTGTCGTCATCCCCGCCTACAACGAGGAGCCGACGGTCGCCGACGTCGTGCGCGAGATCCCCGGCTCTGCGGCCGGCCTGGCGTTGGAGGTGATCGTCGTCGTCGACGGGGCCAAGGACGCGACCGCCCGCGAGGCCACCTCGGCCGGGGCGCTGGTGTGCGATGTGCCGGTGAATCGCGGCCAGGGGGCCGCGCTCAAGCTCGGCTACTGGCTCGCCCGCGCCCGCGGCGCGGAGATCATCTGCACGATCGACGCGGACGGTCAGTACGAGGCAGGGGAGATCGCCGCGGTCGTCCAGCCGATCCTCGACGGCCAGGCCGATTTCGTCTCCGGCTCGCGCCGCCTGGGCACCGAGCTCACCACCGACTTCACCCGGCATGTGGGAGTGATTGTCTTCGGGCTGATCCTCAGCCTGTTCACGCGCCACCGGATCACCGACCCCGCCTGTGGCCTGCGGGCCATGCGCTCCGAGGTGACCGCCGCGGTGACGCTCGAGCAGCGCCAGTACCAGGCCTCGGAGCTGCAGATCTCCGCCGCGCTCAACGGCTTCCGCCTCGCGGAGGTGCCGACGACGATGCGCGATCGCGGTGAGCACGCCACGGGGACGAAGAAGGGCGGGAACCTCGGTTACGGGGTGCGGTTCGCCCGCGCCGCGTTCAGGACCTGGCGACGTGACCGCCACGCCGCGCGGAACCGGCTCTCGCCGGTGAACACCCAGCGGTCG
>DASSZV010000060.1:0-64926 GCA_035702765.1 Solirubrobacteraceae bacterium
CATAGGCATCGCCGACCGATCCGATCGAGGCGAGCACCTTGGCGTCGGCGAGTTCCTGGGTGTAGTCCCCCGACGTATATTGCGATCCCGCATCGGTATGGGCCACGAGCGTGAAGTCCGCCCCTGGCCGGCGAGTGCCCAACGCCATGCGGAGCGCGTCGAGGACGAGGTCGGTGCGCATATGGTCAGCGAACTGCCAGCCGACGATCATCCGTGAGTACACGTCGATGATGAAGGCAAAGAACACGCGACCCTCCCAGGTCCGCAGGTACGTGAAATCGCCCACCCACTTGGCGTCCGGTCGCTCGGCGCTGAAGTCCCGACAGAGCAGGTCCGGCGCCCGCTGGGCCTCGGGATCAGGCGTCGTGGTCCGCCACGGCTTCCCGCGCCGCTTCGCGCCCTGGATCCCGGCCTGGGCCATCAGCCGCCGCACGTGGTCACGGCCGACCTGCTCACCGTCTCGCACGAGCGCGACGGTCATCCGCCGGTACCCATAGCACTCATAGTTCTCTGCGTGCACAGCCCGGATCCGGCCGGTGAGGCGCTCGTCCTCGATCGCCCGGTCTGACAACTGGCCGGTCCGGCGCTGGTAGTACGCGGACGCCGACACGCCCAGGACCTCACAGATCGGCTCGACACCAAAGCAGCCGCGGTGCTCATCGATAAAGCGGCTCACTTCGGTCGGTTCGTGTCGAGCTCGGTCGCAAAAAACACCGAGGCGGCCTTCAAGATCTCATTCGCGCGACGCAGCTCCGCGTTCTCACGCTTCAGCGTCTTGATCTCCTCCCGCTCCGCTGTCGTGGGCGCGTCACGCAGGCCCTGATCGGCCTCCGCTTGGCGGACGGCCTTGCGCAGCGTCTCTGACGGCAGGCCGATGTCCTGGGCGACGTGCTTGACCGGCCGGCCGGACTCGATCGCCAACCGCACACCGCGATCGATCAACTCCTTCGGGTACTTCCTCGGGGCTGGCATCTCGACAGAGTGTCCTTCCTGGAGGACAGATCGTCCTCCTTTCAAAGTCTCCGTCAAAGTCAGGCTGGCTCATCAAGCACCGGGAACAAGCCACCCACCGTCCGCTCGCCCACCTCCGACAACCGAAACACCGGGGCGAGATCATCGCCCACCCGCACCCGCCGGATCTGCCCCGCAGCCACCAGCGCATCCAACTCCGCTACCGCCCCGGACTCTCCACAACCTAAAGCGCGGGCAACCTGGGCGGCGACGACCGCCTCGAAGGAAGCCACAAACTCCAACACGCCCGCCAACGGATCCACCACCCCCACAGCGTCCCACGCGCCGCGCTCACCTCGCAAGCCGCAGCCCCTGCTCGCGTCAGCCTCCCGGCACGGGCCGCCGACGCGGTGCCCCTCCCGGGCAGTCGGGAACGCCGACAGGCACCCTTCTCCCTCAAGCCACACGAGCAGACCACCGCGTCCCGTGACCGCCAACGAGGGCCGGGTGTGCTCGGCCGCCTCACGGCGGCCTGCGTCTACCCGGCCAACAACCCGCTGGGGAAGGGGGACAGGATGCGCTGCCCGACAGTCAGCCCCTGCGCGAAGCCCACCTCCTTTAGAGAAGCGCGAGGCGTTCCCTTGCGACTACCTGGGCGGCCGCGGATCGACCGGCTAGCGACCTGCTGCGCATCGCGCAGGAGGTCGCCGATGGTTGCGAGAGAAATGTTGTACAACCGCGTTGTACAACATGCGAATCGGTCCCATCTTGTACGCGCCTGTGACAAGAAAATGATCGATTTCCAGGTCTTCTATAAGTGGACCCTACCGGGATCGAACCGGTGACCTCCTGCGTGCAAAGCAGGCGCTCTCCCAGCTGAGCTAAGGGCCCGCGCCGCCGCCTGAGCGACGGGCGGGGGCTAAGTCTAGAAACTGGCCAACGATGCGGCGTCACAGCGCCCGGCGATGGCTGCGGCGACAGGCTCTCAATCGAAGCCGCCGGGGTCACCAGCGGCTCGGACTCGACGCTGCTGCTGCGTTTGCTCATCGGTGCCCCCGGGCATCATCTCCCCGTGCCCCTCGTCCGCATCGATCTCATCGAAGGCCGCTCCGACGCGGAGCTGCGCCGCCTCGCCGACACCGTCCAGGAGGTGATGCTCGACGTCTTCGCCGCCCCGGAACGAGACCGCTACCAGGTCATCCACGAGCACAAGCCCGGTCGGATCATCGCCGAGGACACCGGGCTGGGCTTTGAGCGCACGGATGCCGTGATCGTCATCTCGGTGACCCAGCAGGGCCGTGACGACGCCCAGAAGCAGGCGCTCTACCGTGCCCTGGCCAATCGCCTGGAGGCGAACTGCGGGCTGGCACCGACTGACCTGATCGTCTCGGTGACCGAGAACACGCGGGCGGACTGGAGCTTTGGACTCGGCCGCGCACAGTTCCTCGAGGGCGATCTCTGAGCGGACGACGGGCCCGTCTGGCTCGGTACCTCGCCGCCGTTCCGAGCGGCTGGGCGCGCCGTCCGCAGTTCCGCCCCCGCCCCGTCAGCGTCCGTTGACCACAGTTTCCGGCCCCGTGCCGACCGGGTAGCGCCCTCAGACTCAATCCCATGTTCCTGAGGAGGAACTGCTTCACATGAATATCCGTCGTATCACGGCGCCGCTCTTCGCGGCGCTGGTGGGGGTGGTCGCCGCGCTCGTCATCGCGCTGCCCGCCTCCGCCCACTCCAACACGAAGGCCCGCCCGGCCCGGCTCAACGTCGGCGTCCAGGTGACGCACTTCACTGCGCACGGCAGCCGGCTCAGCGCCACCGGGCTCGTCACCGCCCAGCTCAACGAGAACGGCCAGAGTCATCAGGTCCGCACCCGCGTGAGCGTCCACGCCGCCACCGGCGGCTCCTGCACGGTGCTGTACCTGTACCTCAACCAGCTCAATCTGCAGCTCCTGGGTCTCAACGCACACCTGGACAAGGTGCAGCTCTCGCTCACCGGGAACCCGCGGGCCGGCGTACTCGGCTCGCTGTTCTGCAAGCTCGCCCGGGCCAAGGTGCAGACCGCCCGCGTGAGCGCGCTGCACCGCATCAACAATCGCTGGGCGCACCAGCGCCAGGACATCGTGCGATTCAGCACGGCGATCTCGCCGCGGGCCACCGCGACCTCGAGCACCAGCACCTGCCAGGTTCTCTCGCTCGTCGTCGGCCCGCTGCGGCTGCAGCTCCTCGGCCTGGAGGTGAACCTCAACAAGGTCACGCTCGACGTCACCGCCACGCGTGGTGGAGGCGCCCTGGGTGACCTGTTCTGCCAGTTGGCCGACAACAACCCGGCCACCAGCACCACGCCCACCACGGGCACCACCACCACGACCGCCACCACAACGACCGCGGCAGGCACCACCACGACCTGACCGGACGGGACGCTGCCCGCCGCCACCACAGGCGGCGGGCTACCCGCCCTCCCCGCGCCGTGGCAGACCCGTCCGCGCCGTGGCAGACCCGCCCGCGCCGGAGCATCTGCGCTCTGGGGGGCACCCGCACGGCCCAACGCCACCCGCGCACCCCGGCACGACCCGCGCATCCCGGCACGACCCGCCCATCGCGGAACCCTCCGCAGCGTGGGCATGAGGCGGCGCCACGCTTCGCCTCATGGCCGGTCCACTCGTTCCATCGGGCCATAGGCGTCGGCGCCTGGCCCGCATAGCTTCTGCGTCCACACACGTAGTGCGCCGCCTCAGCGCAAAACGATTAGAACCACGACGACCGGAAGCCCACAGAACGCCATGAACCATGTGACCGCCCTGGATCCCGACCGCGTCTGGGAGAGCTACGTGCTGTTCTCCGGACCCGACGGGATCACCCGCCTCATCGACCTCGAGGGGGAGGTGCTGCATGAGTGGCCCTACCTCGGGGTGCCGCCGCGGATCATCGACCCGGCGCTTAACGGCGGCCGCCTGGGCGACCTGGGCGTCCAGCTCTCTCACGTCACGGACTCCCCCGGCGGGATCTACGCGAACCGCAGCATCGGTCAGGTGTCCTGGGACGGCGAGGTCCTGTGGGAGTGGGGGGCAGAGGCCCCCGGCGGCGCCGCGCGCCAGAACCACGACTGGGAGCTGCTGCCCAACGGCAACCGGCTGCTGCTCGTCACCCTGCCCCGCGCCGTGCCCAGCCTCGGTGATGCGACGGTTGGAGACCAGGGCATCTACGAGGTCACCCCGGCAGGGGAGATCGTCTGGACCTGGCGGGCCGGCGATCACCTCGAGGATTTCGGGTTCTCCAACGCCGGCTGGGCCTACCTGCGCGCCTGCGTGGCCCGGCGCCCCGACGACGTCTGGGGCTATCTGGAGATGAACTCGATCAAGACGCTCGGGTCCAACCGCTGGCACCGCCAAGACGCCGACAGCGTCTTCGCACCCGAAAACATCCTCTTCTCCTCTCGCAAGGCGAACATCGTCGGGCTCATCGAGAAGGCCAGCGGGAAGGTGATCTGGCGCCTCGGGCCCTACTTCGACGCCGAGCCGGGCGCCGAGCATCAGCGCATCAACACCTACTACGTTCCGCGCCCGCTCGACCAGATCTCCGGCCAGCACAACCCCCATCTCATCGCCGAAGGCCTGCCGGGGGAGGGACACGTGCTGCTCTTCGACAACCAGGGTGGGGCTGGCTATCCGCCGGCCGCCCTGGGCATCTACGCCGGATCGCGCGTGCTCGAGATCGACCCGAGCACGAAGCAGATCGTCTGGCAGTACTCCGCGGAGGACTCCGGCCAGCCTTCCTGGGCCTTTCACTCCTCCTTTGTCTCCAACGCCCAGCGCCTGCCCAACGGCAACACGCTCATCACCGAGGGGATGCGCGGGCGCCTCTTCCAGGTGACCCCGGAGGGGGACATCGTCTGGGAGTACCGCTCACCCTATGAGGCCGACGCCGTCGCCGGGGAGCCCGAGGTGCAGGCGATCACCGTTCCCGGTGTCGATCGCTTCTCTCGCACGCGGCTCATCTATCGGTCCCAGGCCGTCCCCCACGCGTGGGTACCCCTCGGCCAGGCCAGTGAGCAGCCCGAGGAGGTCGGCGCGGCATGATCGGCGACCGTCTCCTCGCTCCCACGGGGCGCATCACCGCGGAGGCCCGCGCCCGCGTCGGGGCCACCTCGGCCGTGCCGACCGGCGGCACCCCCGTACGCCTCCGGCTGCCCCGGCTGGGAGCCCGCCTGGGCACCCTGGCCGGGGCACTCGCCGGGATCGCCCTGCTTGTCGGTCTGTGGTCGATCATCTACGCGACCCGAGCCTTCCCGGCCAACCTCTTCCCCAGCGTCCCCCGGATTCTCTCCGCCGGTGCGGCGATGTGGCGCGAGGGTCTGCTTGGGCCGGACATCACCGACGGCGTGCGGCGTGCGCTGATCGGCTTCGTCCTCGGGACCGGGGCGGGCGTCAGCCTGGCCCTGATCACCGCGACGACGCGGCCGGGGCGCATCGTCATCCAACCGATCCTGCGCGTGCTCGCGCCGATCCCCACCATCGGCCTAGTGCCTCTGGCGATCCTGTGGTTCGGGATCGGGGAGAGCGCGAAGGACATCGTCGTCGCCCTGGGCGTCTTCGTCCCCGTGTGGATCAACAGCCACGCCGGGCTGGCCAGCACGCCGGTGGACTTCCTGCGGGTGAGCGAGTGTCTCGGTGCCTCACGCCGGCAGACCCTCACCCGGGTGATCATCCCGGAGGCGCTGCCCGACATCGTCGCCGGCACCCGGGTTGGGGCGGCCATGGCCTTCGTGGTCATCGTCGTCGCCGAACTCACCGGCACGACCAACGGCCTGGGCTACCGCATCTCCCAGGCCCAGTTGTTCTCCCAGGCGGACCGGCTCATCTTCTGTCTTGTCCTGCTCGGTCTGCTCGGCGCCCTGTGGGATCAGGTGATCGCCCAGAGCACCCGGCGGTGGATCCGCTGGTCCACCGAGGAGAGCTGAACATGGATCTCGAGCTCCAGGACGTCAGCGTCCTCTATGCGAACAAGGCGACCCCGGCGCTTGACCGCGTCTCGCTCACCATCCCCTCCGGCAGCTTCACCGTGCTCGTGGGTCCCTCGGGCAGTGGCAAGTCGACGCTGCTGGGCTGCCTGGCCGGCATCGAGCCGCCCACCGCTGGTGAGATCCGGGCCGGGAGAGAGACCGTGCGCCGACCGCACCCCAGTCGCGGCATGGTCTTCCAGCGCGACGTGCTCTTCCCCTGGGCGACGGTGGCGGCCAACATCAGCTACGCCCTGGCTGCCCGTGGTGTCCCACGCGGCCAGCGGCCGCAGATGATCGCCGGGCTGCTGGACACCGTCGGCCTGGACCAGGAGGTCCAGCGCCGGCGGCCAGCCGGTCTTTCCGGCGGCATGCGCCAGCGGGCCGGGATCGCGCGGATGCTCGCGGGGGAGCCGGAGGTGATGCTGATGGACGAGCCCTTCGCCGCCCTGGACGCCCAGACGCGCCTGCGCATGCAGGACCTCGTCGTGGAGCTGTGGGCCCGCCTCCACCGCACGGTCGTCTTCGTCACCCACGACGTGGATGAGGCCATCCGCCTCTCCCAGCGCATCGTGGTGCTGCGGGATGGCCGCATCGAGGCCCAGCTGGAGAACCCGCTGGGGCCCGCCCGCCCGGCCGGGGGTCTCGCGGACCTGCCCGGCTACAGCGACCTGCGCCGCCGTCTCCACGACCACCTCCACGACCTCACCCTCGCCGCATGAGCCGCCGCTACGGCGACCCACGCACCCCGACGCCTCCTCTCAGCACACCACGACAAGGGACCTCCCGCATGCCTCGACACCAGCTCCATCCCCGCGCCGCCCGCACCGGCGCAGTCCTCACCCTCGCCGGCGCCGCCGCGCTCAGCCTGGGCGCCTGTGGCTCCCAGAACGCAACCGCCAACACGATGCCGACCCTCACGGTCGGCTTCGTCGTCGACCCCTCCTGGGCGCAGATCCCCGTCGCCGCCCAGGCCGGTCTCTTCAAGGCCGCCGGGGTGAACGTCAAGGTGGTGAACTTCTCCACCGGACCCCAGGCGCTTCAGGCGCTCGAGGCCGGCCAGGTCGACGTGACGACCTCCGCCGACGTGCCCGTCGCCGCCGTGCTCGCCCATGCCGCCACCATGAAGATCATCGCCGACGGCTCACGCTGGAAGGGGTCGGTCGTGGTGGCCAACCGGGCCGCCGGGATCAGCTCGGCGGCGACGCTCCGGGGCAAGAGCATCGGAACTCCGCTGGGGACCAGCGCCGCCTACTTCGCCGCGACCTTCCTCTCCACGGCCGGGACCAGCGCGAAGCTCGTCAACGTCGACCCATCCGCGATGGTGACGGCGATGCAGCAGGACAACGTCCCCGCCGTGTCGGTCTTCCAGCCCTACCAGCAGCAGGTCATCTCCGCGCTGGGGAAGCAGGCGCTCGTGCTCAAGCCGGGTCCGGGGGCCTATGTCCAGCAGAGCCTCATCCTCGCCTCCACCCAGGCGATCCACACCAAGGCCGCCGCGCTGAAGGACTTCGAGACCGCCCTGGCCCGCGCCAGCACCAGCCTGGCCAAGGAGACGCCCTCCGCCGTCACCGCGGTGTCGAGCGCGACCCAGCTCTCACCCGCTCTGGTCAAGGCGATCCTGCCCCAGTTCGACTACCGGGTCGAGCTTCCTCAGAGCCTCAGCGGTCAACTCACCGCGCTGGGCAGCTGGGCCAAGAAGGTGGGCAACCTCAGCGGCGGGGTGAAGCTGCCCGACTACGCCGGGGCCATCGACCGGTCCTTCCTGCCCGCCGCCTGAGCGGCGGTGCCCGATCCCGCCGCCCGCCTCCGCGGGTCCGCTCACCCGACGGAGGCGGCGGCGGCCTCTGGGATCATGGTGCCGATGGCCACGTCCCCCAAGCGCACGACGATGGCCGACGTGGCCCGCGCCGCCGGGACCTCGACCGCCGTGGTCAGCTACGTGCTCAACCCGGGCACGCGCCCGGTCTCCGACGCCCTGCGCGAGCGCGTACTCGTCGCCGTCGCAGAGCTCGACTACCGCCCGGACCGCCACGCCCGGGCGCTGCGGCGCCGGCGCGGCTGGCGCCAGATCGGGGTGGTGGTCCCGGATGCGACCCTGCCGCTCTACGGCGCGCTCGTGGCGACCCTGGAGCGCCAGGGGCGCGCCCGCGGCCAGCTGATGATCACCGGCTCCACCGGCTTTGTCCCCGCCGTCGAGCTCGAGCTCGTCCACGGGCTGCTCGAGGCCGGCGTCGACGGCCTCGTCTGCGCCACCCCTGCGGATGCGCGGGCCGTCGACCGACTCTGTGCGGGGGCACGGGTGCCGCTGGTCTGGCTCCACAACGCCGAGGGTCACCCCGGCCACGCGCTGGTCGGCTCTGACCATGTCGCCGCCGGCCGGCTCGCCACCGCCCACCTGCACGAGCATCACGGGCGCCGCCGGGTCGCCTTTGTCGGCGGCTTCACTCGCGCCGATGCGCCGTTCGGGGACCGCGACGCCGTCCGGGACCGCCACCGGGGGTATGCCGAGGTGCTCGGCCTGGGGGCCGAGCAGATCCGCACCGACCTCACCCTGGGCGGCGCCTACACCGCGTTGGCCCGGCGCCTGGCCGCCGCCGACCCGCCGGACGGTCTGGTCATCGGCACCTTCGGTCAGTCCGCCGCCGTGCTGCGCGCGGCTTTGGACGCCGGCCTGCGCGTCCCCGAGGACCTGGCCATCGTCACCTTCGACGCTGACCCCCGCAACACCTATGAGCCCATCACCCTCGCCGCCGTCCAGCAGCAGGTCGACCGCATCGCCCAGCAGGCCGTCGAGCTGCTCACCGGCGCCGCCGAGACCGCCGAGCACGACGCCACCGAGACCGGAGAACCCGGGGAGCTTCCCGCCGGGGCCTGCGGCCCCGGTCCCGGCCCGCAGGCCCCGCCACTGCTCGGGGTGATTTTCCGCCCGGGGGAGAGCTGTGGCTGTGGGCAGCCGCCCACCTGAGCCGGCCTGCGATCATCTCTCTCCATGCGGCGCCCGGGGACCAGCCATCTCACCCGGACGCTGCTCGTCCTCATCCTGCTCGCCGGCACCGGCCTGGCCGGTTGTGGGACCACGCTGCTGCACACCAGGAGTACGCGCAGCCAGCCTCCAAGCTTCGTCGGACCCGCCGCCCAGAGCCAGGTGAATGTCATCCGCTCCTGGGCCCGTGCGCTGCGCCGCGGGGACATCAACGCCGCCGCGGACCTGTTCGCGCTGCCCAGCCTGTTCGCCAACGGGCCGGGCGGCCCCGGGCCGCTGGGCGGCCAGGTGATCCGCTCCCACCAAAACGCCGTGGCCGCGAATGAGTCGCTCACCTGCGGCGCCGAGGTCGTCTCGACCATCCGTCATGGCCGCTATGTGATCGCCACGTTCAAGCTCGTCAACCGGGTCGGTCCGGGGGCGGGCTGTGGCGGCGGGGTGGGCCAGCAGGCGGCCACCGCGTTCCTCATCCGCCACGGCCGCATCATCGACTGGATCCGCGCGCCGCTGCTCAATCAGGTCTCACCGCACGGCGGCGCACCGGCGCCGACGAGCAGCGGCCCGGGTACGTTCATCTGAGCCTGGCGCCCGTCCCGGCCCGACCCCCGGTGGGGGCAGGCTGAAGATCAGCGCTACAGCCGCCGGGCCTGCGCGCCGATCTTGGGGACATGTCGATCCACGTGCCCCACTGGCGGACCTCTCACCGGCCATCGGTCTCGGTCCTGCAGAGCTTGACGCTCGCTGACGGGCGTCGTATCGGCGTACGCAAATGGCCGGGCACGGGGAGCCAGACGATCGTCTTCCTCCACGGCCTGCTCGACTCCTCGGAGGGCTGGGCGGCCACCTGTGAGCGCCGTGACGGAGTGGACGGCCGCCCGACGCTCACGCGGATCGCCTTCGACATCGCCGGCTTCGGCAACTCCGACGCGCCCAGCCGCGGGTCGATCGACCTCTACGCCCATGACATCGCCGAGGGCCTGGCCCTGCTCGGTGTCGACCGCTTCGTTCTGGTCGGCCACTCCCTCGGCGGCGCCGTCGCCGCACGTCTGGCCGAGCTGATGCCCGACCGGGTCGAGTCACTGCTCCTGCTCGCCCCGGTCGGCTTCGGCCACATCCACCTGGCGGAGTTCGCCGCCCTACCCGGCCTGCTTCAGGTCATCTCCCTGGGGATGCCCCTGGCCCTCACCAATAAGCTCGCGGTGAGCCTCACCTACCGGCTGATGATCTCCAATGGCACCACTCCCGAGGCCGAGATGCTCGACCGCGTCCTCCAAGCCGGCCATGAGGTCGTCCTCGGCGCCCGTGAAGCGATCCGGGCGATCGCCGAGGCGGGCAGCCGCCCCGACTGCTTCACCCGCCGCCGGCTCAACTACCACGGCCCGACCATCGCCATCTGGGGCGACCGGGACCGCCTGGTACCGCCCGGACACCGGCACGCCCTCCAGCGCGCGCTGCCCCAGGCCGAGGTCGAGGTCTGGGCCGGCATGGGCCACCACCCTCAGCGCGAACGCGCCGACGACCTGCTCGCGGTCATTCGCCGCGTGGCCGGACATGACCTGCGACCTCCAGCGCAGTACGTGTCGGCACCCGTGAGCGCCTGATACACGCCCGCAGACTGGGCCCGGCCCCACAGGCCGGGCCCTTTCACCGCGTTCCGGCCTGACGAGCTGGGGACCCGGTCGAAGCTGTCGGGGTCCGGCCCGGTGCGCTGCCCGCGGTCCAGCGCGGAGAGCGCCGCCATCTCCGCGTCGCTGAGCGCGAAGTCAAAGATCGCCATGTTCTCCCGGATCCGCTCGGGCGTCACGGACTGTCGTACATCGCGGCCGTATCGATGTGGCGATAGCCGGCCTCAAGCGCGGCGAGCACCGCTTCCTTGGTGTCCTCGGGCTCGATCTGGAAGACGTCGAAGCCGAGCTGGGGGATCCTGGTCCCGTCGTTGAGGTCGATGACCGGGACTGAGTGAGAAGTCGTCATGGGACGGGAACTACCCCGTCCGGCGGGGAACCTGAGGCCCTAGCGCTCGAAGTCGAAGTCCGGCGGCGGCTTCTGCTCGAACCACAGCCGGTCATGGTCCGGCGTGTCGGCCAGGAAGTCGGGGGTCTCCTCGAGGATGTCCTCGTCCTCCTCGAGCGTGGCGGCCTCGGGCTCGGCGCCAGGGGCGGGGGCGCCGGGAGCGGGCGCCCCTGCGGCTGGGTCGCCGGCGGGTCGCCGGGAGCGCGGGGCGCCGGCGTCCTCCTCGGCAAAGTGCCGCTCGACGTCGTACTCGACGGTGAGGCCGGGATCGGACTCGGGCTCAGGCTGAATCTGCAGGGGCGGGGGGGAGGCTGGTGCTCCCGGCGCGGATCCGGCGGGCGGCCGGACCTGAGTCTCGTCCAGGGCGGGGAGCCGCTCGGCGGGCGCGAAGTCGGGCTCGCCGAGGGGGTCGTCCGCGCCGCCGTCGTGGATGGGCGCGAACTCTGGCCCGTCGTCGGCGTCGTGGCTGTGGGTGAAGCGGGAGAACAGCCCGCGGCGGCGGTGGCGGGGCTCCTCTGGCGTGTCGGCTCCGTCGGCATCGGACTCGGGGTGCAGGACGGGGGCGGCGGGCTCGGGCTCCATCGCCGAGGTGCCGGGCGCGGAGGCGGCGCTGAATTCGTCCAGGTCGGGATGGTCGTAGTCCGGTGCGGCGATCCCGGGCCGGGCCGGCCCCGCCGCAGCGCCGGCGCGGGACGCGGCCGCGTCGTCCTCGGGGTCGATCACGGCGGAGTCCAGCAGCGTCGGCTGATCGAGCGGATCCGCGGAAGCCAGCTCGAGATGATCGGCTGTCGACGGGCCAGCCGCGGCGACGTCGGTGACGATGTCCTCGTCGGGGAAAGGGTGCGGGTCGGCCGCGGCCTCGGTGAAGGCCGTCGGTTCGCGTCGCACGGGGCCGAGCGCCTCACGCTCCAGGCGTTCGATCTCCGCCGGATCGGCGCCGCGTCGGCGCTTCAGATCCAAGTGCTCGCGGATTGCGTCATCCAGCACACCCATCGTGCACAGCCTAGCCAGAGTCGCGCGCCTTGTCAGCGCTGAAAGATCCCGTGCTTGTGGAGGCAATCGCCCGCTGGGCCTGCACGACCCGGTTCTTGCCCGTGCGCTTGGCCGTGTAGAGCGCGGAGTCGGCCTCGGCGATGAGCTGCTCCTTGGGCCCGCCGCCCAACGCGCTCACCCCGACCGATGCGGTCACCTGCAGGGTTGCCTCGCCCTCGACCATCGGGATGACCAGCTCGGCAATCTGGGAGCGCACCCGCTCGGCGATCGCGTAGGACCCCTCCAGATCGGTGTGGGGGAGGATCAGGGCCAGCTCCTCCCCGCCGTACCGGGCCGCGGTGTCGCCCTCACGGATGGAACCCGAGAGCACGCGGGCCACCGCGCGCAACACCGCGTCGCCCTGGAGGTGGCCGTGGGTGTCGTTGACGGACTTGAAGTTGTCGAGGTCAAAGAGGATCAGCCCCACCGGGTAGCCGTAGCGGCGCCCGTCCTCCATCTCGCGGGACAGGACGGCCTGGAACTCGCCGTGGTTGACCAGGCCGGTGAGCAGATCCGTCGTCGCCTTGCGGTCGGCCTCGTCGTGCAGGCGCACGTTGTCCAGCGCCCGCCAGGCCTGGGCGGCGAGGGAGCGGAACAGGGTGCGGTCCTCCTCGGTGAACGGGGCGCCGTGGCGGCCGATGGCCAGGGTGCCGTAGGCGAGCTGGCGCCGGGGGGTGAGACCCATCCGTGCGGCCATCACGTGCACCTCCCCGGCGTCGGCCTCCCCGAAGGGCCCGGGGTTGAGCGCTTCGGCCTCGGCCGCGACGATCAGTTCGCCGGCGTCCCGCCACGCCCCGGCGGTCTGGGTGACCGCCAGCGGCGCGTCGTCGTCCTCGCGCCGGGTGATGCGCCCAAAGCCACCCTCGACCCCGGACAGCGCCGTCTCCAAGGTGATCGCCTCGAGCTGGCTGCGGTCGCGGCCGGAGGCGAAGGTGTCCCCGGTGCGCCGGATCGCATCGTGGAGGCGGCGGCGTTCGGCGTCCAGGGCGGCGATGTAGTCCTCGAGCTGGTCGGACATGCGGTTGAACTCGGTGGCGAGCCGGGCGAACTCATCCGAGCCCTCGACGGGGACGCGCACGGAGAAGTCGCGGTTGGCCAGACGCGTCGCCGCGGCGAGGAAGCGCTTCACCATCTCGTTGAGGCCGCGGGAGGCGAGCACGGCGAACCCGAACGAGAGCAGGGCAAAGCCGCCCAGGAAGGCCAGCGCGATGAGGTCCGAGCTCGTGCGCGAGCTGCTCGAGGCGCTGAGGTCCGACAGCATCGTCAGGCGCACCGGGGCGGTGCCGAAGCCGCTGAGGCCCGCGGTGCTCGCCGTCTCGTACTGATGGCCGGCGGCGCTCAGGGTCGCCGGCGGGGGCTGGGGCAGCGGGGCGGCGAGGGAGCTGGCGAGCACCCGCCCACCCTGGCTCAGCTGTGCGGCGGCGAGCGGCCCGGTGACCGCGGTGACGAAGTCCCGGGCCGAGGTGACCGACGCGGTGACCCGCGTGAGGTGGCGGCCATCGGCGATCTCGACGGTCCCGGGGGCCACGGCGGAGCGGGAGCCCAGTGCGGCCAACTGGCGCCCGTCCCGGATCACCTCGACGCGGATGAGCCCGGCGCCGGCGGCGGCGCGGGCGAGCTCGGTGCGCACGGCGCTGTCCGGGAGCCGGGCGATGGCCACCGCGACGGCCTGGGCGGCCGACCGCGCGGCCCGCTCATCCGCGGTGTAGACGCTCGAGGCGGCGGTGAGCAGACCGCTGGCCCGGGCCCCGGCTCGGCCTGAGGTCGTCTGATCGATGAGACGGAAGCCGAGCACCCCGATGGCGAGGATCGGCACGAGCACCATCAGCACGAAGAACGTCGTGAGACGGCTAGAGAAGCTCATTCCCCTCCATCACCGGCAGGCTACCGGGCCTATGCAGGAATTCTGCAATGCCCTGGGCGCGGGGGGTGAGTGTGGATTCACCCCCCGCGGTCAGCGTGGCCGGGGCGCGGACGGCAGCGCCGGCCGGGTCACGGGATCTCGTGCCCCAGCAGGACGCGCCGGGTCAGCGCAAGGGGTCCGCACACGCTCCGCCAGGGCGGTCCGGCGCGGGCTACACTCGATCTTCGCCTCGGGGCTATAGCTCAGTTGGTAGAGCGCCTGGATCGCACCCAGGAGGTCAGGAGTTCGAATCTCCTTAGCTCCATCCCCAATTCGCCCGCAACTGCGGGCTATTCTCGTTGTGAAGACCGCGTCGTCCGGGTCGTCGTTCCGGTTGGGCATCAAACCAGCTCCGGCGCAACGAGCTTCGGCGTTCGGAGACATGCCGTCAACGGTTTTGCCGGCGCCTTGCCGAGGCGTGTGTGGTCGCTCACTACAAGGCGAGCGCAGCGGCTGACGTGGGAACCAGCCGCCAGGCCGCTGGACTGGGGGAACCTACGTCCCCGTGCCTGCGCCGGGTTGTGGCGCGCTATGAGCGCAGCACGGCCACCTAGTGATGCCGCGCGCACTGCCGGCGGTTATGAAGAGGTCGTCCACGGGGATGCGACTGAGCTGCCTTGGCCGCCGGCGATGTTCGGTCTCGCCGTTGCGTTCATGTGCCTGATGGACATGTCAGATCCGGCCCGGGCGATTCTTGAGATTGCCCGGGTCCTCGTTCCGGGCGGCCGACTGTGCGTACTGCTCACCCACCCGCTGGATCGACCGGCGAGGTCCGTCGAGGACTACTTCGCCGAGACCGAGTGGGACGAAAGGGTTGAAGACAACGGGCTGCCGATGCGCTTCGTGGGTCGAGCGAGACCCCTTGGCTACTACACGGGCGCGCTGTCTGATGCGGGCTTCGTCATCGAGGATCTCAAAGAGCCTCGGCCGAGTGTCGAACTGGCCGGTCGTTTTCCGCAATTAGCGCCAGCAGCGACGCGACCTTGGTCACTGCTCATTCGCGCCCGCCTCGACTGACGCCGGCCGGACTCGGTCTCCATCTCATCGTGGACGCCGCGAACGCGTTGCGGTTGGGCGCTTATGCAACCCGGCGTCGACGCCCCCGAGGTTCGAGACGCGCTTACGGCGATTTGAGTGCTCAGGGGAGATGTAGTTTGACGCGCGCCTTGGATGCGGCCGTCGCCATGCCTGCGTCGGTCGTGAGCAGTTCGCCTGCGAGTTCTTGGGCAAGCCCGACGTACTGGGCGTCGTAGGCGGTGAGGTTGTGGCGAAGCTTCCATACACGCTGGGTCAGTGCGCGTGCTGGGTAACGGATGACCGGCAGTGCGTCGAGGTCTTCGAGCACCTGTATCGCCCGCGCGTTCGTGATCTCTTTGCGGCGCTCCCAGCGGCGCAGCACGCTGATGATCTCCACATCAAGGAGGTCGGGGGCTGCGAGTGGTGCTGTCGATCCGACGAGGCACCGTGCGATCGCGTCGTGCTGAACGGCGTCGAGCAGTCCGTCAAGCACGGCCGACGCGTCGACGACGATCACGTGCGTTCGTTACGCACAGATCTGAGTGCGCGGGCGCTCGACTCGGTGATCTTCACTGGTTTGCGTGTCCGCAGCCGTGCCAGCAGTTCGTCGGCTGTAGGCGTCTCTGCGACCCGTTGTAGTTCCGTCCGCAGATACTCCGAGAGCGATACACCCTCCCGTGCTGCGCGTGCCTTGAGTGCGCGATGCACGTCATCGGGGACGTCTCGAACCTGGATCAAAGTTCCCATACGTGACACATCATACCATGCGCTGTGCATGCATCCTGGACCAGGAGTGCTTCGTCTTTCTGGTTACCCGGGCTCAGTCCTGAGCGTGCGTCGGCGATCCATCTGCAAGCTGTGATCTCTGCCGGCTTGGTCGTCCGCCTCGGCTCGGCGAGCACGGCGGTTAGGGAGCCAGCAGCGCGTAGCTCAGAAAGTCCCGCCAGTCACCCTCGCGGTGCAGGGTGCTCTGGACGTGACGGGCCTCCCGGTGCATCCCGACTCGTTCCATGAGTCGCCAGGAAGGCTCGTTCTCGGCGAAGCACACTGCAACGAGACGCCTGAGCCCAAGGACTGAGAACGAAAGCTCGATCAGAGCGCTGACTGCCTCGGTCGCATACCCCTTGCCGTGGTGGTCTGGGTGGAAGGCCCACATGAGCTCGGCCTCAACACCTCTGGCCTGATCGACGACCTCGCCTTGGGCCTGTGCATCCCTGATCACAAGTCGGAGATCGCCGATCAATTCATCTTCGCTCTCCGCCACGACGGTGGTCGGCATTCGCTTTGGCCAGTGCTGTGCCCACCTACCGGGGTCGGTCTCGATCACCGTCAGCCACCGACCGACCGCCTCGAGGCTCCGATACTCAAATACCGCGTCGGCGTCGCTGCTCACTGCGCGACGCAGGATGAGCCGGTCTGTCTTGACCGGCCAGTCGAGACCGTCCAGAACGTTGGTCGGTGGCAGTGACATGAGGACCGCAACGATAGGGTCTGCACCTGCGACAACCCTGCGCCCTAGCTGTGGAGCCCGGTGACCTCCCGCACGCGTTGGATGGGATGTCATCGGGCTCAACCGCTATTGCCCCGGCACCCTGAACGCTCGGTCCAGACGGTCAAGTTCCTCGGGGCGGACCTTGGCGCTGAGGCTCGCTTGTAGCGACGGCGCAGCGCTGAGGCGTCGAGTCGCCGGCCGAGGCGATTTATCAGGACGTAGTCGTCGGAGGCGATGAAGTCGTCGCGCTGTTGAAGTCGAGCAAGCGTTTCTATTGCTGGGGTAGAGAGGGGGACGAACTGTGCGCGACCGCCTTTGGGCAGGCACTCCGTCTCGGCTGATAGGCCGCGTTGCACCAGAAGCACACGTTTGTCGATGTCGACGTCAGCCCATCTCAGGGTGAGCACCTCGCCTACTCGTAGGCCGGTGTAGAAGAGCAAGCGGATCGCTTCGGCGTCTTGGCGGTCCTCGAGCTGGCGGGCGCGAAGTTCTGCGTCGTCATAGTCCGGACGGGAGGCGCGCTGCGCGCCGGCCTCGCACGCCTGGGCGAGCCGCTCAACCTCCTCGACCGCGTAGTAGTCAAGAGCTGCCGGAGGAGGCTGGCGCCGCTTATCGGTTCCGTCGACGGGGTTGGTCGGCAGGCCCAGGGAGTCGGGGCGGCACCCATAATTGAACATCGAGGCCAGCACTTCGCGATGCTTGTTCACGTTGCGCGGAGTTAGGCCCTCATGGTCGAGGGCTCGCAGGAACCTACTGATCTCCGCCGTGGTGACCTCGGCGGCGGGGCGATCACCAAGAGCCTTCATGATGTGCGATAGCGCCACTGCGCGTCCCTGTACGCCCTGCCGCGCGCCCCGGGACGGACTCCCAAGGCATCGGACGTCCCGGCCTGTACACACCGCGTGGATCCGGACGCGGAATGTGAGCGCACGACCTCCCCTGTGTGGCGATTCGGTTCAGGTCCGCCGCACCCCGTTTGGGCACAGCTTGGCTCTGGTAGCGTCGCCGACATGCTCCCTCGTACCAAGCTCCTGGCCGGCGTCGGGGTCCTCGTGGCCGCCGCGGTCCCGGTGAGCGTCGCCGCCGCGTCCGGTGGTTCTCACTCCGCCGCCACCCACTCCGCCGCGCCTGCGAACGCGGCTCATGCCGCCGTCACCCACTGCAAGAACGTCCTGCTCAGCGAGTCCTCCGGTGCGGAGAGCTTCAACGTTCACGCTCGCGGGGTCTCCTGCTCGGCGGCGGCGGGCCTCGAGCATCACGACTACGCCAAGGCGGCGAACACCCGGCGCACGATGGTCGTCTCCTTCAGTGGCTGGCGGTGCACCAACACCCGGCGCACCTTCACTGGCAACGTTCCCTACGTCGCGGTCTCCTGCAGCGCGTCCCACGCTCGCGCGCTGAGCTTCAGTTTCCAGAACACCTGAGCACGGCCGACGGCTCCCGCGTCGCCGGCGGTCCGGTGGCGCGGGAGCGAGCGGCTCGCCCCGCCGTCCATCTGAGCGCCACCGTCGAGGACGGGCGCGGTGTGCTCAGCGGCGCAGCTTCGTCGGGTCCCAGCCGAGGACGACGCTGCCGTAGCGCTGGCCCTTCACGTAGAGCGGCACCGACAGCGTGCTCAGCACCGCGCCGGTGTCACGTGCGTAGGTCTGCAGGAGGAAGGGTCGCTGGGGCTCGCGCGGTTCGGTCAGGCGCGCACCGGAGAGCCGCAGCTCGGCTCGCGTCACCGCCCGGGGCGGCAACTCGACGCCGAGTTCCATGCGGGCGGCGCGGGTCAGTGCGGTCGATTCGAGGAAGAACCGCTTCGTGCGGTTTTCCGCCAGGTCGCGCACGGGATCCCCGGTGATCCCACGGCTGACGTTCGAATTGTGCGCCGGCGCATACGCGTTGAGGTCGAGCGGCAGCGCGAAGGTCATGCCGGGTTCGGCGGCGAGCAGGGCGTCCAGGCGCTCCATCATCGCCCGATCAACCGCCGCGTCGTAGCTCGTGTGGTACTTCGGCGGATCAAAGCCGCTGGCTGGCACCCGCGAGACATCGAACAGGCGGGCAAAGCCGCGCACGAGCGGCCCCTTGGCCTCCTGATACTCGAGTGCGAGCAGCGCGTCGAGCGTGAACTGCCCCGAGTCGACTGCCGCCTCGAGGACCTCACGCAGCTCCGCGACGACGGTGTCACAGCGTCGATGCAGGCGCGAGAGCATCCCATTTGACTCAAAGCGACCGAGCACGCGCGAGGCCGTCTCCGTCCCGGCGGCGAGGTCCAACTGTCGGGCGGAGACGCGGCGGGCCTGCTGCTCGATCTCCGCGCTGCCCTCGGTCAGCGCCCTCAGGTTCTGGTCAACCGCGTTCACGTCACCGAGCTGGGCTCGCGCCAGCCCGGCGATCCGGGCGGCGGTGTCGGTCGAGGTGCTGACCATGGAGTTGATGCGTTCGAGTGCGGCGCGGCCGACGACGGCGTCTTGTGCACCCTGGGCGGACTGCTCTCGGGCGGTGGTCGCCGCATGCTGGATGATGGTGATCTGCGACCGGGTCCGGTCGACGGTGTGGCGGATCTGCGCGGTCTGGGCCGCCGCTTCGCTGGCCAGGCGCCCGACCTCCTCGGCGACCACGGCGAATCCGCGCCCGTGTTCGCCCGCGCGCGCGGCCTCGATCGTCGCGTTCAGCGCGAGCAGCTTGGTCTGGCTGGCGATGTGGCCGATGATGGCCGAGAACTGCCCGATGCTCTCGATCTCCGCCTGAGCCAGGCTGCTGATCAGCTCATCCACGCGCACGACGTGCCCGTCGATCTCGCTGATGGCGCCGATCACCCGTCCGACCACGCCAAGGCCGCGCTGGCTCTCGCCGGCCAGCTCTCCGGCCAGGTCCGCCGACTCCCCGGCTGCACCCGCCGTTTCCTCGGATGCCCGGCGCAGCGACGACACACGGTCGCTCACCTCGGCGAGCTGGATCCGCAGGCGTTCCACCTCCTCACTGATGACGTTCACCGCCACGGCGCTGCGGGCCGCATCGGAGGAGAAGTCGGCGGTGATCTGCGCCAGCTCGTCGATCGCATCCCCGACATCTCGGCTGAGCGAGCCGATCTCGCCGTCGCGGCGACCGAGGACCGGCAGGTCCCAGCGGCCGGAGGCGTCCCGCGCGGGCGACGCGAGCGCACCGTCGGTGGCCGGCGGCTCGGGCGCGGGGTGGGCGTCGGCCCTGGTGGGTGTGTCCAGAATGCTCATCGGATCAGCGTGTCCTCACGGGGTATCGTCCGTCGTGGTCGGTCTCGCTTCCCCGTCATCGGCCCTGGTGACGCCCGCTTGAGTGATCCCCCGGAAGGCGGGAGCGTCGCGGCGCCGTTGATCCGCTCATGTCAAAGACGACGGGCCGTCCGGCGCGGTCTCCTACCGCGCGTTCCGCGATGGTGCGCGGAACGTCAGTCTCTCGAACCCCTGAGCGCGGCGGTGAGCTCTCGCGCGGCCGGCAGTTCGGTGGCGCGGGTGAGGGTCGCTGCGTAGAAGCTGCGGCGGATGGGGACGTCGGTGAGCCGCCGAACGATCAGCGTGCCGAGCGCGAGTTCCTTGGCGAGCGTCACGTGGGAGAGGATCGCCACGCCGAGCCCGGATTCGACGGCGGCTTTGGTCGCCTCGATGCCCGCCAGCTCGGCGGCGATCCGCAGCTCCTGTACCCGTACGCCCGCGGCGCGAAGGTGCTCCTCACTCACCCGCCGGGTCCCCGACCCGCTCTCCCGCACGACGAGCGGCTCAGCCGCAAGGTCCTCGACGGTGATCTCGGGCATTTGGGCGAAGCGGTGTGAGCTGGCCGCCACGACGACCAGCTCGTCGCGCAACAGCTCGGTGAGAACGATGCCGGCGGTGGGCACCAGGTCCTCCACATAGCCCACGTCGGCTTGGCCGGCGAGCAGGCTCTGCATCACCCGTTCGCTGTTCTCGATCGCGATCCCGAGCCGGAGCGCCGGGTGGCGGCGCCCGAGGGCGGCCAGGAGCCGGGGCAGGACATAGGTGCCGATGGTCCGGCTGGAGACGACACGCAACTCGCCCTCCACCGCTCCACGGGCCGCCGCGACGGCCCGGCGGGCCTCGGCGAAGTCACTCAGCAGGCGGTTGGCCCGCTCAAGCAGCGCCGCGCCGGCGGGCGTGAGGCGGACCCGGCGGCGCGAGCGGTCAAAGAGCTCACCGCCGAGCTCCGCTTCCAGCGCCGCAATCTGCTGGCTCACCGCGGACTGGGAGAGATGCAGCGAGAGAGCCGCGCGGCTGAAGTTCAGCTCGCGGGCGACCGCGGTAAAGACCTCAAGGCGTCGTTCGTCGATGCGTCGAGGATAGCCACACGATCAGAGATCCTTATGATTTGTCGGGAAATCGGCGTTGTCTTCGTCGATGTTTCGGTGCATCGTGATCAGCATGTCCGCCACGTCTGATCGTCTTTCCCGTACGCGCCCAGCTCCACGACTGCCCGGCCGCTCCGCCGCCGGCACCCTCCCGGCGCTGAGCCGTGCCGCGGCGGTCAGCGGGGTCGCCCTCGGACTGGGTGCGCTCGCGCCGCGCATCGGCGGTCCGATCATCGCGCTGGCCCTGGGCATGGCCATCGCGATTGCCCGACCCACAGGCCGGACCCTCCCCGCGCTGGCCTCCATCAGCCGCGCGTCCCTGCAGGTCGCCATCGTCCTGCTCGGGGCGACGATCAGCCTCACCCAGGTGGCCCGCGTGGGCGCCGCATCGCTGCCGGTGATGCTCGGTTCGCTCACGGTCTCGCTGCTCACCGCCGCCCTGGTGGGGCGGCGGTTGGGCGTGCCCGGCAACCTCCGGGTGCTCGTCGGTGTGGGCACCGGTATCTGCGGAGCCTCGGCCATCGCGTCGGTCTCCGGGGTCATCGAGGCCGACGCTCGTGAGGTTCGCTACGCGGTGTCGACGATCTTCGTCTTCAACCTGGTGGCGGTGCTGCTCTTCCCCACCCTGGGCCACTTGATCGGGATGGGGGCCCACGCCTTCGGGCTGTGGAGCGGGACGGCGGTGAACGACACGTCCTCCGTGCTCGCGGCAGGCTACGCCTACGGCCATGTCGCCGGCAACTACGCGCTAATTGTCAAGCTCACGCGCACGACGATGATCATCCCCATCACGCTCGTGCTCGCCGGCGTGACGCTGCGCCGCCACCGCCGCGCGGCCGCGGCGAGCGTGGCTGCGCAGGCGGGCGCCGAGATGGCGGGTGCCGGGACTACCGCCGCCGGGACCGCGGGCACGCCGGCCGGGGCTCAGCCCGTGCGCTTGCGGCGTCTCGTGCCCTGGTTCCTGCTCTGGTTCGTCGCCGCCTCGGCGGCGGACAGCCTCGGCCTGTTCTCGGCGGGGACGCGCACCGACCTCTCCCACCTGGGGCTCGCGCTCACCACGCTTGCCCTGGCCGCCGTGGGCCTGTCCACGAACCTGCGTGAGCTGCGCAGCACCGGGCCGCGCCCGCTGATCCTCGGGGCGGTCGTCTGGGGGGCGGTGGCTCTCAGCAGCCTGGGTCTCCAGGCGCTCACGGGCGCGGCCTGACGTGTTCACCGCTCAGGCCTGACGCGCGCCTCACTTCCCGCCGCTCAGAGCTGCTGGCGGATGCCGACCTCGCCGCTGGCCCGCTGGACCTGGTCACGGAGCCCGCCCTCCATCGCCGTGCTGGCCGGGCCGCGCCGCAGGGTCGGCAGCAGCGGGCGCTGGCGCAGGTCCTCCAGGATGAAGGCTGTCCCGGCGTACCAGGCGAGCGCGGCGATCCCGAGGGCGACGTAGCCGGAGATCTGCTCAAAGACGCCGCTGGAGGAGACCTCGTAGAGCCCGTCGAGGATCGCCCGGGTGGCCGACAACATGAGCACGACGGCGATCAGCGGCTTGCCCGCCACCGCCGTGCCGGCAAGCGCGAGGACCGCCCCGGAGAAGGCCAGCAGGTAGAAGCCCAGGGCCACGCTGCTCGCTCCGGGTGGGCCCACGATGAGGGCCAGGCCGACGGTGAGCCACGACGTGGTGAAGAGGCCGAAGACCGTCGCACTGAGGGTGTCGCGCGCAAGGAAGGCGAAGATCGTCGCCGTGGCCTCCAGCGGAAAGACGAAGCTCGCCAGCACCAGCCCCACCTGCGTCGTCTCGCCCAACGGGATCCAGCCGGCGCTCTGGGCGCCGAGCAGCAACATGCCGATCCCGAACGAGAACAGACCCAGCGGGAGCGGGCTGGCCAGCGGTCGCAGGTTGATCCGCAGTTGCGGGGGCCCCAGCTCGGAGTATCCATCGGCGCTCATCTCCTGTCGGACTACCCAGAGGGGGTCCGCGGCGAACCCTCGCGGGCACCCCGCGTCCACGCGGATGACGACGGGCCGTTCACCGTAGGGTGTGCGGGGTAGTGATAGGTACGTCAGTGTCCGTCCTCGCGAGTTTCTTCTCCACCCACACCCTCGATCACCTGCTGTCGAACTACGGCTATGCGGCCGTGTTCGGCTTCGTGATGATCGAGAGCCTCGGCGTGCCCTTCCCCGGGGAGACTATGGTCATCGCCGCGGCGGTCTACGCCGGCACGAGCCACCATCTCGCCTTCGAGCTCATCTGGGCGGTGGCCGCGGCCGGGGCGATCATCGGGGACAACATCGGCTTCGCCATTGGCCACTGGGGCGGCTACCGCCTCCTGCGCCGCTACGGCGCGAAGGTCCGTCTCGACGAGGCGAAGCTGAAGGTCGGGCGCCTCATCTTCGACCGCCAGGGCGCCAAGGTCGTGTTCTTCGGCCGCTTCGTCTCGATCCTGCGCACGTACGCGGCCTTCCTCGCCGGCACGAACCGGATGGCCTACTGGCGCTTTTTGCTCTTCAACGCCGCCGGGGGCATCATCTGGGCGGGCATCTACGCCTGCGGCTTCTATTACCTCGGTTCGGCGCTGAGCAAGGTCCGGGGGCCGGTCGACTACGGCCTGGGGGCGCTCGCCGTCGTCATCGTCATCGGCTTCGTCATCTGGACGCGCCGCCACGCCGAGCGGCTGGAGGCTGAGGCCGAGGAGGCCTACCCCGGTCCGCTGGACCGCCACGTCGGTGCCGATGCACCGGCGCGCGCCTGAGCGCGCGAGCGCTCAGAGCGGGGTGGACGGACCAGCCGGCGTCGGCGGTCCCGTCGCCGCCGCAGCGCGAGCAGGGCGCCGGTGAGCAGCGCGAGCAGGAGCAGCGCCAGGAGGACGTTGGCGGTCCCGCCCAGGAGTGCGTGCACGACGAGGGTGAGGATGACCGCGACTCCGAGGTCGGTGAGTGCCGGATGCTCGCGGGCGACCCCGCGGGCCCACTCGAGGCGTGCCGACAGGGCGGAGAGCGAATCAGCGGCGGGCATAGACGGCAAAGAAGTCGCGGTCGTCGGGACTGAGGTAGCGCGTGGCCGGGCGGCTCATCAGCGGGAGGAGCTTGTGCGGCTGGGCCGCCCCCCAGCCCCCGTAGAAGTTGAAGGTCGTCCACTCATAGTTGATGTCGAGCTCCATGGCCCGGACGGCGCCGGCATGCTGGAGGATCTGGGCGAGGCTCTGGGCGGTCTGCAGGTCGGCGGAGGCGTAGATGAGGTCTCCGCGGGCGTCGATGCCCACACCTGAGCGCCACACCCGGACGGCGTTGCCGAGGGTCGCGCCCCACAGGGCGCCGTTGCTCAGCTGCGGGTTGAGTCGGCCGTTCTCCACGATGAGCGGCAGGTTCTGACGGGCGAAGACGATGTTCGGGCCCGGCAGAGGTCCGCCGGCCCACGTGCGGATGTCGTAGCTGCCGTTGCGGTAGCGGATGAACGTGGCCTGGCCCTGGGCCAGCGGCGCGTAGGAGTGCCCGTTGGCGACAAAGCCGCCGTGGTCGTCCTCGAGCTTGAAGCCGGAGTTGAAGGTCGCCACGAGCGCCCCGCGGTCCGCCGGCGGCACCTCCGCCGGGACGTTGCCCGAGTTGGCCGGCTCATAGCGGCCGGGGTAGAGCTCGACCGACGTGCGGGTGCGGTCGATCCAGGCGACACCGGCGACCATCTGGGGGTAGTTGGGGTCGGGTCGGTAGGTGGTGACGAGCACCGGCGGGGCGCCGTTGACGGTGAGCCCCGTACCCTGCCAGACCCCCTCACCGGGCAGCGCCGGAGAGATCACCGGAGCGATGTTCGCCGGCCGATAACTCCCGCGCGCCATCGCAGCCGCGCTGCCCGCGCCAACGTGGGGGAGATGCTTCAGCGCCGCGCCACCGGTGGCCGGGGCGGTGAGGCTGTAGTAGACGTTCTCGATGCCCGAGACGAGCCCCGCGGACCCGTTGTTGCGCAGCCATTCGACGAACTGCACGCTCGCGGGGGTGTTCGACGGCGCGGTCAGCGCTCCGATGAGGGAGACGAGCACCTGGAGGGTCGACAGCGCCAGCACCAGCGCGAGGATCCGGCGGACGCGGAAGCGGCGGGCCGCGGCGACGTGTCTGCGCGGGCGCGGGGACCGCTGCGCCGGTCGAGCGGGTTGGGTGGGCGACCGAACCGGGCGCGCGGCCGGGCGGGCCGGACGGATCCGGGTGAGGTCCAGGCCCTCGTCAGCGGAGGACGGCAGGGTTCGGGCGTGCTGGGCGGACGGCATCGCTCTGCCTGAGGGGTTCCACGGCCGTCCACGGCTTCCTGCGCAGAACCCGCATGAGCGGCGTCTCACGCACTGCCGCGGCGGGCGTGACCCGAACCCACACCCCAGCGGGTGCGGCGCCCGCGCGGCTCAGCCCTGAGCCCGCCGGACTCCGTCTGCGTAGGCCCCGGCTGATAGTTTGGCGCACGATCAGCCAGGACCGCGGCCGTCAGGAGGTGCCCGATGAGTGGAACAGGGCCCGTTGAGCAGGAAACCATCAAGCGCGAGGTGAACGAAGCGATCGAGCGTGGTCTGTGGCCGGGTGAGCAGCACGAGATGGTGCGCATGCGCTGTGAGTGCGGACACGTCGGCTGCGCGGACTTTCTGGAGATCAGCGCCGCCGAATACGAGCGCGTGCGCGCCGACGGCCGCCGATTCCTGATCACGCCCGGACACGAGAAGCCCGAGATCGAGCACGTGGTCGCCCGCCGGCCGAGCTACTCGGTCGTGGAGAAGGACGGCGTGGCCGGCCGCGTGGCCGAGGCGGCGGACCCGCGGGATCCGGGTTCAAGTTGAGGCGGTGCGTCCGCCTGAGCGGTCCGTCTGGCGCAGGCGCAGGCGCAGGTACAGCATCGTCCCGCCCTCGCCCCGCGCAACGACGGTCCAGCGGGTGGTGAGCTGGGCCATCAGCTTCCAGCCCATCCCGAGCCCCGGGTGAGGCGAGGGCACGCGCGGACCGCGACCCGCGTCGACGATGAGGATGCTCAGGTCTCGGCCCACAACTGCCGCGTCGATGTAGACCGGGCCCGGCCCGTCCGGGTAGGCGTGGCGGACGACGTTGGTGACCGCCTCGGAGATGATCGTGTGGACCGCGTCGAGCTCCTCACGGCTCGCCCCGGCCCGCTCGGCCAGGCCGGCGATGGCTCGCCGGGCCGTCCGTGGCGCGTCGGCGTCGGCCAGCAGATCCAGACGGAGGCTCTCGCGGGCATGGCGCGTCCCCCAGCCGAGCAGACGCCGGGAGCCCAGGGACGCGCTGGCGCGGCTGACCAGCTCTGAGCCGAGGTGTGGCACGGGACCCCGCTTTTCCCCGTGGGAATCCTCGTCGGTGCTCGCCCGGGTCCGTTTACCGGAGCGCTCCGCAATGGTCATGGATCTTTCATACCCAACCGGGTTCGGCCTAATCGCGACCCTCCGCGGAGGGTCGCCGCTACTCGGCGGAGAACGCCTCGGCCCAGGCCAGGGCAATGCCGGCCAGGTCGACCAGCGCGGCGTGGACGGCCACCGGATCCTGGCTGCCGCGGGCCCGGGCCACCGCGCGCACGTGGGCGGCCAGCTGCTCGGGACCCGTGGCCGGGGGCCGCCCCGCCTTGGAGGCGGCGAGCCGGTTGAGCTGACGTTCGCTCTGGCGGGCATCGTGGTGGACGCCCGGGGACCGCGGGATCAGGCCCGCCGCCGCGATCGCCTTGGCGAAGGACCCGAAGTGGAAGCGCACAGAGGCGGCGCTGGGCCAGTCGCCCTGGTGGTAGCGCGCGATGCGCCACTCCTGGTCCAGGCGTCGGGCCCGGGCGGGATCCCAGTCGGCCATCGTCGGCACGTCGCCGTAACGGCGGGTCCACTCGACGAGCGCGCCGAGCACCGCCTCGGGACCGGAGAGGTTCGGGCGCTGGCGGCTCGGGGTCCGCCGGGGGGTGAGTCCGGCCGCGGCGATCGCGGAGTTGAAGTTGCCGAACTGGCCGCAGACGACCTTCGCGCTCGGCCAGTGTCCCGTCTCGAACCGCTCGGCCCGCCACTCCTGGCCCAGGCGGCGGGCCCGCGCGGGCTCCCAGTCGACCATCTTGGGGCACTCGCCGTACTCACGCTGCCAGCGGTGGATCGCCGCGATGATCTCGTCCTTGGAGAAAGAGCGCGTCCGCGGGGCCACCAGGGTCCGGGCGGCCCGGTTCTCGGGCCGGCGCGCGACCGAGAAGTCCGCCAGCGCGGTCATCGCCGCACCGCCCGGTGCTCGAGGCGGGCGCTGAGCGACAGCGCCCAGGCGCGGTCGGCCTCCTCCTCGAAGTAGTCGGGATGCTCCTGGGCGATCTCGCCGAGGCCGACGAGAACCGCCCCCAGGTGGTCGCGCAGGCGCGCATGGGCGGCCACGGGGTCATGGGCCGCCACGGCGTCGACGACTGCGGTGTGCTGGCTGACCATCTCGGCGATGTAGTCGTGAACGGGAAGGCTGAGGCGACGCACACGGTTGAGATGCCCACTCGCGCGCTGAGATATCGACCAGGCGACGGCCCGGCCGCCGATCGTGCACAGGGAGGCGTGGAACTCGTCGTCGAGCACGTAGAAGTGCGCGAGGTCGGCGGAGTCGCGCGTCTGAGCCTGGCGGGCGACGATCGCGCGCAGCGCGGCGATGTCGTCGTCACTCGCGTCGGCGGCCGCGTCACCCACCGCCGCGCACTCCAGCGAGGTGCGGATGAACTGCGCATCCTCGAGAGCCGAGTGGGTGATCCTCGCCACGAACGTGCCCAGCTGGGGGACGATCTCCACAAGGCGGTCATCGCGCAGGCCGAGCAGCGCCTCCCGCACCGGCGTGCGGCTCACGCCGAAGCGCTCTGCCAGGTCGTTTTCGGAAAGGCGCAGCCCGGGCGGAAACTCGACCGTCTCAATCGAGGCGCGCAGCACCTCATAGACCTGACGGCGCGTCGAGCCTCCGGTGGCACGGGCCGAACGTTTGATCTCCATCCTCCCGTGAACACTACCATACAAGTACGCAAGGTAGGGCGTCTGCGCCCGAGAGAGCGCCGAGTGTGGCGACGTTTCCGGGTGAGGGTGGTCGGGTCGCCGCACATGGGTGCGGCGGTGGTAGCGTCCGGGTCTCCGCCCCAGGAGAGGAGAGCCGCGGTGAGCATCACCACCCAGTTCCGTCCGCGTCCCACCCGCGACGCGCCCCCCAACCTGTCCGGGTACGACGAGACGCGGGCGAGCTTCCGCGTCGAGGCGCCCGAGCGCTACAACCCCGTGCTCGACATCGTCGAGACCTGGGCCGCGGAGGATCCCGAGGCCCCCGCGGTCCTCTCCATCGACGCTCGCGGTGAGGTCGTCGCACTGGAGTCCGCCGCTGAGCTGGCGGCCGCCTCCCGGCGGGCGGCCAACGCGATGCTCGCCGCCGGCATCGGAAAGGGCGATCACGTCTTTGTCATGCTGCCGCGGATCCCCCAGTGGCACGCGGCGATGCTCGGGGCGATGCGCATCGGCGCGGTGCCCATGCCGGGACCGAACCTGCTCACGCCCAAGGACATCGCCGATCGCCTCACCCGCGCGGAGGCCCGGGCGGCGATCACCGACGCGGCCGGGGCGGCCAAGGTCGACGCCACCGGTATCGAGCTGCGCGCGCGCTGGTGCGTCGGGGGCGGGACCGAGCCGGGCTCGCCGTGGGTGGACTTCGACGCCGCGGGCCGGGCCGCCGGGGACGGCGCCACCCCGGAGAACCCGACCCACCGCAACGACCCGCTGCTGTACTTCACCTCCGGCACCGTGTCGCTGCCCAAGCTGGTCCAGCACCCCCAGGACTACGCCCTGGGTCACGTCGGCACCGCGCGCTTCTGGCATGACCTGCGCCCCGGCGATCTGCACTGGACGGTCACCGACACGGGCTGGGCCAAGGCGGCCTGGGGGGCGCTGTTCGGCCAGTTCCACGAGCGCGCGTGCGTCGTGCAGGTGCAGCTGGGCAAGCCCGACGCCGAGACGATCCTGTCCATCCTCGCCCGGTACGGGATCACCTCCTTCTGCGCGCCGCCGACGCTGTACCGGCTGCTCGTCCAGGCCGACCTGCGCGCCCACGACCTCTCCGCCCTGCGTCACTGCACCAGCGCGGGTGAGCCGCTCAACCCCGAGGTCATCCGGGCCTGGCGGGCGGGCACGGGCCTGGAGGTCCTCGACGGCTACGGCCAGACCGAGACGACCTGCATCGTGGCCAACTTCCGTGGCGTCGAGGTGCGCCCGGGGTCGATGGGGAAGCCGGTGCCGGGCTGGAACGTCGACGTGGTCGACGACGCGGGCCAGCCGGTCCCCCCGGGGACGGTGGCCAACGTGGCCGTTGTCCACGACGGACGGCGCCAGGTCGGCCTCTTCCCCGGCTACTTCGGGAATCCCGACGCGACCGCCGAGGTGTTCCGCGGGCCCCACTACTTCACCGGGGACAAGGCGTCCAAGGACCCGGACGGGTACTTCTGGTTCGAGGGCCGCAACGATGACGTCATCACTTCGGCGGCCTACCGCATCGGGCCCTTCGAGGTGGAGAGCGCGCTCGTCGCCCACCCGGCGGTGATGGAGGCCGCGGTGGTGGGGCGCGACGATCCCCAGCGCACCCAGATCGTCGTCGGCATCTGCATCCTCGCCCCCGGGCATACGGCCAGCCCGGAGCTCGCCGCCGAGCTCCAGGAGTTCGTCAAGAACCAGACGGCGCCGTACAAGTACCCGCGCGAGATCCACTTCGTCGACGCGCTGCCCAAGACGGTGAGCGGCAAGATCCGCCGCAGCGAGCTGCGCGGCTGGCTCGCCGAGGGTCGTCTGGCCCCGCCCCGCTCCGCCCGCTGAGTCCTCGGGAACCCGGGGATGCCGGCGCGGTGAGCCAGGGGGGCCCGAGATTCCGGCGCGGTGAGCCTCGGGGGGCCGCGGAAGCCGACGCCCGGGCCCACCGCCCGGGCGCCCTACAGTGACTCGCCATGATCGACCTGCCCACCGCGGAGCTCACCGACGTCGTCGGCTTCGGCGTGGCCGGCAACTTCGCCGGCCACCTCGAGCAGGCGGGGGAGGCGGCCGACTTCGTCCACGTCGAGGCCCGGGCGGAGGCTCCCAAGGGCATCTTCCCCTGGTACGTCCCCGGAGCCAGCGCCGAGGTCCCGGCGTTCCTGCACGCCTTCCCGCTGTCGGCGGAGCAGATCGTCATCCCCGCGGGAGCCGACCACCTCCAGATCGAACCCGAGGTTGGTCTGCTCGCCCGCGTCCGCTACGCCGACGGCGGACGCGTGCAGGCACTGGAGCCCGAGGCGGTGACCGCCTTCAACGACTGCTCGATCCGCCGTCCGGGCGCGCGGAAGATCTCGGAGAAGAAGAACTGGGGTGCGCACTCCAAGGGCGTGGCCGCCCGCGCCTTCCCCGTCATCGACCTCTCCGTGCAGGGGCCGACGGCCAGCTTCCGCCTCACCTGCTTTCTCCTGCGCGACGGTGCGCTGCACGCTTATGGCGTCGACTCGGCGGTGACCGACTACTCCTATTACGCCGACACGCTGCTGGAGTGGATCGCCGAGCGCCTCACCCACCAGCAGGGGACGCCCGACACGCCGCTGGAGGACGTCGGGGCCTACCTGCGGGCGGCGGGTTCGCCCGCGCGGGTGCTCATCGGGATCGGCGCCACGCGCTACACCGAGCTGGGTGAGCGCACCTACCTCCAGCCCGGGGATGAGTCGATCGTCGCTGTCTATGACTCAGCGACGCACTCGGCCTCGGAGCTGGCCGACGCGCTCATGCATGGGGTCGAGGGCGAACTTGCGGCCGCATCAGTCCTGCGCCAGCGCGTCCGCGCCACCTGAGCGGCTCAGCGGACCGGAGCGCCTCAGCGTCGGCGGCCCGCGGCGTGGGCGGCCTGAGCCCGCACGAGCTTGAGCGCGAGCACCGGACAGGCGTCCACGGCCATCTGGGCCACGCCCGCGAGCTCGGCCGGCACCGGCGCGCCGCTGACGATCGGGTACCCCCAGTCATCGAGGGTCACGCGCTCGGGCAGCAGCTCCGCGCACATCCCGTGGGCGGAGCAGGCGATCATGTCGACCTGCAGGCGTTCGCTCATCGCAGGCCTCCGGAGGCCACGGCCGTCCGCCGGGGGGCGCGCCGGCGCGCGCCGGGGCCGGCGCTGGTGTCACAGCGCGAGCACGGGCCGTGGGTGGCGTGGTCCTTGAACTCCTCGGCCATCACGTCCATCGCCGAGCGGACATAGCGGGCCACCCCGTCAGGGTGGGCGCACCCGCCGCGCTTGTCGACCATCGCGCACCAGCGCTGGATCTGGGCCAGGGAGGTGAAGGCGACCCCGTCCAGCGGATTGTGGGAGCACAGGCTCTGCAGGCCGTCAGCGATGGCTCGCAGGCCGAACACGCACGGCCCGCACTGGCCGGCGCTCTGCTCGGACATCCAGCGGGTCACCCGGGCGACCTCGGCGACGCCGCAGCGCGAGGCCCCGAGGGTGAAGAGGATGCCGGCCCCCAGGGTGAGCCCGTGGGCGCGCAGGTCGGCCTCGTCCAGGGGCAGGCCGAGCGCCTCGGGCATGGCCACCCACGTTCCGCCATAGCCCCCGAGCAGCACCGCGCTCACCTCCTCGGTGATCCCGCCCGCCGCGGTGAGCGCCTGGGCGACCGTCGTGCCCGGGCGGATCTGCACCACTGCGGGGTCGGGCACCGCGCCGGACACCGTGATGTGGCGCGAGCCGTCAAAGGTGCCGGCGGCCACCCGTCCGATCTGGGCGAACGTCTCGACGTTGGAGACGAGCGTGGGACGCCCGCGCAGACCCCGCTCGAACACGTACGGCGGGGTCGCCGTCGGCTTGGCCTCGTGGCCGCCGAGGAAGTTCACCAGCGAGCTCTCCTGCCCGGTGACGTAGCCGTCGGGCACCCCGATGACCTCGACCACCGGGGCCCCGTGCTGCTCGAGCTCGGGGCGTCCGGCCAGGGCCGCCTGGACCGCCTCGATCGTGCGGGTGCGCCGGTGGTCGACGGCGATGATGATCGCGTCGGCCCGCAGCACCTCGGCGACGGCGAAGGCGCCGTCGAGCACGGTGTCGGTGCGGGCCCCGAGCAGGAAGCGGTCCTTGCGGGAGAGCGGCTCGCCCTCTGATCCGTTGACGACGACGACGGGACGCTCGCGCTGGGCGGCGACCGCCCGCAGCTTCGTCGCGGTCGGGAAGTACGCCCCGCCGTGCCCGTGCACGCCGGCGCGTTCGAGAGCGTCGACGAGCTCGTCGAGGTTGGGACGGCGGTTGCGTAGGAAGGCCATCAGACGGTCTCCAGTCGAGGGACGGCGATCATCCGCACGGCGAGCGCGCCGAAGACGGCGAGGATGCACAGGATGTTCAGAGCGATCAGCCAGAAGCTCGAGGCGTCGGTGCCCGCCCCCATGCCGTGCAAAACGGCCAGGGGCCACGCCGCGTAGACGGCGTAGTGGATCGCCCGCCAGGTCCGCGCGCCCACCCGGGCGCGCATGATGCTCGTGATGGTGATGGCCAGCATCAGGTCGCTGGCCGCCGCGCCGAGTCCGACCCAGAAGGTGTTGTAGGACTTGGCAAAGGGGATGATCACCGCCACCAGTGGGGTGGCCACGAAGGAGTCGGTGACCGTCGAGAGGATGTGGATGGCCAGGAACACGAGCGCGAGCAACGCCACGTAGCGGTGGACGCGGTCGATGACGAAGCGCGGCCACTGCGGGCTGGCGATGCGCGAGACGTTCATCAGCCCGAGCACGGTCGCGCCGGAGTAGAGGAGCAGCAGCAGGATGCCCGAAGCCCGGATGACGTACCAGTGCACGAGGGTCAGGTTCATCGCCCGGCTCCGATCAGGATCCCCGCTGAGGATGCCGTCCCTTGCGGGCTGGTGCCGGTCGTCGCCTCCGCCGCGTTCGGCCCAGGCGTCGAGGTGGTGGGGGCCGGTGCCCAGGCGGGCATCGGTGCCCCTTCGGGCCAGCCGCCGACATGGGTGACCTGTCCGTCCACGGCGACCAGGCGCGCGGCGAGGCCGCGGTCCTCGAGCCAGGTCGGGGCGGCCTCGGCAAGGACGATCGCCGCCGTGGAGGCGGTGTTCGCCTGGACGCAGGTCGCCGCGGTGACGCTCACGGTGCGCCAGGGCGTGCGGGCCGGCGCGCCGGTGCGCGGGTCGATGATGTGGTGACCGTGGCCGCCGGGGCCGCGGCGCACGGTGGTGCCCGAGGTGGCCAGGGCGCCACCGTCGATGCGCACCGTCTGGCCGGGGGCGTCCGGGGCGCTGCGGTGGTCGTCACACACGCGGATGAGCCAGCCCTGCGTGGGGGCGGGGCCGGCCACGGCGATATCGCCTCCGAGGGAGACGAGCACACCGGGGTTGAGGCCGAGGTCCTCACCGGCGCGCGCGATCGCGCGGGCGGCCCGGTCGGCGCACAGCGCCTTGGCACTCGCGCCCAGGTCGAGGTGGCTGTCGGCGGGCAGGCGCACCGCCCAGCCGAGCAGGTCGATCGAGCTCGGGTGCGGTCCGCGCCCGAGCGTCGGGTCCACGAGCCCGTCACTGGCCCGGGCCACCTCCAGGGCGACCGCCACGGCCTCGTGCAGCGCGTCACTCACCGCGTGGACGCCGGGGCCGGCGCCCAGCAGGCGGCTCAGCTCGGAGTCCGCGCGGTAGGAGGATGCGGCGGCGTCGATGCGGGCGAGCTCGGCGGTGAGGATCGTCCGGGCCGGCTCCAGCAGCTCCGGGTCGCTCACCTGGACGAGGGCGGTGGTGCCGATGGCGGACCAGGCGGCGACCGTCTGGGGGGCCGCGGAGCTCATGACGCGCCCGAGACCACCACGGGTGCCGGGGCGGCCGGGGCCGGCTGGGGGGCGGCGGCGCCCGCGCCCGCGGACCCGCTGCCCGCCGATCCGCTGCCCGCCGAACCGCTGCCCGCCGAACCGCTGCCCGCCGAACCGGCGGCCTCGGAGCCCGATGCGTCATCGGAAGCGGGGGCGCTCGAGGCCGGCGCGGCCGAGCGGCTCGATCCCGCGGCAGCACCTCGGGTGCTCAGACTCGAGCCGGCGGGCACCACGACGGTCCGATGCTTGGCGTGGGCCTCCGTGGCCACCAGGCCCATGAAGGCTCCCATGCCGATGACCGACCCTGCGGCCAGACCCCGGTTCACCCGCCGGAGGCGATCCAGGGCGGCGTCGCGATTGATCTGAGCTCTATCCATGTCAGAGAGTCTTCCCTCCATTTGTAAGCGGTCCTTCTCACGGGCGTGAGAACCCTCTTTGGCGACGCCGCCCGCGGGCCCGCGCCGATGAGAACCCTCTTGGCCATGCCGGCGCCGGATCGTCTCCCGGCGGTCGCCACCCGCCGGACTCTTATGATCGATCCCATGATCCTCGTCGTGGAAGATGAGCCGGGCATCCTCGACTTCGTCGACCGGGGCCTGCGCCGGCACGGGCTCGAGGTCGAGACCGCCACTGACGGAGAGGCCGGTCTCCAACGGGCCCTGGCTGCGGACATCGAGCTCGTCGTGCTCGACCTCATGCTCCCCAAGCGCAGCGGCCAGGAGGTCCTTGCCGAGCTGCAGCTGAGCCGCCCGGACCTTCCCGTCATCGTGCTCACCGCCCGGGCCGAGGTGGAGGACCGCATCGCCGGCCTCGACGCCGGGGCGGTGGATTATCTCGTCAAGCCCTTTGCCATCGACGAGCTCGCCGCCCGTGTGCGGGCCCAGCTGCGCTCCTCCCGCCGAGGCGACACGCTGGTCAGCGCCGGGGGCATCCGCGTGGACCTCATCTCGCGCAAGGTGACGGTCGGCGAGCAGGCGGTGCGGCTCTCCACCACCGAGTTCGAGCTGCTCGTCCACCTCATGCAGCACGAGGGCCAGGTGCTCCCGCGGGACCAGATCCTGCGCGCGGTGTGGGGCTACCAGCACGACCCGGGCACCAACGTCCTCGACGTCTACATCGGCTACCTGCGGCGCAAGCTGTCCGCCGCTGAGGCGGTCGGCCAGATCACCACGGTGCGCTCGTTGGGCTACCGCTTTGACGGGGAGCCGCGCTGAACACACGGCGCGTCCGCCCGCTCGTCCGCCTGCCCGGCCGCGGGCTGCGTCGGCGCGCGGCCCGCTGGATCCCCACCGGGCTGCGCTCCCGACTCGTGCTCGCCGTCGGCGCGGTGGTGATGGTCACCGTCGGGGTCGCCTTCTTCGTCGTCTACCACCAGACGGGCGCCCAGCTACGGGCCCAGCTCGACATGTCCCTGCGTGCGGACGCGGTCGAGCTGGGGGATGCCGTGGCCAACGGAACCCATCTGCGCGCCGCCGGGCTGCTGGCCAGCGCCGACCGCTACGCGGCCTCGCAGTCCTACCGCAACGGCGGGGCCCTGCTGTTCGCCATCGTCCCCGGGCACGGGACGGCCGCCAACCACCCCGAGCTCTTCGGCGGCCACGATTCGGGCGATGCGGGCGAGACCGTCGGGGACCAGCAGCAGGAGAACCTCGAGGGCAGCCGGCTGATGACGCCCCAACCCGGCTACTCGATCCAGTCCGCCCCGGACGTTGGCCCGCTGCGCATCTATGAGCAGTCCCTGCGGCTGCCCAACGGGCTGCGGTTCGTCGCCGGCGCCGCTCAGCCGCTGGAGGCGATCGAGCGCGCCCAGCACGAGGTGCTGAAGTCCTTCTTCGTCGCCGGGGTCCTCGCGCTCGGGCTCGCGCTCGCCTTCGCCTGGCTCACGGGCTCGCGGATGTCCGCGCCGCTGCGGCGCGTCTCCGGGGTGGCCGCGCGCATCGACGGCGGCGATCTCACCCCGCGGCTGGATCTGCCCCCGCGCGCCAACCACGAGCTGCGCGTGCTCACCGAGGCGTTCAACCACATGCTCGACCGCCTGGGCGCCGCCTTCGACGTCCAGCGCGAGTTCGTCGCCGACGCCTCCCACGAGCTGCGCACCCCGCTCACCGTCATCCGCGGCCAGCTCGAGCTGCTCGCCGGCACCGAAGACGTCGAACGCCACGAGCTGCTGCGCGTCGAGCGCCTCATCCAGGCCGAGATCTCGCGCCTCACGCGCCTCACCGACGACCTGCTGCTGTTGGCCCGCTCCGAGCGCGACGACTTCCTGCGCCGCCGCCGGGTCGAGCTCGCCCCGCTCATCACGGACCTGTGGGACGGCCTGAGTCTCACCGCGCCCCGGCGCATCGAGGTCGGCCGGGTCGAGGCCCTGACCATCGACGCGGACCCGGACCGTCTCGCCCAGGCCCTGCGCAACCTCGGCACCAACGCGATCGCTCACACCCGGGAGCCCGACGGCCTCGTGCAGATCTCCGCCCGGCGCTCCCCGCGCGACCCCCAGCGCGTGCTCATCACCGTCGCCGACGACGGTCCGGGCATCCCGCCCGAGCACCGCCAGCAGGTCTTTGAACGCTTCTACCGGACCGACCGCAGCCGCGCGCGCTCGCAGGGCGGGGCGGGCCTGGGCCTGGCCATCGTGCGCGCGATCGTCGAGGCCCACGGTGGCTGGGTGTCGGTGGGCGAGTCCGCCGCCGGCGGGGCCGCCTTCGAGATCGACCTGCCCCTGGCCGGCGCGGCGTCCCACGGCCATGCCGACACGCTGACCCCGGAGCGGTCGGCGTCACGCGGTGAGCGCCCGGCGTCCCTACGCTAGGCGCCAGTGGCCCTCCCCCGCTTGATCATCCTCTTCTGGCGCCGCTACCTGCCCTGGTCCCTGTGCGTCATCGGCACGGTCCTGCTCATCATCGACGGGGCGGGGGTCTTCGGCGTCGACGCCTTCGCCGCCTTTGTCGGCGCCGGGCTGTCCGTCGCCCTCATCAACGTGCTCTGGCGCATGGGGGTGAGCGGCAACGTCGACCGTGACGACGAGGAGGAGGCCCGCCGCTACCTCGCCGAGCACGGGCACTGGCCGGCGGACCGCTCCCCGAGGGCCACGCCGACGCCACCGTCGGCCTCGCCACCGCCGCCCGGGCCGGCGCGGTCGCCCGGTCCGACACTGCCGCCAGGTCCGACAGCGCCGCCAGGTCCGACAGCGCCGCCAGGTCCGACATCTGAGCCCGATCCGGCGTCTCCGCACGCCCCCGGGTCATCCGCCCGGGACGGGGCGAAGGCCCGGCGCGAGTGGGAGCGCCAGCACCGACCCCGCTAGCCGCCGAGCGCCTCCCGCAGCTCGGCCACCTCGGCCTCGAGCGCCGCGACGCGCGCCTCGAGCGCGCTGAGGGCGGTGGCCTGTGGGACCACCACAGGCGGAGCCGGCCCCGTTTCGCAGGCGGCCGGGGGCGCCGGCGCCGCGCCCAGGCCCGAGGCGACCGGGGGCGCTGGCGGGCTGGCCACCGCGTGTGCCGGCGTGCCCGCCAAGGCGGCCGTTGGGCGGTCGGTCCGTCCCCCCGCGGCCGGGTCCGCCAGGGCGTCGGCGCCGAGCAGCTGGGCCCAGCGCTCCTCCTTCTGCCCCGGGCGCCGGTCCAGGCGCCTCACATACCCGCGGGCCGACAGCGCCTCGAGCCCGGCGTCAACCTGGGCCAGGGAGCCGAAGGCGGCCATCCGCTCGGTCCGGGCCTTGAGCTCGCCGGGGGTCTGGGGTCCGCGCAGCAGCAGGACGCACAGCAGAGCCAGTTCGCCGCCGCGGAGGTCCAGGGCGTCCTCGGCCAGGTGGCGGTACTTCACCGCGCGGCTGCCGTGCCCCGAGGCGAGCCGGACCAGGCCGTAGCGGGAGAGGCGCTGGGCCGCGTCATTGACCTCACCCTCCTCCAGGTGCATCACCGGGTCGCGGTTCGTGCTCTGGTTCGCGGCCAGGCGCAGCGCGTTGAGACTGAGCGGATAGGCGTCCGGGGTGGTGAAGCGCTTCTCGATGAGGCAGCCGAACACGCGCTGCTCGGCCGGGGTCAGGGCGCTGAAGTGCACAGCGGCAGGGTACCGAGGGGTGGCCCGGGACTCGGGCCCGCCGTGCCGGTAGTGTCGCCGCGGATGAAGAGTCTCACAGCAGGGATCGGGGGCGCCGCGGCGCTCGCCGCATGTGGCCTGGCCGCATGCGGATCCAGCGCGGCGTCCTCGGGCGCCGCCGCGTACGCCCGGCAGCCGGCCGCGCGCATCCTCCGGGACGTCGAGGCTGCGCTCGCCGCCGCGCACTCCTTCTCGGCCAGCGGCAGCGTCCCCGCCCAGGGCACCACGGCCACGGCGAGCTTCGCAGTCGCCGACCCGTCGGGGGTCTCGGCGACCCTCCAGCGCGGGCCGGCGCTGGTGAAGCTGACGACGGTCCCCGGGCACTCCTACATCTACGCCAACGCCGCCTTCTGGACCCAGCAGTCGCCCCAGCTCGGCGCGACCCAGGTGGCCGCGCTGGCGAACCGCTGGTACGTCGTGCCCGCCACGGCCGACACGACGTTCTCCTCGATCGTCAATCAGGTCTCGGCCGCGCAGCTGTCGCGCTGCGTCGTCGCTCAGGCGGCGTCCCCCCGGGTCATCGGCACCGGCACGGTCGCCGGCCAGCGTGCGGTGAAGGTGCGCTTCTCCGGGACGCGTCCCGGCACGGCGCCAGGCGTGATGTGGATCTCCCTCTCCGCGCCGCATTTTCCGCTGCGCCTGCAGAAGACCGGCCCCGGAGTGGCCGGGGGCTCCGGGGCCTGCCGGCAGTCGGCCGCCGACGCTCGCGGCCCCGAGGACCTGCGGCTGTCGGGCTGGAACCACACGACGGTGAGCGCTCCGGCGCACGCCTCGCGCCTGCCCTGACGGGCCGTGGGGTCAGCGGCCCGTGCCCGAGCCCGCGGGCGCCCGCCAGGTCAGCGCCGGGGTGTGGGCCAGACGCTCGCGCAGCAGCAGGAGTAGGTTGAGCCCGACGGCGGCGGCCATCAGGCTGAGGTAGAGACGGTGGCTGTAGGCGAAGGCGTGGTCACTGACCGGCCAGAGCAGGGCGACGCCGGCGCCCCCGCCCTCGCCGAGGTCGCGGACGAAGTGCAGCGCCAAGCCGACGGCGACCCCCACCCACATGACCCGCCGGCGCCGCCAGGCCAACGCCAGGACGAGGCAGACGACGACGCTGAGTAGGGAGTGCGTGTAGGGCCGCGGCGTCCCCTGGGTGAACCAGTACACGTGGAAGACGTACTGGGGCACGTGGTCGAGGTCGATGAGCACCGAGGCGAGCAGCGCCGGTGCCAGGATCGGATTGCGCCAGCGCCGCGGCAGCAGGTTGAGGCACAGCAGCCCGGTGGCCACGTGGGCCAGCTCGTCAAAGACGCCCGAGCTCAGTGACGGACCGAACTGGTCATAGAGCGTGTCGGCGCCCAGCAGCACCGCGGCGGCCAGCAGTACCTGCAGGGCGCTCACCCGGACGATGCCCGCCTGCCAGCGCGCCCGCCCGCGGGAAGTGGTCAGCACACTCACTGTGCGAAGTATGGCCCGAACCGATGAAGAGCTTGGCAAGACCCCGGAGGCAGGGGGTTAGGCCTCGATGATGCGGACGGAGACCTCCCGTGCCGGATCGGACACCGACCAGCCGTCCCGCGCGGACCAGCGGATCCGGGTCCCGTCGGCCAGCCGGGCGACAGCCCGCCCCTGCCGTGGCCGCCCCCACAGGGCGGCCTCCAGCGGACGTGCTGACTCGGGGACGTCGCCCAGTCCGCGGGCGACATGCGCGGCCGGGTAGCTGACGACGATCGAGCCGGCGCGCACCCACACGGGGATCGTCGACAGCGGCGCCGGGGCGAGGACCTCGCCGCCGCCGGCCATCCGCTCCTGAGACCAGGTGGCGATCCACTCCCCGCGGGGCAGGGGCACCTCGCGCTCGTCCACGCCCTCCTCGAGCACGGGGGCGACCCACAGCGCGGGCCCGTAGCCGTAGGCGTCCGACAGGGTCCAACCGCGCTCGTCGCCGGGGTCGAGCAGGGCCAGGGGCCGGATGATCGGCACCCCGCAGCGGGCCGCGGTCGCCGCCGCCGCGCGCACGTAGGGGACGAGCTGCTCGTGCAGCAGGACGAGGCCGCGGTAGGTGTCGACCACTCGCTCGCCGTAATGCCAGGGCTCATGGGCCATCTTGGAGTGGGCCTGCATGAGCGGGGTGAAGGCGCCGAACTGGAGCCAGCGGATGAGCAGCTCGGGCGGGCAGCGCTCGACGAGACGATGGCCCAGGTAGCCGCCGATGTCGTGGGAGAAGTTGGAGTAGCCCGACATCGCGGCGGTGAGCGTCGCCACGACGAGCACGCGCAGGGACCAGAAGTCCGAGGCCTGATCGGCGCCCCAGGTGAGCCCGGTGGCGTGCTGTCCCGTCCAGCCCGAGCGGCCGAAGAGGACCCCGGCGCCGGGATGGACCTCGTCCAGCGCCCGCTGCAGGGAGAGCCGGTGCCGTGACCCGTTCTCCCAGGCGACCTGCGCGCCGGAGCGGCCGTCGGCGAAGCGCACCTCGTCGGGGACGTAGTAGCCGTCACCGTCGTCCATCTTGATCCCCTCCACCCCGAGGTCGAGCACCCTCTTGACCTGCTCGCGCCACCACGCCTCGGCCCCCGGGGAGGTGAAGTCGAGAAGGGAGCCGTCGCCCATCCACCAGCGCCCGACCCAGGGCTCCCCGGCGGCGGTGCGGACGAAGTGGCCGCCCGCCGCGCCAGCGGCGTAGTTGGGCGCGGGCTCGCGGTGGAGGCGCTCGGACTCGGGCTGGGGCGGGATCTGGCCGTCACGGGAGTCGAGGTTCACCCACGGGGTGCACCACAGCACGGTGCGCACGCCGTCCTCGCGCATCATCCGGATCAGGCCCGGGGCGTCGGGGAACTGGTGGCGGTTGAACTCCCAGGAGTTGTATTGAGAGGCCCAGGGCGAGTCGATGACCACCGCGTCCAGGGGGATCTGGGCGGCGCGGAAGCCGTGGAAGTCATCCAGGACCGCCTCGGTGTCCTCGTGGACGTCGCGGCTCTTCCAGAACCCGTAGCCCCACTCGGGCAGCAGCGCGGGGAAGCCGGTGGCCCGGCACATCTGGCGCAGGCGCGCCAACGGGGTGGAGGCGCAGAAGATCCGCACGCTGAGCGGGCCGGCGTGGGCGCGGGTGGACACGCTGGTGCGGTCCCCCGAGAGGTCGAAGATCGTCCCGTTCGCCGCCGTGTCGGCGAGCACGGCATAGCCGCGGGAGGACTCCATGTAGGGGGTGGGGGCGCAGTCGCCCTGGGGAATCCCGCCGGCCGCGAGCATCTCCGGGGGGCAGTCCGGGCCGGTGTAGCGGCGGTCCGCACCGAGCTGGATGCGCCGGCCACGGTGGTCGAACTCCGTCGAGTGGCGCACACCGAGGGCAGTGAAATGCTCGATGGAGCGGCGGTCCCAGTCCAGGGCCAGGCGCAGGGGAGAGTGCGCGCCGGCCGCGGGGTCCGACTCGGTGCCCGGCGCTGCGGGGACGGGGTCCGCGGTGAGGGTGAGCTGGACCTCATCGGGGGCGGTGAGCGTGATGGCCAGGGTCCCGCGGCGCGCGTCACCGAAGCGCAGGGCGAGGGTGATGCCGGGAGGCGGGCCGGCGTCACGCGGGCCGGCGTCAGGCGGGCCGGCGTTAGGCGGGCCGGCGTCAGGCGGGCCGGCGTCGGGCGAGAGCTCCGTGAGCACCTTCGCCCGGCCCGCGCGTTCGGGCGGGCTCAGCTCCTCGTGGGCGATGACGCCCTCGGTGAAGTGGATGAAGGTGTCGTGGACCCGGCCCTCGGCGACCCAGGCACCGGCGTTGCGCCACAGCCGGCGTCCGTCGCGGCGGACCGTGAGGCTGAAGGGCCGCAGGGTGACGGTGAGCTCGAGGCGTCCACGCGTCAGCGTCACCTCGTCCGCGGTCATGCTGAGGTCGGGCCTCCCCGAGCTGAGTCGATGCACAGAGCGCATGCTTCTCCACCGGGGTCGGGTTGCCATGCCCGTTTCACGACAACTTCACAGGATGGGCCCGCGTTCTTCACGATCGCTGAGGGCCCCAGTTCGATGCTTGCGCCATGAACACGGAGAACGGCGCAGACCGGCACCGCGGAGAACGGCACCTCAGTCGCGCGGACCTGCACGTGCACTCAACGGCCTCGCGGTTGTCCAAGCTCGGGATCCAGCGGTCCCTCGCCCTGCCGGAGTGCGCCACCGAGCCCGAGGAGGTCTACGAGCTCGCCAAACGCCGGGGGATGGACTTCGTCACCATCACCGACCACGACACGATCGACGGCGCGCTGTCCATCGCCCACCTCCCCGACGTGTTCGTCTCCGAGGAGCTCACCGTGTGGTTCAAGGACGAGCCCCAGGCGGTCCACGTGCTCTGCTACGGGATCACCCCGGAGGATCACGAGTGGCTCCAGGCCCACAACGACTCGGTGGAGGCGTGCGCGGAGTACCTCCGTGGTGCGGGGATCACGTGTGCGCTGGCCCATCCCTTCTATGCGGTCGAGGCGCCCCTGACGGCCCGGCACCGCCGCCGTCTCGCCCAGCTCTTCCCGATCTGGGAGACGCGCAACGGCTCCCGCGCGAAGGAGCTCAACCTCCCCGCTTTCGTGTACATCGAGACCCACGGCGGGACGGCCATCGGCGGCACCGACGACCACGCCGGGGTCGACATCGGACGCACCTTCACCGAGACCCCGTTCGCGGCGACCCCGGAGGAGTTTCTCGGCCACATTCGGGCCGGTCAGGCGACCTCCCACGGCGATCAGGGTGGCGCGGCCAAGTGGACCCACGCGGCGATGGCCTTGGCCATCCGCGCCCTCGGGGGCACGGAGCGGACCGCCGGCCGGCTCGACCCGGGCGCGGTGCTCACGATCGTCGAGCGCGTGATGTCCGAGGGCGGCGTCCGCCACGGCGGCGAACAGGCCGACGTCGGCCCGGCGGACGCGCTCGCCCTGCTGCGCGCCTGGCTGGACGCCATGGAGCTGGGCATCGACGAGCGGCGGCTGCTGGAGTTCCTCCAGGACGGCGAGCTCTCCCACCACGACCTGGAGCGCCGCGCCAAGCGCCTGCACGAGCGCGAGCTCGCCCGGGTCGTGGGCGACGCGGCCGCGCTGGCCGCGAGCGGCAACCTGATGGGGCTCGTCGACACCCCGGCGAAGCTCTTCAACGCCTGCCTCCCCGCGGTGCCCTACGCGGCCGCGGCGGCCTTCCTCGGCCGGGAGAAGCAGAAGCTCACGCGCACCGACGGGGACCGTCCGCGGATCGCCATCGTCGCCGACGGCATGTCCGCCACCCACGGCGTCTCCTCGACCCTGCGCCAGATCCGCGATCGCGGCGTCCCCGGCTTCGAGGTGGAGGTGATCGGCACCGACGCGGACGTCGACCGCCGTCTCTCGGCGGTGGCGGAGATCCAGATGCCCTTCGACGACGGGCTGAAGATCGGCGTGCCCACTGTGCCCGCTCTGGTCGATGCGATCGCCGAGGGCCGCTATGACCTCGTCCACGTCGTCACCCCCGGCCCCGCCGGCGCCGGGGCATGGCTGGTGGCCAAGATCCTCGAGCTGCCGCTGCTGGGCTCCTACCATACCGAGCTGGGCGCCTACGCGGGCCTGCGCACCGGGCAGGCGTACCTGGAGACCCTGGCCGACGTCGCCATGGGCAGGTTCTACTCACGGTGTGACGTCGTGCTGTCCCCCTCGGCGGCGACCGACGCGCGTCTGGTCGAGCTCGGGGTCCCCGGCTCGGTGATCGGCCGCTGGGACCGCGGCGTTGACCTGGCCCGCTTCTCTCCCGAGCTGCGGGACGCCTCGGCTCTGCCCGGGGAGATCAACGTCCTCTACGCGGGGCGCCTGACGAAGGAGAAGGGCGTCGACCTCCTCTGTGACGCCTTCCTCGCGGCCCGCGAGCGCGACCCGCGCCTGCACCTCGTGCTCGCCGGTGATGGGCCCGAGCGAGGGGCGATGGAGGAGCGCCTCGGCTCAGCCGCGACCTTCCTGGGCTTCCTCCACGGCGCGGAGCTGCCCACGGCGTATGCGAGCGCCGATGCCTTCCTGTTCGCGTCGGTGACCGACACCTTCGGTCAGGTCATTCTCGAGGCTCAGGCCTCGGGGTTGGCGGTGGTCGCGGTCGGGGTCGGAGGCCCGGCGGACCTCGTCGTCGACGGGGAGACGGGCCTGCTGCGCGAGGCCGATGCCGCGTCGCTGGCCGACGCGCTGCTGTCTGTCCTGCGCTCGGACCTGGTCGCCGCGCCGTTGCGCCGGGCGGCCCTGACCGCGGTGCGCGAGCGGACCTGGGAGGCGTCCCTGGAGCGGCTCGCCGCCGGGTACCGCCGGGCGCTGGAGAGCTCGGACGCCTTCTCGGCCCGTGAGGTCGCCTGAGGCGTGGGTGATGTGGCGGGCCTGTGGGGCCCGCCTTTGGCGCCGGTCATCCGTCCGGGTACGGGTCCGGCTCCGGCTCCGGATCCGGCTCCGGCTCCGGATTGGGCTCCGGATCCGGCTCCGGATTGGGCTCCGAGGCGATCTGACCCGAGTCGATGTCCTTGCGCAGGCTCATATGTCCTGTGAAGGGACAATGACCTTGCTCGGGAGGCTCATTTAGGATCGCGGAGGTGCCCGTCACCGATGCCCTCATCCCCGTGGCCGGCCTCGGCACCCGCCTGCTGCCGGCCACGCGCTCCCAGCCCAAGGAGATGCTGCCGGTCCTCGACCGGCCGGTGGTCCAGTACGTCGTGGAGGAGCTCGTCGCCGCCGGGATCCAGCGTGTCCTGTTTGTCACCGGACGGCGCAAGCGGGCCATCGAGGACCACTTCGACGCCGACCCGGAGCTGGGTAGCGAGCCGCTCATCGATCCGCGCACCGGCCTGCAGATCCTCTACACACGCCAGGCCCGCCCGGCGGGGCTGGGAGACGCGATCCGCTACGGCACCAGCCTGGGCGCCTCCGGCGGCGTGATGGTCGCCCTCGGTGATGCGATCATCGAGTCTCCTCACGGTGGGGCGAACCTCAGCCGCCGGCTGATCGAGACCTTCGAGGCCGAGGCTCCCGCCGCGGTCATCGCCGTCCAGCAGGTCCCGCCGGAGCGCGTCTCCCGCTACGGGATCGTCGCCGGGCCGCTGGAGCGCATCACCGGCCTGGTGGAGAAGCCCGCCGCTGCACAGGCCCCGAGCCACTGGGCGGTGGCCGCCCGCTACGTCTTCTCCCCCGCCGTACTCGCGCAGTTGGGCCAGACCCCGCCGGACGCCGGCGGAGAGGTGCAGGTCGCCGACGCCCTCAACGTGCTCATCGCCCAGGGGGAGCGGGTCGTCGCGGTGCCTTTGCAGGCGGGGGAACGGCGCTTTGACATCGGCACCGTCGAGTCCTATGTGGCGACCTTCGTGCACTTCGCCCGGCGCGACCCTCGCTTCGCCGCCGCCTTCACGGAGTGAGGGGATGAGCGGCGTGGTCGGTGAGGGCGCTTCGCCGGGCGCGCCGGGACGGCGCCGGCGCCAGGGCCGGGCGCCCGCGCGCACGGCGCTGGCCGGAAACCCCTCCGACGGGTACGGTGGCGCCGTCCTGGCGCTCACCCTCGACATGCTCGGGGCCCGGGTGAACCTCACCCAGCGCTCGGCGGAGACCCGCGCCGCGGTAGGTGAGGTTGCGGAGGCCGAGGTTGCGGAGGCAGAGGCCGGGGTTGCGGAGGCGGAGGCCGGCACGGCGCTGATCCGCCGCGCGCGACGAGCCGACTCCCCCCAGGGTGGGCGCCTCACCCGGGCCGTGCTGGCGCGAGCTCAGCGTGAATTCGGGATCGACACGCGCGGATACGGGGTGCGGATGGTCACCTCGATTCCCCGGTCCGTTGGGCTCGGGGGATCGAGCGCGATCGTCATCGCCACCCTCCGCGCGCTGCTCGACGCCCACCGCGTCACGCTCGGGGCCCTGGAGCTCGCGGAGCTCGCGCTGTCGATCGAGGTCGACGACCTGGGGATCGCCGCCGGTCTGCAGGACCGGCTCGTCCAGGTGCACGGCGGCCTGATGTTCATGGATTTCTCCGGTCCCCGGGCGGTCGCTGAGCGCCTGCCCTATGACCGGCTCTGGCCCCTGCTCGTCGCCTGGCGGGCGGAGACAGCCGCCGGCTCGGGGATCGTCCATGGCGATCTGCGTTCCCGCTGGTCCGCGGGAGATCCGGTGGTCACGGCGGGAATGGCACGTCTGGCCGGTCACGCCCGCGCCGCCCGGGTGGCGCTGCTGAACGCCGATCACGCGGCGTTCGCTGCCGCGGTCGACGGGAGCTTCGATGTCCGCGCCGAGCTGATGGACCTCGACCCCGCCCACGTGGCGATGGTGCAGGCGGGCCGGGCGGCGGGCGCGGCGGTGAACTACACGGGCTCGGGTGGTGCGGTGGTGTGCGCCTGCGAGGACTCCCACCACCGCGATCATGTCGCTGAGGCCCTGCGGGCCCTCGGGGCCGAGACGGTCGCCGCCTGAGTCGACTCCCGGCGGCCCGCCGGTCCGGGCCTCAGAACAGGGTCGGGACGACGATCGTGTACCCGCCGGAGCCGTAGCCGGCGGCGCCGGAGTACGAGCCGTAGCCGTAGCCGTAGGCATCGCTCGCGCCGTAGCCGCTGCCCGCGCCATAGCCGTACCCGCTGCCCGCGACATCGCCGTAGGCCCCGCTCCCGCCATAGCCAGAGGCCCCGCTCCCGCCCGCGAGGTCATAGGCGTTCCCGGATCCGGGCGACGGTGCCGCCCCGTACCCGGTGCTCGTGGTGGCGGCTGCGCTCGCTCCGTAGGCGACGTTGAAGGAGCTGCCGTCGCCGGAGAGCGCACCGGGTGCTGCGCCCGTGCTGTTCGCCGCCGCTGCGGCGCTCCCGGAGGGGTTGCCCAAGCCACTGCCGCCAGCCTCGCCGTACCCGTACCCGTACCCGTACCCGTCGCCGGAGATGAACTGCGAGCCCGAGGCCGGGGACAGGGCGATGGCCTGGGTGGTCCACCCCGACACGGGCCGGACCTGGCCGTTGGCGCGCGCGTAGGCGTTGGTGAAGGTCACCTTCCCGAAGTTCGCCAGCGGCAGCGGTTGGCAGTTGCCGCTGGCGCCGCCCACGCAGGCCGACGGGGCCTCGGCAACCCACTCGGCCGTGGAGGTGTCCGGGGTGACCCGCGACATCGTGAGGGTGCGGGTGAAGCTCTGGCCGGTGGTCTTGTTATCCACGGTGACGGTCACCTGGTCACCGTGGACCGCGGTGCGGGCCCAGATCCGGTCACCGGGGTGAACGGCCAGGCCGATCCTCACCTGGGCGGAGGGGACGAGCTCGTACCAGGCGTAGTACGTCGCCTGGCCGGAGGCCGAGCAGTCCGCCTGGGTGCCCTCCTGCTCGAGAGCACGGGAGCTCGGGGCCCCACCGCCGAGTCCGACCCAGTAGGCGCTGTAGGTCTGGCCCCCGGAGCAGCCGACGCGCGGCTGGACCCAGCTGCCGGAGGCGGCGGAGAATCCGGAGGAGTGGGAGGTGGTGGCGGCATAGCCCGCCCAGTTGGCGCTCACCGCCTCAGAGGTGACTCCGGGGGTGGCGGCCAAGGCAGGAGTGGCGAACGCCGCCGAGGCGAGCGCCGGGATGAGCACTGCGAAGAGGCGTCTGGTCATGTCCTCTACGCTGACCCGAGCCCGTAAGGACCGCTCCGGAAAGCGTGAAGATGTTTCGAAGGACGCCAGCTGAGATGATCCCCACGGGCGTCGGCATCCTCCCCGAGGCAGCGTGAGCCAGGCTGCACTCATCCGTGATCTCGGCCGGGCCCTCGGCCCGCAGTGCGTGCTGGCCGGAGATGCCCCGGGGGCCCGCGCCTACCTGGCTGATGCCACGGCCAGCCGCGGGGTGTCCGGTCACGCCGACGCCGTGCTCCTGCCTGCGGACGCCGCCGGGGTCGCCGCCGCGCTGGCCTTCGCCGACGCCCACGACATCCCCGTCACCCCGCGCGGGGGCGGCAGCGGCTACGCCGCGGGGGCGGTCCCCCACGGCGGTCTCCTGCTCAGCGTCGAGCGGCTCACCGGGGCACCCCAGGTCGCGCCTGAACGCTGGTCCCTGCGCACCCCCGCCGGGGTGACCACGGCGACGGTGCGCCGCCGCGCGGCGGAGTCCGGGCTGCTCTACCCGCCCGACCCGGGGTCGCTCGAGCAATGCCTCATCGGGGGCAACATCGCCACCAACGCCGGGGGACCACACACCTTCAAGTACGGCGTCACCGGCCGCTGGGTGCGTGCCCTCACCGTCGCCGTGATGCCCGGCCGGCTCGTCGAGCTCGGCCACGGGGTGAGCAAGGATGTCTCCGGGCTCGACCTGCGCAGCCTGATGATCGGTTCCGAGGGCACGCTGGGGATCATCTGCGCCGCCGAGCTCGCCCTCGTTCCCGCCCCCGAGGTGCGCCTGCCCGTGCTCGCCCGGTACCCCGACACCGCCAGCGGCTGCGCGGCGATCGGCGCCGTCCTCGCCTCCGGCGCGATCCCCGCCGCGCTCGAGTACCTCGACGGCGCCGCCGCCGGAGACGGCGGGTTCGTCGTTCTCGCCGAAGCCGACGGGGCGCCCGCGGCCGCGGCCGAGCAGGCCGCGCGACTGCGTGAGGCGCTCACCCCGGGCGCGACGAGCCTGCAGGCGCCCAGCACCCGTGCGGAGATCAGCGCGCTGTGGCGCTGGCGCGAGGGCCTCTCCCTGGCCATCACCGCCCGCCGTGGCGGCAAGCTGTCCGAGGACATCGTCGTGCCCGTGACCCGGCTCGAGGCGGCGATCGACGCCGTGGGGGAGATCGGCGCCCGTCACGGCCTGGAGGCGTGCAGCTGGGGCCACGCCGGCGACGGGAACCTCCACGCGACCTTTCTCATCGACCGCGACGACCCCACGGAGATCCGCCGGGCCGAGGCGGCCGCGGAGGAGCTCTTCGACCTCGCCGTTGCGCTGGACGGGTCACTCAGCGGGGAGCACGGCATCGGGACGCTCAAGCGCGGCGCGGCTGCGCGCCTGCTCACTCCCGAGGTGATCGCCCTGCAGGCCGCGGTGAAGGCGGCCCTGGATCCCAAGGGCCTGCTCAACCCGGGGAAGAAGCTTCCCGCGCGCCCGGTCAGCGCTCACGCCGGCGCCTCCCCGACTCAGATGGCCGACGGCGTCGCCGGCGGCCCGACGAGCGGGGCGTAGGCGTCGGGCCGGCGGGTGCTGAGGAACGGGAACAGCTCGAGCCAGTCCCCGCGCTGATCCAGGTCGAGGTCGGCCACGAGCACCGCGGGGGTGTCCCGGGGCGCCTGGACGAGGATGCGTCCATACGGGTCCGAGATGAAGGAGGAGCCGTAGAAGACGAGCTCGCCCTCGCTGCCGGTGCGGTTCACCGCGACCATGAAGGTGCCGTTGGCGATCCCGTTGGCGACGATCACCTGCTGCCACAGCGGCTGGGTGTCGAAGCCGGGATGGTCTGGCTCGGAGCCGATCGCCGTCGGGTAGATGAGCACCTCGGCGCCGGCGAGCGAGTAGGCCCGCGCCAGCTCGGGGAACCACTGATCCCAACAGGTCGGCAGGCCGATCTGGGTGTCGAGCGCTTCGACGGGCAGAAAGGCGTCGGCCCCGGCGGGCCCGGGCCGGAAGTACTTGTCCTCGTGGTAGCCGGCCGTGACGGGGATGTGCAGCTTGCGGGTACGGTGGACGAGCTCCCCATCCGGGGCGACGAGCACCGCGGTGTTGAAGCCGAGGCCGTCGGGACCAGCGGGCCCGTCGGCGGCCTCGAACAGCGAGGCGTGCACGTACACGCCGTGCCGGGCCGCCGCTGCGCGGGCGAACGCGACCGTCGGCCCGCTCTCCAACGGCTCGGGGTCCACCCCCAGCGCCGCGGGACCGTCCGGGGTGACCGCGAAGTAGGGCGACAGGGTGAGCTCCTGCAGGGCGACGAGTCGCGCACCCGCCTCGGCGGCGGTGCCGATGCCGCGCATCAGCGCGTCGGCATGCTCGGCCGGGTCGGCGTGCCAGCGCTCCTGGACCAGGCCCATGCGCAGCGGCGCGCGCCGGGGCGGATGCACCCGCGCGGGTGACTCGGGCACGGAGAAGTTGGTGATGAGCGCGCCCACCGGCTCGATCCTAGTCCGCGGCCGGCCCGGCGGCGCCCGGGTCGGGCGCGACGATGGCCGGGACCTGCTGGGTGATGCAGTGGGGTCCCCCGCCGCCGAAGGCGATGGTCGCGCCGGGGACCGGCACGACCTCCCGGCCTGGGAAGCAGCCGCCGATCCGCGCGAGGGCCTCCGGGTCGAAGGCGTCACCGCACACCGGGACGATGACCGCGCCGTTGGCGATGTAGAAGTTGAGGTAGGAGACCGCCACCGGTTCCCCGCCGACGGTCGTGCGCGGCAGGTGCTCGAGCACGACCGCCTCCAGGCCCGCGGCACTGAGGCGGGCGAGGTTGTCCTCCCCGCGCTCATGGTTGGGGTCGCCGGCCGGGGCGGTCTGCAGGAGCACCCGGCCGTCCGGGACGATCGCGGCGATCATGTCGACGTGGCCGTCGGTGTCGCGGTCCTCGTACTGACCCTCACCGAGCCAGACCATGCGTCGGCCGCCGAGCTCGGCCAGCACGGTCGCCTCGATCTGAGCCCGGGAAAGGGTCGGGTTGCGGTTCGGGGCGAGCAGGCACTGCTCGGTGGTGAGGATCGTGCCGGCGCCGTCGGAGAGCACCGCCCCGCCCTCGAGGACCATGTCGACTTCACGCACAGGGTCACCGAGATGGGCGGCGATGGCGCCGCCCACGGCAGCGTCCCGCTCCCACGGGGGGAACTTCTTCCCCCACGCGTTGAAGCGCCAGTGCACGGCGGTGCGGGCGCGCCCGTCCGTGTCGGTGACGTAGATCGGGCCGCTGTCGCGCAGCCAGGAGTCGTCCAGGGGCAGCTCGACGACCTCGACGTCCCCGCGCAGCGCGCTGCGGGCGCCGGCTGCGTCGGCGCCGGGGTTGGCGATCATCGTCACCGGCTCAAACGCGGCCACGGCGTTGGCCACGGTCGCATAGTCAGCGCACGCCGCCTCAAGGTGCTCGCCCCACAGGCGAGCACGACAGGGCCAGCCCATGATCGTCCGCTCGTGGGGTTCCCATTCGGCCGGCCAGCGCATCGCGCCACCCTACCGCCCCGCGTGGGCACCGTCGTCGGCCATCGCGTAGAAACCGCCGATGACGGACGCGCCATCGTGCGTACGTCACAGCGCCGTAGCCTCCGGTACGCTGCTGGGATGGAGAGCGACGGACGGGCCTTTCTCACGCGTCAGCTGCACGACGCACCCACCCCCGGGGTGGCCGGGCTGGCCGATGAACACCTTGCGCACCTTGCCGGTGCGCTGTGCGCGGCGCGCCAGCGCCAGGCCGAGGAGCTGACTGCGGCCTCGGAGCAGGCCCTCGCGCACATCCCGCGGCTGCTGCGCGGGCCGGTGAAGAAGATCGTCGGCTGAGCCGTGGCGATCATGGTGGACAGCACCATCTCGAGCGAAGAGCTCGAGCGCAACGCGGAGATCCGGCGCCTGGCCCGGCTGCTCGGCGTGGTCCCGGACGAGCTCGACTACCTCACGCCGCTGGCCCCCCCGGAGCTGCGTGCGCTCCGCGGCCAGGTGACGGCGAGCCTGTTCGACGCCCGCGGAGTCCTCGCGCGGATGGCCGCAGCCAGCCGGATCCTGCCTGCCGGGCTCGTCGTGACGCTCGCTGAGCGCGTCTTCGGGCCGATGCTCGCCGCGCGCATCGCCGGACTGCTGGAGGTGGACCGGGCGGTCGACATCGCCGCGCGCCTGCCCGTGCCCTTCCTCGCCGATGTCGCCACTGAGCTCGATCCCCGGCGGGTCGCCGACATCCTCGGGGCGATCCCGCCCGCGACCATTGCGGCGGTGGCCGCCGAGCTCATCGCCCGGGAGGAGTGGATCGCCATGGGCACCTTCTACGCCTACCTGCCGCCGGCCTCGGTCCGCGCGGCGATCGGCGTCGCCGACGCTCCCGCGCTGCTGCAGATCGCCCTCGTGCTGGAGGACAAGGAGCGGCTCTCAGTGGTGCTCGAGATCGCCGGGACGGACACACTGAGCCGGATCGCCGTCGCCGCGGAGGCGGCCGGGCTGAGCGCCCAGCTCCGCGCGCTGGAGGTCTATCTCACGCCCGAGCAGCGGGCACAGCTGCCGGCCTGAGCGCGACCGGATCGGGCTCAGGTCCGCGCTGGGTCCCGGCTCCGTCGGCGTCGATGTAGACCCCACCGCGGGACAGGGAGGCGACGGCGGCGACGAGGCAGGCGACGATCGCGAAGCCGAAGGCGACATGCAGCCCGGCCCGGAATGGCGCGGAGATGAGGGCGGGGAAGAACCCGCGTCCGGTGAGCACGGCCTGGCTGTGCAGGCTGAGGCCCGTGAGAACGTGGTGGCCGACGAGCTGCTGGATCGGGTTGTAGCCGAGGAAGGCGGCGAACAGCACCGACACCGGCGGGGTGCGGCCGATGGCCTGCGCGCGGGACAGGGCCACGCCGTGGGCGTGGAGACCGGCGCTGAGCGTGTGGGGCAGCGATCCGGCCAGGCCGATGATCATCAGCGAGAAGAACACGCCGACCGAGAGCACCTGGGCGGAGTTTTGGAAGGTCTGGTTCATGCCCGAGCCGGCGCCGCGGTCGGCGGTCGGCAGGCTGTTGATCACCGCAGCGCGGTTGGGGGAGGCGAACATCCCGAAGGAGACCCCCATGACCAGGAGGATCCCGGCGAACACGAGGTAGTTGAAGTTCGTCGGCAGCAGCCAGAGGCCGAGGAAGCACAGCGCCGTGAAGACCATTCCGAGGGTGGCGAACAGGCGGGCCCCGTAGCGGTCCGAGAGGTAGCCGAAGGTCGGCCCCGACATGAGCATGCCGACCGTGAGAGGCAGCATGTAGAGGCCGGCCAGCAGTGGCGTGCTGGTGAAGGCGACCCCGTGTTCGGGCAGCCAGATCCCCTGCAGCCAGATGATCAGCATGAACATCAATCCGCCCCGGGCCACGCCGGCCAGGAAGGTCGACAGCGTGCCGAAGGAGAACGCGCGGATGCGCAGCAGGCGCAGCCGGAACATCGGGTCTGGGTGACGGCTCTCGATGACCAGAAAGGCGACCAGGGAGAGCAGGCCGCCGCCGAGCAGGGCGAGCACGCGCGGGCTCATCCAGGCCGTCGAGTGGTGCCCGTAGGGCCGAATCCCGTAGGTGATCGAGACCATGATGAGGATCAGCCCCAGCGCGAAGCTGACGTTGCCCGCCCAGTCGACGCGCGCCCGGTGCGGCGTGGAGAGTTCCTGGAGCTTGAGGTAGGCCCAGACGGTGCCGAAGATGCCCACCGGGACGGAGATGAGGAACACCAGGCGCCAGTTGAGCGGGGCGAGCACGCCGCCGAGCACGAGGCCGATGAACATTCCCGAGACCCCGACGATGTTGTTGATGCCCAGGGCCATCCCGCGCTGATTGGCGGGGAACGCGTCGGCGAGGATCGGCGCGGAGTTGGCGAGCAGGAAGGCGCCCCCCACCCCCTGGACGAGACGCAGCACGACGAGGTAGGTGGCCCCGGCAGCCCCGGTCATCCAGTCGACGGTGAGCAGCAGGGAGGCGACCGTGTAGATGACGAAGCCCATGTTGTAGATCCGCACGCGCCCGAACATGTCGCCGAGCCGGCCGAGCGACACGATCAGCACGCTCGAGACGATCAGGTAGCCCAGGACCATCCACAGGAGGTAGAAAGAGTTGCCGGACTGAAGGGGGTTGAGGTGGATGCCTCGGAAGATGTCCGGCATCGCGATGATCGTGATCGACCCGTCGAGCGTGGCGAGCAGAACCGCGAGGGTCGTATTGGAGAGCACGAGCCACTTGTAGGCGGGCGCGCGCGTGTCGATGCGGGCTCTGGCGCTGGTCACTCCCATGAGACCCAGAGCTTACCGAAGGCAACCTTCATACCGACTCCCGGGGTGAATCGATTCGCTGCGGGAATGGATCGATGTCTCCCTGAGGTGGATGCGCTCTCTCCTCCGGACGGCGGATAGGGCGCGCGTATAGTCCGCGCCATGGGCGTTCACACCGATCCGACCCCGCCCGAGTACTCGGGCGCCCACTACGGGCTGGCCTCGGAGCTGCGTGTCGTGCTCGGTCGGCTCACGCGACGGCTGCGCAACGAGCATCGCTACGGACTCACCCAGACCGCCGTCCTGGGTCGCCTGGATCGCCTGGGCGCCCAGCCCACGGGGGTGCTCGCCCGCAGTGAGGGTGTACGTCCTCAGTCGATGAGCCAGACGGTCGCCGAGCTCGAGGCCGCCGGCCTGGTGAGCCGCACGGCGGACGCCACCGACGGACGCCGCAGTCTCGTGTCGCTCACCGACGCGGGCCGCGCCGCCCTGCACGAGGACCGCGCCCAGCGCGAGGGGTTCCTCGCCGAGCGCATCAACGACCGGCTCACCTCCGAGGAACGCGAGATCCTCGACCAGGCCGTCGAACTGCTGCGCCGGATCAGCGATCCAGAGTGAGCAGCGCCGCCGACGCGGGCGGCAGCGACAGTACGACGGCTCCGTGGCTGTCCGGGGTCACGGTGGCCGAGGCCGGCGTACCGGTGAGCGTCCCGCTCGTGGTCGCCTCGGCGTAGTGCAGGCCGCCCAGGCTCACCCCGTCCTTGGCCGCCGCGCCGCCGGGCGCCGTCATGCGCATGAGCTGACCGCGATGGAACCCGGGGACCTGCACGCGGACCGTTTGGGTCGCGTGGAGCGAGGGGTTGATGAGCGTGACCGTCGTCGCGCCGTGGTCGGCTGAGCTCACGGGGGTGCGCGCCGCCCAGGCCCGGACGCTGCCGGAGCCGGAGGTCGTCAGGTGCAGCAGCTGCGAGCCGGCCGGTGCGGCGTCGGCGAAGAGCTGCATGCCGTAGTACACCGGATACACGTGCGCGCTCCAGTGGCCGTTGTGGTCGACAAAGCCGAAGGGCTTGTAGCGGCCGCCGTTGAAGTCCTGGACGTTGACGCCCGAGACGCCGGCGCGGGCCATGGCGAAGAGCGCGTCGGTCATCCACAGTGACGACGCGAAGGTGTCCGAGACCCCGGATTTGCCGCCGCAGGAGACGGAGTTGAGCTCATCCACACGGAACGTCTTCCCGGCGGCGCGGGCCTGGGCGGCGAACCCGGCATCCCCGGCGGCGAGCGCGTCGGAGCTGTTCGGCGACAGCAGGTTGGGGATCGTCCCGGAGATCGGGCTGCCCTTGGGGGCGAAACAGGTGAGCGGGTAGGAGTGGTAGGTGATGTCGGCCAGGCCGGGGTAGTGGCGGATGAGCGGCTCGGTCTGCTGCATCCACTTGGCCGAGCCGAGCGCCGGGCCGGCCAGCGGCAGGTGGGGCAGCTGCTGGGCCGTGGCCCGGAACTCCTTCAGGTACTGGGCGACGCTGTAGTTCCGGGGCCGGACGAACACGCCGCTGGCCGGGTTCCCGGGCGTGGCCAGGTACCAGGGGAAGACGGCGAAGAGGTTGGGCTCGTTGCCAACCTCCCATTGGAGGATGTGAGCGGCGCCGATCCCGGCCAGCAGGTGGCGGGCCTCGACGGCGGCCAGCTGCGGGTTGTTCATCTCCAGGTTGATGCCGAGGATCAGGCGGGCGTCGGTGCGGCGAGCAAAGCCGGCCACGTCGGCGACCCACGCCGGGGTGAGCGCGAAGGTGAGGCCGGGGCTGGCGTGCCCGGGCACCGGCCACCAGGAGTGGTCCGAGGAGTCCCCGCCGATGCGGATGACCGGGTGCTGGCCCGGGTTGAGGTTGGTGACGAGCCGGTCAAAGACGGTGTCGGGCGCCGAGGGCGAGCCGGCGTTCACGGCGATCGACTGGTACTCCACGGAGAAGCCGAGGAAGCTCGGGGCGATCGGAGGCGCCGATGCCGCGGAGGACACGGTCACGCTCTCCTGCACCGGGGGCGCGTCACGGGCCAGCACCACGACCGTGCGCCGGGTGTGCGCCCGGGTGCCGGAGCCAAGCAGGATCCAGCCGAGGGCGGCGAGCACGACGAGCACGACGCCGGCGCGGAGGAGGGGCTGTCTCATGGCCGCGTGGGCGCCCAGCCACCCGCGGCGCCCTCAGAGGTCGACGTCATTGATGAGGAGGGTAGGCGCCGCGGCGTCAGGACCGGCTCAAGGGTGGGTGAGAAGGCTCTTGAGCGGCCGCTGCTCCGGGGCGGCCCGGGGGTTGCCCCGGTCCGTAAAAGCGGTCGAGCTCCAGAGCCAGGGCGAGCTCGAGCTCGCCGCCGCGCAGCGGCGCGCCGAGCCGGGACTCCATGCGCCGGATGCGCTCAAGCACCGTGTTGCGGTGGCTGTAGGTCGCCGCGGCGGCCCGGGTGGGGCTCCCGCGCGCCGCGAGGTAGGCCCGCAGAAGGGTCTTCTCCTCCGCATCGAGGCGTCCCACGCGGGAGCTGATGAACGCCCGGGTCCGTGCGGGCTCGCCGCGCACGAGCGTGGCGAGCGTCACGTCGGCGTAGATGACCACGTCGTCGTTGGCCACCTCCGCGGCCGCCTGGGCGTCCCGCAGAGCCCGGAAGCCGTCAAAGCCCGGTCGGATCGGTAATCAGCGCGGTGGTGGCCGCGCGGATGATCTCCCGTGCCCGTGGCGAGGGTTCCTCGCCGCCGGTAGCGCCTCTGGGGGGACCGTCGTCCGTTTTGGGGGGGTCACCAGGCATGTGCAGTGTGCACATTCTGCACCCTTCATCCAGGGCGTTCTGCACCGGACCCGGAGATGCTCTCCCTGGAAGAGTCCTCTCCGACGGATCGATCCCCCGAAGGATCTCCGGGATCTCCGCCGCCGTTCATCTGACCCGCGCGCTGCCGCGCCAGGCCCGGCGCGACCCCTGGCGGGTCAATCAGAGCTGGCTCGCCGACGTGCGCGTGCTTCGGCACCGGCCGATCGCGGACGAGGGAATCCGGTTCCGGCGGGCGGGCGGGCGGGCGGGCGCGTGCGGCCGGTCAGTTCACCGACGGACTTCGCGGGCGCCCCGGCGAGCTGAAGCGCAGCCCGTCCAGGGCCATGCCGAGGATTCGGACGATGGCGTCCGGATCCGCCGTCTGGATCTTGGCGATCCCTCCGATCATCTGCACGACGTCGGAGAGCTCGGCGTCGGGGCGGACCTCGCCGGCCGCGCGGGCCCGTTCCAGCAGCGGGGCGCCAGCGCTGAACAGCTCGCCGCGACAGGTGGCGAACACGTCCGCGTCGCGATCGACGTAGTTGAGCAGCTCCGCCGCCAGTGCGTGCTTGGTCACCAGGTAGGCGCCCAGGCGGCGCAGCCATGCCTCCAGGGCCGGCCACGGCTCGAGCGCCGCGAGTTCGTCGGCCGCCCGGGCCAGCTGTTCGACCTCATCGACGTAGACGGCCTCCAGCAGCGCCTGTCGCGTGGGAAAGTGGCGGTAGAGCGTCCCGATTCCCACCCCGGCGCGACGGGCGATCGCTTCGAGCGAGGTCGCCGCTCCGTACTCGGTGAAGGCGTCGCGGGCGGCGCTCAGGACCTTGTCCCGATTGCGCTGGGCGTCGGCGCGAAGAGGCCGGGCGGGGGGGTGCTGGGTGGTGGACATCAGGGGTCGCTCACAGAATGGACATGAAACGGAGGCGCCCTCCGCTATATTTGGTGTTGCGGAGGCACCCTCCACTTTCATCCGGACCCGGCAGCCCGGTGATCTTGTGGAGGCTCCCTCCAGTTTAGAACGACGACTTGCGGAGTTTCAGTGGCACACCTTTCAGAACATCGACGCCGGTGGCTCGCGCTCATCACGGTCTGCCTCGCGCAGCTGATGATCGTGCTGGACACGACGATCGTCAACGTCGCGCTGCCCGGTATCCAGCGGGACCTGCACTTCACCCAGAGTGAGCTCACCTGGGTCATCAACGCCTTTCTCGTCACCTTCGGATCCTTCCTCCTGCTCGCCGGCCGTCTGGGCGACCTCGTCGGGCGCAAGCGGGTGTTCCTCGCCGGCCTCACCCTGTTCACGTTCGCCTCGGCCCTGTGCGGCCTCGCGGATTCGTCGGCCCTGCTCATCGGCGCCCGCTTCCTCCAGGGGATCGGCGCCGCCCTGCAGGCCTCGGTGATCCTGGCCATCATCGTCACCGAGTTCCCCGAGCCCCGGGAGCGGGCGACGGCGATGAGCGCCTATGTCTTCACCGCGGTCGCGGGGGGGTCGCTGGGCCTGCTTGCCGGCGGTGTGCTCACCCAGCTCCTCAACTGGCACTGGATCTTCTTCGTCAACCTGCCCATCGGCCTGCTCGCCGGGGTCGCCGGACGCCTGCTCATCCCCACCGACCGCGGCGCGGGCTTCGCCCAGGGCCTCGACTGGCTCGGGTCACTGCTCATCACGCTCGCGCTGGCCGGACTCGTCTACGGCATCGTCGAGTCCTCCAGTGCCGGATGGGGCTCGGGCCGAACCCTGGCGCCTCTCGGCCTCGGGGTCGCGCTGCTGGGCCTGTTCGTCGCCGTCGAGTCCCGGCATCGCAACCCGATCCTGCCTCTGCGCATCCTGCGACTGCGCGGGCTCGTGCTCTCCAGCCTCGTCCGCGGCTTCATGGTCACGGGCATGTACGGGATGTGGTTCCTGGGCAGCCTCTACCTCGAGAAGATCCTCGGCTACGGTGCGCTGGACACCGGCCTGGCCTTCCTGCCCTGGACCCTGACCGTGGCCGTCCTGTCCCTGGGCGTCAACCGCCGGCTCGTCGAGCGCTTCGGCGCGGTCGGCGTGATGGCCGGAGGGATCGCGGTGGCCATCGTCGGCATGGTGATGCTCACCCTGGCCGGGACTCACGCCGGCTTCCTGCCCTTCCCGTTCCTCGCCTTCCTCGCCATGGGGCTGGGCATCGGCAACGTCTTCGCGCCGCTGATGACCATCGCCATGGCCGATGTGCCGCACGCCGACGCCGGTCTGGCCTCGGGGATCGTCAACGTCTCCCAGCAGGTCGCCGGGGCCCTTGGTCTCGCACTGCTGGCCACGGTCGCCACCACCCACTCGGCGAGCCTGAGCCGGGCCGGCCGGCCGCTGGGTGCCGCGCTCGTCGGCGGCTATCACCTCGCCTATCTGGTGGGCGCCGGCGCCATGGTCGTCGCGCTCGGCCTCGTCCTCGGCGTGCTGCGCCATCACGTTCCGGGGCTCGCCTCCGAGCGGGCTCACGCCGGGCGTCCCGTCTCCCTGCCGTCCACCGCTGACCCGGAGGTCTCCCTTGAGTACTCAGCCTAAAGTGAAACTGCGGCGCGTGGCCGTGTTCGGACCGCTCACCCGCCCGGGGCCGCTGCCCGCCTGGAACCTGCCCGCCGCCGTCGCCGTCGCCGCCACCGCCACCGCCACCGCCACCGTCGCCGTCGCTCCGGCGATCGGGCCGGTCCGCTCAGCCGGGGGAGCCGTCGCCGGCGGGGCGGCGGTCATGCCAGAGACGGCCGCCGGCCGCACCGACGCCGCGACGGTGGTTCTCCCTCCGCGTGGGTCGTGCCGTGACCACCGGCGTCATCGCATCAGTACTGGAGACTCAGGTCGGCGGGCCATCCGGCCGATACCACGTCCAGCACGCAGCGCCTACTGACCCCCGGATCCGTAGACCACCCCGATGTGGGGTGACGTACTACGGGCCTGTCGTAAATGGTCCGGTGGGGTCCGAGGCGCTCGGTGCGACCTGTCCCTGATCTCGACCCCGCCCGATCCGACCCACCCCGCTCTCATGGATGAACGCACGTCCGCGCTGCGTGAGCTGATGAACGTCGGTCGCCAGCTCGTCACCGAGCGCGACCCCGACGCCGTCCTGCAGCGTCTCGTCGAGGAGGCCCGCCGGGTCACCGGCGCGCGCTACGGCGCCCTCGGCGTCCTGAACCGCCAGCGCACCGAGCTGGAGCGCTTCATCCACTCCGGGGTCGACGAGACGACGCGCCGAACCATCGGTGAGCTACCACGGGGGCGCGGGGTGCTCGGCGTCCTCATCGAGAACCCCGAACCGCTCCGCCTCGAGCACGTGGGTGACCACATCGAGAGCTTCGGCTTTCCGGTCGGGCATCCCGAGATGCAGAGCTTCCTGGGCGTGCCGATCCTCGTCGCTGGACGCGCCTGGGGCAACCTCTACCTCACCGAGAAGGCAGGGGACGCGGCCTTCAGCGAGGAGGATGAGGAGGCGGTGACGATCCTCGCCGAGTGGGCCGCCACGGCGATCGAGAACGCCCGCGCCTACCAGGAGTCCGAGCGGCGCCGGATCGAGCTGGAGCGTGCCGTTCGCGGCCTCGACGCGGCCCGCAACATCGCGGACGCGATCAGCGCCGAATCCGACCTGGATCGCATCCTCGAGCTGATCGTCAAGCGAGGCCGAGCGCTCATCGATGCGCGCTCGGTGATCATCACCCTGGTGGAAGGGGACGACCTGGTCATCGCCGCCTGCGCCGGACAGGTCGACGACATGCGCGGACGCCGGGTTCCCATGGCCGAGTCGACCACCGGTGAGGTGCTCCTCGAGGGCTACCCGCGGCGGGTGCGCGACGCCAGCGTCAACATGAAGGTCGCCCCGGAGTACATGGGCGCGAGGACCGCCCGGCACGCCCTGCTCGTGCCGATGATCCACCGTGGTGAGCGGATCGGTGTCCTCACCGCCTTCGACCGCGGCGACACACGTGAGGCCTTCAGCGCCGCGGACGCGGGCCTGCTGCGGACCTTCGCCACCTCCGCCGCCAGCGCCGTGGCCATCTCCCGCAGCGTCGAGGCTGACCGGCTGCGGTCGACCATCGCCGCGGCCGAGGCCGAGCGTCGGCGCTGGGCCCGGGAACTGCACGACGAGACCCTGCAGGCCCTCGGTGCGCTGCGCGTCCTGCTCGCCTCCGCGCTGCGCCGCGGTGACCACGAGTACACGGGCCGGGCCGTCCGCCAGGCCGTCGAGGACATCGAGACCGAGATCGAGAACCTGCGTGCGATCATCTCCGAACTGCGTCCGCGGCTGCTCGACGACCTCGGCCTGGGTGCCGCCATCGAGGCGCTCGTCGACCGCCGTCGGGCCTCGGGTCTCGAGATCACCGTGGAGCTTGCTCTCGACGGGCCGGAGGCCGGCGCCCCCACCGCTGAGCTGGAGACGACGCTCTACCGGCTAGTACAGGAGGCGCTCACCAACGTGGTCAAGCACGCCGAGGCCCAGCGGGTCGAGGTGCTGGTGAGGGTTGGTGCGTTGCTGGCTGAGGTTCGCGTGCGCGACGACGGCCGCGGCTTCGATCCCACCGCGACGACGCAGGGGTTCGGCCTCTCGGGGATCCGGGAGCGGGTGCTGCTCAGCCGGGGCTCGCTCACGATCACCGCCGCGCCCGGAGAGGGCACAGAGGTGGCGGCGGCCCTGCCCCTGTCAGGCCGCGAGCTTCTCGCTGACGAACCGACGCCCGCCGGCGGCCTCGCGCACGGCATGAGCGAGATCTGAGTCGGCGAACTCCTTGAGCACGTAGCCCGAAGCGCCCGCGTCGAGCAGCGGCGCGACAAAGGCCTGTGTCGCCTCCATGGTGAGGATGACCACCGCCGTGTCGGGGTTGCGTCGACGCAGGGACGCGACAGCGGCTCGCGAGCTGCCTTCGAGCATGTGCAGGTCGATGATCATCACGTCGGCCTGTTGCTCGCTGGCCATCGCCGTGGCCCGCTCCAGGTCTCCCGTGGAGCCGGTGACCGTGAGGTCGTCCTCGGCGTCGAGCAGCCGCGTCGAGGTGAAGAGCATGCTCGGGTGGGAGTCGGCGACCACGACAGTCGTCTGGAGGTGGTTCACCATACCGCGCAGGCTAGGGGCAGGCCTGGTCGCTCGGGTCCGCGCACCCATGCGCAGAAATGTGGCGAACTACGGATTAGCCACCCGACGCCGACGGCGGCCAAACGTCGCTCAGGGGGAGGCGGGACCGCCGACGAGACCGTGGTCGAGGGCGAACCGCACGAGCGAGGGCCGATCCTGGAGACTGAGCTTCTGCTGGATGTGGGCTCGGTGGGTCTCCACCGTGCGCACGGAGATGTACAGCCGCTCACCGATCTGGGCGTTGGTGTAGCCGAGCGCGAGCATGCGCAGGACCTCGGCCTCGCGCTCGGAGAGCCCTCCCGGAGGCCCGGGCGGCGGGGCGGAAGCGAGCTTGGCCCCCAGACGCGGGTTGAGGTAGTTCTCGCCCTTGGCCGCGGCGCGGACGGCGGCTACGAGCTCAGCGTCGGCGGCCTCCTTGAGCACGTAGCCGAGGACCCCGGAGGAGAGGGCCTGGCGTGCGTAGGCGGGCTCGTCCTGCATCGTCAGCACGACGATCTGGGTGTCGGGGAACTCCTGGCGGAGGCCGGGGAGCGCTTCGAGTGTGGAGCGCCCCGGCATGTTCAGGTCGATGACGAGGACGTCGGGATGGTGCCCGCGCACGTACCGCGTTGCGCTCTCGACATCATCACCGTCGGCAACCACCTCGAAGTCCGGCTCGGCGTCGAGCAGGAACCTCAGACCGCGTCGCACGACCGAGTGGTCGTCGGCGATGACGATGCGGATAGTGCCACCATCAGACGGGCCGGGCGAGAGCACGGCCGCCACGCTATCAGCCTTTCTGGCTGCTCTGACCGCTCACGCGCGCGGGTCGGCATCGAGCAGACCGTGGGTCAGTGCGAACTGCACCAGAGCCGGCCGATCTTCGATGGCGAGTTTGCGCTGGATGTGGGCGCGATGGGTCTCCACCGTGCGCACCGAGATGTAGAGCTGCTCGCCGACCTGCGCGTTCGTGTACCCGAGCGCGATGAGCCGCAGGACATCGGCTTCACGCTGAGTCAGACCTCCGGGCGGTCCTGCCGGGGCGGCCACCGCCAGCGCGGCGCCCAACCGTGGATTCAGGTAGTTCTCCCCACGTGCGGCCGCTCGCACGGCGGCGATCAGCTCGGAGTCGGCCGCCTCCTTGAGCACAAAGCCGAGTGCTCCCGCTGCGAGCGCTCGACGTGCGGAGGCAGCGACGCTCTCAGCGGTGAGGACGACGATCTGGGTCTCAGGGAATTCGACGCGCAGACCGGGCAGCGCATCCAGTGTCGCCTCCCCGGGCATGTTGAGGTCGATGACCAGGACGTCGGGTCGGTGCCCGCGCACGTAGCGTCGAGCGCTGTCGAGGTCCTCGGCTTCGGCGATGACCTCGAGCCCCGGCTCGGCACTGAGAATGAGCCGCAAGCCGCGACGAACGACGAGATGGTCGTCCGCGACCACGATGCGCACGGAACCTGCTGCTGGGTCGTCCCCTGAGGACATGGAAGGCGCGACACTACCAGCCGCAGGGTGGCCCGACTCGTGCGCTGCAGGGGCTCAGGATCTAGGCCAGATCTAGGCCAGCAGCTCCCGGGCGATCGTCTGCTTCTGAACCTCGACGGTCCCCTCCTCGAAACGCTGGGCGCGGGCGTCGCGGTAGACGCGCTCGATCGGTGAGGAGGCGAAGTAGCCGCCGCCCCCGAACACCGACAGGGCGTGGTCGGTGACGCGCTGGAGCATCTCGGAGGCGAACAGCTTGGCCTGAGCGGACTCCGCCGCGCCGACGTCGGTCCGGCCGGCCCGCTGGGCGCTCTCCCACTGATTTGCGGCGAACAGCGTGAGCTGGCGGGCGGCCTGGACGTCGGCGGAGGCCTCGGCCAGGCGGAAGGCGATGGCCTGACGGGTGGCGATCGGCTTGCCGAAGGTGACCCGCGACTTGGCGTGCTCGACGGCCAGGTCCAGGGCCTTCTGGGCCAGCCCGACACACGTCATGGCCACGGAGATGCGGCTGGGCACGAGGAAGCCGCCGAGCGCGACGGTGAGACCGTCCCCCTCCTCACCCAGGCGGTTGGCCACCGGCACCGGGGCACGGTCAAAGAGCAGGCGGGCATGGTCGGTGCCGCGCACACCCATTGAGTCGCCCATGTGCGTGTTGGTGATGCCTTCACCGTGGGCGGGGACGAGCAGGGCGACGGTGCCCTGGCCGCCGACTGATCCCTTCACGCGCGCGAACAGCAGCAGGAAGTCCGCGGTGTGCCCGAAGGTGATCATCCACTTCTCGCCGCTGAGGTAGTAGGTGTCGCCCTCACGCTCGACGGAGGTGGTGATGTCCGCCCCGGTCCCGTTGTTCGGCTCGGTGAGGGTGAAGGCGATGCGCAGGTCCCCGGCGATGAGCGGCAGCACGAAGCGCTCCATCTGCATGGCGTTGGCGTGGGGGACGATCGAACGCCAGGTCCCATTGGAGACATGGACGATCATCCGCAGGGACGCGTGGGGGCGGGCGAAGAGCTCGAGCAGCTCGAGATAGCGGGCGAAGGGCAGCCCGGCACCGCCCAGCTCGGTCGGGGCGGCCAGGCGCAAGTAGCCGCGGTCACGCAGCTCCTGCCAGAGCTCGACGGGCACGTCGTTCTCGGCCTCGATCCGCTCGGTCCAGTACGCGCCGCGGGTCTCCACGTAGTCGGAGATCTCCTGTTTAAGGGCGGCGAAGGCGAGCTCGTCGAACTCGGCCGGGACCTCGATTGTCGTCGTCATGGAGTGACCACCTTCTCGTCGTTCACCAGCGCGGCGGCATGCTCGCGCAACAGAAACTTTTTGATCTTGCCCGAGGGCGTCCGGGGCAGCTCGTCGACCACCTCGAGGCGTTCGGGCCAGTATGGCTTGGCCAGCGCGGCGGCGCCGAGGTGCGCCCGCAGTCCCTCCAGGTCGAGCTCGGTGCCGGCCTCGAGCACGAGGAAGGCGCAGGCCCGCTCGACCAGGCGCGGGTCGGGCATGGCCACCACCGCCGCCTCGCGCACGCCGGGGATCGCATGGAGCAGCTGCTCGACCTCGGCCACCGGCACCTTCTCCCCGCCGCGGTTGATGACGTCCTTGACCCGCCCGGTGATACTCAGCGAGCCGTCGGCGTCGATCCGCGCGAGATCCCCGGTGCGATAAAAGCCGTCGTCGCTGAGTGCCGCGGCGGTGAGCTCGGGACGGTGCAGATAGCCGGAGAACAGCGTGTCGGTGGCGATCTCGAAGTTCCCCTCCGCGCCGGCTCTGAGCACGCGGCCGTCCTCGTCGGTGACCCGCAGGGTGACCCCGGCCATGGCCTGACCGTCGGTCTGCCAGGCCCGCTCGGGGTCCGCGCCGGGGACGAAGGCCGCGGCCATGCACGTCTCGGTCGAGCCAAAGCCGCCGCCGACCTCGGCGCCGAGGATGCGCCGGGCCCGCCGCGCGAGCTCCCGTGGGACCGCTGCCCCGGTGGCCACGAAGGTGCGCAGCTGCTCAGGGGCCAGACCCGTGGCCTCGACCTCGCTGACGAGGTCGGCGAGGAACGGTGTGGCCACCTGGACGAAGGAGACCCCGTGGGCGCGCATCGCCGCCAGCCCGCGCGCGCCGTCCCAGACCTCCTGGATCACGAGCGTCGCACCCAGATCGAGGGCGAGCCACATCCCGTAGAGGAACCCGGTCTGGTGGGCCAGCGGCGCCGGGCAGAAGATGACGTCCGCG
>DASSZV010000054.1:0-18156 GCA_035702765.1 Solirubrobacteraceae bacterium
CGAGCCGACCGCCGCGTCGCTCGCCTACGGCCTCGACAAGGAGACCGACCAGACGATCCTCGTCTTCGACCTCGGCGGCGGCACCTTCGACGTCTCCGTGCTGGAGATCGGCGACGGCGTCTTCGAGGTGAAGGCCACCGCCGGTGACAACCACCTCGGTGGCGACAACTTCGACAAGGCGATCGTCGACTCCCTCGTCGCGGACTTCAAGCGCGAGCAGGGCATCGACCTGTCCGCCGACCCGATGGCCCTGCAGCGTCTCTACGAGGCGGCCGAGAAGGCCAAGATCGAGCTCTCCACGACCCAGGAGACCCAGATCAACCTGCCGTTCATCACCGCGGACTCCTCCGGTCCCAAGCACCTTGACACGCGCCTCACCCGGGCCAAGCTCAACGAACTGACGGCCAAGCTGCTCGACCGCCTTGTCGCGCCGGTGCGCCAGGCCCTCGACGACGCCAAGGACAAGGGTGCGGCAAGCATCGACCACGTCGTCATGGTCGGCGGCATGACCCGCATGCCCGCCGTCCAGGAGAAGGTCAAGGAGCTCACGGGCAAGGATCCCCACCGCGGGGTGAACCCGGACGAGGTCGTCGCCATCGGTGCGGCGATCCAGGCCGGCGTGCTCGCCGGTGACGTCAAGGACGTGCTGTTGCTGGACGTCACCCCGCTCACCCTCGGGATCGAAACCAAGGGCGGCGTGATGACGAAGCTGATCGAGCGCAACACCACGATCCCGACCCGCAAGGGCGAGGTCTTCTCCACCGCCGAGGACAACCAGCCCTCCGTGGAGATCCACGTCCTCCAGGGCGAGCGTGAGATGGCGATGTACAACAAGAGCCTGGGCAAGTTCCAGCTCACCGGCATCCCGCCGGCCCCGCGTGGCGTGCCCCAGATCGAGGTCGCCTTCGACATCGACGCCAACGGCATCCTCAACGTCTCGGCCAAGGACCTCGGCACGGGCAAGGAGCAGAAGATCGAGATCCGCTCCGGCTCTGGTCTCTCCGACGAGGAGATCAAGCGGATGGTCCATGACGCCGAGTCCCACGCTGATGACGACAAGCGCCAGCGCGAGCTGGCCGAGGCCCGCAACGAGGCCGAGCACGCCGCCTATCAGGCCGAGCGTCAGCTCGCCGACCTCGGCGAGTCCGTCGACGAGGAGTCCAAGACGCAGATCACCGAGGCGATCAAGGCGGTGCGCGACGTGCTCGCCTCCGAGGACCCCGCGGCGATCACCGCGAAGAAGGATGAGCTCAACGCCGCCTTCCACAAGATCTCCGAGGCGCTCTACCAGAAGGCCGCCGAGTCGGCCGGGACCGCCGGCGCGACGGCCGGCGCGACCAATGGCGGCGCCTCCGCGGAGGAGGACGTCGTGGACGCGGAAGTCGTCGACGAGGGCTGATCGGCGTGAGCGAGTTCCACGAGGAGTTCGAGGCCGCCATGGCGGATCCCCGATCCGCCACCGCCCAGGACCCGCTGGCGGGCCCCGAGCCCGAGACGGCCGACGTGGACGCCGGCGGGGGTGGCAGTGAGCCCACCCCCGCCGGACCCGCGGGGTCCGCGGGCGCGGACGGGCCCGACGGCGGGTCGGTCGCGGGCGAGGACCTCGGTGCCGAGGACGCTCCCGGTGGCGCCGCCGCGGATGCCGAGCCGGGCGCCCCCGGGTCCGGCACGGAGCCCGACGCGGAGTCCGCTGCCCCGGGCGGGGACCGGGCGGCGGAGTACCTCGCCCTTGCTCAGCGCACGAAGGCGGACTTCGACAACTTCCGCAAACGCGCCGCGCGTGACGCCGCACTGGCGGCCGAGCGCGGGACGATCAAGCTCGCCCGCGAGCTGCTGCCCGCGCTGGACAACCTCGAGCGGGCGATCACCCATGCGGCCGAGGACGACCCGCTGCTCAACGGCATCAAGCTCGTGCACTCGGACCTGCTCGCCGCGCTCAAGCGCAGCGGGATCGAGGCCTTCTCGCCGGCGGGGGAGAGCTTTGATCCCCAGCTGCACGAGGCCGTCGCCCAGCATGCCCAGGACGGCGCCGAGGCCGGCACCGTGCTCGAGGTCTACCAGGCGGGCTACCGTCTCGGTGACACCGTGCTGCGGCCCGCTCGCGTGCTCGTCGCCGCCTAAAGCCCCTGAGGATTCGGACCAAGGACCGGAGAGATGGCTGGCCAACCTGATCTGTACAAGGTGCTCGGCGTCGGAAAGAACGCTTCTGACGCGGAGATCAAGAAGGCGTACCGCAAGCTGGCTCGCCAGTACCACCCTGACCGCAATCCGGGGGACAAGGCCGCGGAGGAGAAGTTCAAGCAGATCTCCCAGGCCCACGACGTCCTCGCGGACGCGGAGAAGCGCAAGGCCTACGACCGCGCGAGCGGTCCCCTGGGCGGTTTCACGCAGGGCTTTTCCCAGGGGTTCGACGCCTCCAACATCCCCGGCGGCTTCGGCGACATCCTCTCCAACATCTTCGGCGGCGCGGCCGGCCCCGGCGCAGGTGCCGGGGGTCCCCAGCGAGCGCCGGAGGCCCGCGGACGGGATCTGGAGACCGAGGTCCACCTGGACTTCGATCAGGCCATCCACGGCACCCAGGTGCCGCTCACGGTGCCGACCTCCCAACCGTGTGTCACCTGCCATGGCACCGGGGCCCGCCCCGGGACGAGCCCGCGGGTCTGCCCGGTCTGTCAGGGTCGCGGGATCGAGGCCCAGAGCCAGGGGATCTTCTCCATTTCCCAGCCCTGCTCGAACTGCGGCGGCTCGGGGACGGTCATCGACGATCCCTGCCCGACCTGTGCGGGCACCGGCGCCCAGCGCTCGATCAAGCGGCTGCGCGTGAACATCCCCGCCGGGGTCAAGGACGGCACGCGCATCAAGCTTGCCGGCAAGGGAGATCCCGGCCTGCGGGGGGCGCCCCCCGGCGACCTGTTCGTCATCTGCCGGGTCACCGCCTCGCCGGTGTTCAAGCGCGTCGGGGACAACCTCGAGGTCGAGGTGCCCCTCGCCCCCCACGAGGCGATGCTCGGCGCGATCATCGAGGTTCCCACCCTCACCGGCACGAAGAAGCTGCGGGTCCCCCGGGGGACCCAGGACGGCACGGTCCAGCGTCTGCGCGGCGAGGGTCCGCCCCATTCCGGGGGCAAGGGCCACGGTGACCTGCACTACCGCTTCACCATCGACATTCCCAGCACGCTCACGCCCGAGCAGGCCGCGGCGGTCGACCAACTCGCTGCCGCGACGAAGGCCAACCCGCGTGAGGCGCTCTTCCGTGACGCCGGCATCACGCCCGGCGGGACCCGGCGGCCCCGCACGGAGGAGATGGCCTGATGCGCGGGCGAGGAGGTGACCGTCCGTGGCCGTCCGCCGCCGGGTGAGGACGACAACCCGGGTCGAGGTCGACTCCGACCGCGGCGTGTTCATGATCTCGGTCGCCGCCGAACTCGCCGACATGCACCCGCAAACCCTGCGCATGTACGAGGCACGGGGCCTGATCGAGCCCAAACGCTCGCCCAAGGGGACCCGCCTGTACTCCCACGCCGACGTCGAGCGGCTCAAGCGTATCCAGGAGATGACCGCTGAACTGGGGCTCAACCTTGCCGGCGTCGAGAAGGTGCTCGAGCTCGAGACCAAGCTCGACTCGATGACCCGCAAGGTGAACGCTCTGGAGAGGCGTGCCGGGGAGCTCCAGGCGGAGGTCGCCCGCCTCGAGCAGCTGCGCCGTGAGCTGCGGGCCGAGATCGTCCCCTACGCCCGCGGGGGGGCGCTTGTGCGCCGCGCCGACCTGTTCGGCGGCCCCGGCCCCGGCCCCTCGGCCGGTCGCTGAGGCCCTGGCGGGACCCGCGACGCCCGACCCGCCCGCAGCAGACCGGCCCGACGTCTGGCGAGAGTGACGCCGGACCCGCGTGGGAGACCGGCCATGGGCTCCAGCGGGTGCCCTACGCTCTGGATGGTGTTGATCTCTGTCGGGTCCCTTCTGCGCCGTGGCGCCGGGGCCGCCCTTCTCGGCGTCCTCTTGTGCCTCGTCGCGCTGGTGCCCGCCGCCCGCGCCGCCTCCGGGCCCGCGGCCCGCGCCGCGTCTGGGCCGGCAACGGGCCGGCTGGCGCTCGTCCTGCCCCTCGCCGCCGACCTCGGCGGCCTGCAGCGCTATGCGATGGCGGTCGCCACGCCGGGATCCTCGCTCTATCACCACTACCGTTCGATCCACTGGCTCGCGCGGCGCTTCGGCGCGAGCCCGGCGACCCAGCAGCGCGTGGCCCGCTATCTGCGCCGCCACGGAGCCACCCGGATCCGCCTGGACCGGACCGGCCTGTTCGTCGACGCGAGCCTCACCCGCGCCCAGGCCGAGCGGCTGTTCGCCACGACCCTCGTCCAGCGGGGCCGCCGGGCCGACGCCGTCACCGCACCCACCCGCCCGGTGCGCATCCCCGCCGCACTCGCGGGCGCGGTCACCGGCGTCGTCGGCCTGGATACCGCACCCGTGCTCAGCGCGCCGGCGATCACGCGTGCGAGCCCCGCGGAGCGCAGCGCCTTCAGCTCGGTCGGCGGCCCGATCACCCACACGGCTCTGGACCCCGGGTCCGGCTACCACACCGCCAGCGGAACCCGCAGCGGCTGTCCCGGGGCGATGAGGATCGGCGCCTTCACGCCCAACCAGTACCTCACCGCCTACGACTACGACCCCCTCCACGCCGGGGGCACGCTCGGCCAGGGTGAGCGGGTCGCCCTGATCGAGGTCGACGGCTTCCGCCGCTCGGACATCAGCGCCTTTGCCGGGTGCTTCCACCTGCACATCCCCAGGATCGTCGCCTTCCGGGCCGACAGCTCGGTCTCGCGCACGGGCCTCCCGCCGGGCGGGGAGACGACGCTCGACCTCGAGGTTCTCGACGCGGCCGCGCCGAACCTCTCCCAGATCGACGTGTATGAGAGCTCGGCTCAGATCTCCAGCGCCCTGCGCGCCTTCACCGCCCCCCTGCAGAACGCGGGCTACAAGCCGGAGGTCATCTCGGCCTCGCTCGGCCTGTGCGAGCCCCAGGTGCGCCAGGCCGTCGGCCTGGCCGGGCTGCGCAACAGCCAGGCCGCTCTGGCCGAGGCGGCCGCCAGCGGCATCAGCGTCCTCGCCGCCACCGGAGACGATGGCTCGGCCGACTGCATCGACCCCAACTCACCCCAGATGCTGCCCCTGCCCCAGCTGGCGGTGAACTTCCCCGCCTCCTCCCCGGACGTCACGGCGGTCGGCGGGACCAACCTCACGCTCAACGCGGCCAACCAGATCACCTTCCAGCGCGTCTGGAACGACGACCAGGTGGCCCCGGGCTCGGCGGGCGGCGGCGGACTCTCCGGCGTCTTCGTGCGGCCGCCCTATCAGGCAGGCCTGGTGGTGCCGAACCGGCGGGCTCTGCCGGACGTCTCCATGCTTGCCGACATCGGGCCCGGCTACGCCGTCTACTGCTCCGCGCAGCCTGAGTGCGTCGACCCCAACCTGCCGGGCGCCAACTCACCCTGGCAGGCCGTCGGCGGCACCAGCGCGGCGACTCCGCTGCTGGCCGGCGGGTTTGCCTTGGTGGACGAACTTCTGCGCCAGCACAAGCAGCAGGGCCTCGGACTCGTCAACCCGCTCCTGTACGCGCTCGGGCGCAACCCCGCTGCCACGGCCCAGGTGTTCTCCGACGTCACCAACGGCTCCAACGACGTCGGGCCGTTCATCCGCTCGAGCCATCAGCCGCTCGGATGCTGCAGTGCGGCTCCCGGCTTCGACACCGCCTCGGGCTGGGGCAGCGTCAACCTGGCGAACCTCGCCGCTGCGGCGCTCGCCGCCCAGCCTCCACTCGTCGCCGTCAGCCAGGTCGTGCCACTGCCCCAGCGTCCGCTGCGGACCCGGGCGGTCCTCGACCGCGTCAGCTGCACCGGTCTCTGTCAGATCGGCGCGCTGGCTCGCATCAGCGTCCGCGGGGCCCGGACGGTGACCGAGTACTCGGGCCTCTATCACCTCACGCGCGCCGGCACCAAGCTGGTGCGGATTCCGCTCCCCCGCCACGAGCTGGACGTGCTGCGCACCGCAGTGGGCCACCACCGTCGGATCACCGTCCGGGTGGTCGGGGCGATCGTCGACCCGGCGGGCAACGTCGAACGCTCGACGCCGCCGCGGGCCTTCACCATCACGCGGTGACCGCGGCGCCCTCCTGCCCCTGGTGCGGCGGGGCGACGCGCCCGGCCGGGCGGCGGCTCGTCGCCTGCGTGCACTGCCACAGCGCGCTGACGTTCCCCCGGCCCGACGACGCCGAGCTCGCCCAGGCCTACGGTGGCGCCTACCGGCCCGCGGACGGCCGGTTCTCCGCCGGCGCGGACCGGCTGTTGGCCCGGACCCGGGGAACCCTCGCCCGCCGCATCGCCGCCACGGCACCGCCCGGACCGGTGCTCGACGTCGGCTCGGGTGACGGCAGCCTGCTGGACGCGCTCGCCGCCGCGGGGCGCGAGGCGGTCGGCCTCGAGCGCGACCCCGGAGGTCGCGCCGACACACACGCCGTGGAGATCACCGACTTCACCGAACGGTCCGGCACGTGGGCCGCGGTCGTGCTCTGGCATTCGCTCGAGCATCTGCGTGACGCCCCGGCCGCGCTCGCCGCTGCCGCGGGCCTGCTCGCGCCGGGCGGGGTGCTCATCGTCGCGGTGCCCAACCGCGACTCCTGGCAGGCCCGGGTGCTGGGGGACCGCTGGCTCGCCCTGGACCTGCCCCGCCACCTCCACCACCTCACCGCGCGGGCACTGCTCACGGCGCTTCGCGCGCAGGGCCTGGAGGTGGAGCGGGTGAGCGCCTGGCGCGGCGGGCAGGTGCTCTTCGGCTGGCTGCACGGGCTGGTCGCCGCCCTGCCGGGACACCCCGACCTCTACGACGCGATCCGTCGTCCGCCGGCGCGCCTGCATCCCATGGGTCCCCGGCGCCGGGCGGCCACCCTGCTCGCCGGCGCCCTCCTCACCCCGCCGGCGGCACTGGTCGCGCTGGCCGAGGTCCTCGCCGGTCACGGCGGCAGCGTCTTTGTGCAGGCGCGCCGCCCCGCTCACCGCGGGCCTGGCATCGTGGGGACCGTGTCCCTGTCCGACAGCGAGACCGCCCATGCCTGAGACGATCACCGGCGAGCGCGTCGTCACCTCCGCCGGCGGGTTCAACCCCACCTACCAGCGCCACGTCGCCGCCTACCGTCAGGCCGGCGCGCTGCTGGGTCCCGGCCGCGTCCTGGACCTGGGCTGCGGCGTGGGACATTCCTATGCCGAGCTCGCCCCTCGGGAGACCGTGGGCACCGACATCGAGGCCTCCGTGCTCGTCGGCCAGGATCGCGAGACCGTCGTGGCCGACATGCGCGCGCTGCCGTTTCCCGCCGGGAGCTTCGCCTCGGTCTTCTCGGTGCACTCGCTCGAGCACGTGCCTGATCCTGCGCGCGTCCTCGCCGAGGTCCACCGCGTCCTGGTCCCAGGCGGCCGGGCGATCTTCGTCACTCCGAACCGGCTCACCTTCGGGCGCCCCGACGAGATCATCGACCCCTACCACTACGTCGAGTTCGACGCCGCTCAGCTGCGTGCGCTCTGCGCTGGAATGTTCGCCCGGGTGCAGCTCCATGGGCTGTTCGGCTCCCCGCGCTACCTGGCCCTCGTCGAGGTCGAGCACGCCGAGCTGGACCGGCTGCTGGCCCTCGACCCGCTGCGTCTGCGCCGGCTCTTGCCCCGACGGCTGCGCCAGCGTCTCTATGACTGGCGCCTGTCGGCCAGCCGCGCCGACCCGCTGCCCGGCGCGGCGCAGATCGCCCCCGGGGACTTCAGTCTCGCCTCGGAGCGCCACGCCGGTCTCGACACCGCCCTCGACCTCGTCGCCGTCGTCGACCGTGACTGACCTGACGCCGCCCTTCAGCCCGTCGCCGTCGTCGACGGTGACTGATCCGCCACCGCCCGCCGAGCGTCCCAACGTGATCGTCGTGATGCCGGCGATGAACGCCGCGCGCACCCTGGAGCGCACCGTGCAGGCGATCCCCTCCGAGGTGGTGAGCGAGGTCATCCTCGTCGACGACAAGTCAACCGACGCCACGACCGAGGTGGCCCGGCGCCTGCCCCTGCACCTCATCTGGCATCCCCACAACGTGGGTTACGGCGGCAACCAGAAGACGTGTTACCTGGAGGCGCTCCAGCGCGGGGCCGACGTGGTGGTGATGCTCCACCCCGACGGCCAGTACGAGCCCGAGCTGATCCCCGACCTGATCGCCCCAATCCTCGCCGGGGAGGCGGACATGGTCCTCGGCTCGCGCCTGGCCACCCCGGGCGCGGCGCGGCGTGGCGGCATGCCCCTGTACAAGCGCGTGGCCAACCGGCTGCTCACGGGGATCGAGAACCGTGTCCTGGGCATCCGCGCGACAGAGCTGCACACCGGCTACCGCGCCTACTCACGTGAGTTCCTCATGACGATTCCCTTCCTGCGCAACGCCCTGGACTTCTCCTTCGACTCCGAGGTGCTCATGCAGGCGGCCGCCTTCAACATGCGCATCGCCGAGGTGCCGGCCAACTCGCGCTACTTCGCCGACGCCTCCTCGATCTCGCTGCGTCCGGCCACCGTGTACGGCCTGAAGACCCTGTGGGCGGCGCTGCGGCTCGTCCTGCACCGCCGGGGCATCTGGCGCTCACGCAAGTTCCTGCCCTGAGGTCGCCCCCGTGCTGGGTGACGCCATCCTCACCGTGATCGCGGCGGCGGCGCTGCTGGACGGCGCCTGGCGCCTGGCCGGCCACGCGAGTCGCCGCCCCCTGCCCCGGCTGCTGGCCACGGTGAGCGTCGCCGCCGCGGTCGCGGTGCTCGAGTCCCTCGGACTGGGTCTGGTCGGCCTGGGGGGGACCGCGGACGTGCTCGCCGCCGCGGCGCTGCTCACCGGCCTGGCCGCCCGTGCGCTCCCCCGCGTACGTGCTGGGGACCCCGCGGTCCCGCCGGACCCCGCGGTGCCGCCGGACCGCGCCGTCCCTACGGACCGCGCCGGCACGGCCAGTCGCGGCGCCGTGGCGACGCTCACTCGCCGCCCGCCGCTGCCGCGGCTCGGTCTCGGCGCCCTGGCCGGCTTCGCCGTTGCCGTCGCCCTCACCCAGCTGCACCGCCCGCTGCTGGGCCAGGACGCCATCACCTACCACCTGCCCGAGGTCATCGGCTGGGTCCAGTCCGGCCATCCCGGCCGGGTGCTCGGCGTCTTCTACGGCCTTCCCGTGGGCAACTACCCCGTCACCTGGGAGGTGCTGCTCGCCTGGGTCACCGGACTCAGCCACGGCTTCGCCGGGATCCTCCTGCTCACCCTCGCGGTTCCCTGCCTGCTGCTGGGCGCCGGCTGGCTCAGCCTCGGTGAACTCGGCCTCGCCGGGCCGGTCCGCGGGCTCGCCCTGGCGGCACTGCTGGGGGTCCCGCTGATCGTCCAGGGCTGGACCCAGCCAGGCACCGACCTGGAGGCGGTCACCTGGCTCGCCGTCACCGTGGCGCTGTGCCTCGCTGCGCGGAGTGAACCGGGACTGCTGGCCCCGGCGATCGTCGCGGGCGGCCTGGGCATCGGCACCAAGACGACCGTCGTCACCTGGGTGCTCGTCACCCTCGCGGTCACGCTCGGTCTCCAGCGCCGGCGCCTGGGCGCCCAGCTCCCGAGCCTCGTCGCGGCGACGCTCACCGCGGTCCTCACCGGGCTCGTCTGGTATCTGCGCAACTGGATCACCCACGGCTCCCCGCTGTGGCCGTTCTCCTCGTTCCCGGGTGGGGACCCGCGGCCGCGGGTCATCGCCTATCTCTCCACCTCGCTGCTGGCGAGCCTGCACCGCACCCTGCTCGAGCACCTGCACCCGTACGCCTCGGCGCTGTCCGGCGGGGTCGTGCTCATTCTCGGCGGCATCCTCGTCGGCGTGGCCGCCCTCGTCCTGGGTCGTCGTCGCGTCGCCGTGGCCGCCGCGATCACCCTCCTGGGCAGCCTCGAATACGCGGCCGGACCGGTCACCGGGCTGCCTCCGGGGGGGACGGCGCTCGTGGGCGTCGTCGGCTCGACCCTGCGCTACCTCATGCCCGTGTTCGCCGCCGGCACGGTCACCCTCGCCCTGGCCGCCGGGGCCGGTGAACCCGCTGCGCTCCGGGTCGCCGGGTTCGCTGGTCTGATCGGCGCGCTGGTCTGGGACGTCGTCTCGGATCTGTCGCGTCGCTTCGGCTTGGCGTACTCCGGGTGGCTGTGGGTGGGTGCCCTCATGGGCACCCTCATCGCCATGGCGGTGATTTTCGCCGCCCGGACTGTCGCCCGCCGCCGCTCCGGGTGGCCGCCCCTCCCAGCCCCGTCCGGCGTCGTCGGCCCGGGTCCCGCCGGCTCCCGGCCCGCCGTGGCCCAGGCTGTCGGCGGCCTCGCGCTCGCCGCTCTGCTCGCCGTCGTCGCGCTCGTCGGGGGGTCGCGGCACTTCGGCTTCCGCCATGCGGTGACGCGCGATTTCGCCGAGGGGGTTGACGCCTTCATGCTCGCCCAGCCGGCATACCGCGACAGTCGCGTCCCCGTGGCCAGCACGGGCACCGGGTTCGCCCCCCTGGCGGGAGATCGGCTCGAGCACCCACTCAGCGTGATCCCGCCGGTCGCGAGCTGCTCCCAGGTGAGCGCGACCCTCCACAGCCACTACGTCGTGCTCCAGCTCCCGGTCGCCGCGGCCCTGCACGGCCCGCTGGCGCGCGTGGTCGACTACGGCAGCGCCCCCGGGTGTCTCGCCCAGCTCCACGCCCGGCCGGTCTACGACGACGGGACCTACGCGGTCTTCGCCCCTTGAAAAGCGTCCGCGGCCTGTCATAATCTCAGTCATACAGACTGAGATTTTTAGAGGAACCGCTGATGCACGTCGACCGCTTCACCATCAAGTCTCAGGAGGCCATACAGGCTGCCCAGCGCCTGGCCTCCGAGCGCCAGAACCCCCAGACGACTCCCGAGCACCTGCTGCTCGTGCTGCTCGAGCAGACCGACGGGGTCGTCGTCCCCGTGCTGCGAAAGCTCGGGGTCGATCCCCTCGCCGTGCGGGCCACGCTCAACCCGGCGCTGGACCGTCTGCCCCGGGCCCAGGGCGCCTCGCCTGAGCCGGTGGGGCCGTCGAGTGACTTCGTCCGTGTGCTCCAGGCCTCTGAGAAGGAGATGCGTGAGCTCTCCGACGACTACGTCTCCACCGACCACATCCTGCTCGCCCTGAGTGCCGACCCCGGGACCGCAGGCGACGTGCTGCGCAGCGTCGGAGCCACCCGAGAAGCCCTGCTCAAGGCGGTCACCGACGTCCGCGCCGGTCAGCGCGTCACCGACCAGAACCCCGAGGACAGGTTCCAGGCCCTGGAGAAGTTCTCCCAGGACCTCACCGAGGCGGCCGCCCAGGGCAAGCTCGACCCGGTGATCGGCCGCGACGAGGAGATCCGCCGGGTCATCCAGGTCCTCTCGCGCCGCACGAAGAACAACCCCGTGCTCATTGGCGAACCGGGGGTCGGCAAGACGGCGATCGTCGAGGGGCTCGCCCAGCGGATCGTGTCCGGGGACGTGCCCGAGTCGCTGCGCGACCGCCGGGTCATCGCCCTGGACCTGGCGAGCATGGTCGCCGGCTCGAAGTACCGGGGTGAGTTCGAGGATCGGCTCAAGGCGGTGCTCAAGGAGGTCTCCGAGGCGCGCGGCCAGATCATCCTGTTCATCGACGAGCTCCACACCGTCGTCGGCGCGGGCGCCGGGGAGGGCGCCATGGACGCCGGGAACATGCTCAAGCCCGCCCTCGCCCGCGGGGAGCTGCGCACCGTCGGGGCCACGACCCTGGATGAGTACCGCAAGCACATCGAGAAGGACCCCGCTCTGGAACGCCGCTTCCAGCAGGTCTACGTCGGCGAGCCGACCGTCGAGGACACGATCGCGATCCTGCGCGGTCTCAAGGACCGCTACCAGCTCCACCACAACGTGAAGATCCAGGACTCCGCCCTGGTCGCCGCAGCGACGCTGTCGGACCGTTACATCGCTGACCGGTTCCTCCCCGATAAGGCCATCGACCTCGTCGACGAGGCGGCCAGCCGCATCCGTATGGAGAACGACTCCAAGCCGACCGAGATCGACGAGGTCGACCGCCACATCATGCAGTTGGAGATCGAACTGGAATCCCTCAAGGACGACGACGACCCCGGCACGGTGGCCCGGCGCGAGCAGCTCGAGCGGATCCTCGCCGAGGAGCGCGAGCGCTCGGCCGCGATGACCGCGGAGTGGCAGCGCGAGAAGGACACCATCGGCGCGGCCCAGGCCATCCGCGAGGAGCTCGAGACGGCGAAGATCGAGCTCGACAAGGCCCAGCGCGCGGGTGATCTCGCCCGGGCGGCGGAGCTGCGCTACGGCAGGATCCCCGAACTGGAGAAGCGCCTGGGTGCGGCCGAGGACGCCGAGGAGGCCGCCGCGGCGAGCGCCACTCAGCCCAAGTACCTCAAGGACTTCGTCGACGCCGAGGACGTCGCCGAGATCGTCGCCAAGTGGACCGGCGTGCCGGTGTCGCGCCTGATGGAGGGCGAGATCGAGAAGCTCGTGCACATGGAAGAGCGCCTGCACCGCCGGGTCATCGGCCAGGACGAGGCTGTCGAGGCGGTCTCCGCGGCGCTGCGCCGTTCCCGCGCGGGCCTGCAGGACCCGGACCGGCCGATCGGCTCGTTCCTGTTCCTGGGGCCCACCGGCGTGGGCAAGACCGAGCTCGCCCGCGCGCTGGCCGAGTTCATGTTCGACTCCCCCGAGGCGATGGTCCGCATCGACATGTCCGAGTACATGGAGAAGCACGCGGTCTCCCGGCTCGTCGGGGCGCCCCCCGGGTATGTCGGCTACGACGAGGGCGGCCAGCTCACCGAGGCGGTGCGCCGCCGGCCCTACAGCGTCGTGCTGCTCGACGAGGTCGAGAAGGCCCACCCGGACGTGTTCAACACACTCCTGCAGGTCCTCGACGACGGCCGCCTCACCGACGGCCAGGGCCGCACGGTGAGCTTCAAGAACACCGTGCTGATCATGACCTCGAACATCCCGGGCGGGCGGGCGGGCGCCGAGGGCCACTTCCGCCCCGAGTTCATCAACCGTCTGGACGACATCGTCGAGTTCGAGCCCCTGCGCCGGGACCAGATCGGCGAGATCGTCGAGCTCCAGGTCGCCCGGGTGATCGATCGCGTGCACAGCCAGCGCGAGATCACCCTCGAGCTCACCGAGGAGGCCCGCACGCTGCTGGGCAACCTCGGCTATGACCCGACCTACGGGGCGCGGCCGCTGAAGCGGGTCATCCAGAAGCGGCTCGTCGACCCGCTCGCCCTGGCCATCCTCGAGGGGCGCTTCGTCCCCGGCGACAGGGTCGAGGTCGAGGCCCGGGACGGGGAGATCCGCTTGGAACGCGCGAGCGCGCCGGTGCCCGCGTCGGCCTAGGCCACGAGCCGGGCCGGCTCAGCCGACGACGACTCCCAGACGCGCGACCTTCCCTGCGGGACGGGGCCGGTAGCGCGCCTGGGTGTCGAACTGCAGCGTCCAGGTGCCCGGCCCGGGCGTGAAGGCGAAGAGGGGGCGCGTGACCGCCACGGTGCCGCACTGGCCCGTGGTCGTCCCGAGGGCGACGCTCGGGCCCGGGCGGCCCGAGGGCCGCACGTAATGGAGGTAGACGCGGACCGGCGGCCCCTGGGGGGCCAGGTCCCAGACCCGGAAGGGCACCCGCCGCCGCGGTGAGGTGCCCCCGCCGGGACCAAACAGCGCCCCCGTGCTGCGCGTGAGCGTGAAGCGTGTCGCGGCGCGGTGGGTGCCGTCGCTGGCGCTGAGCGCGTCGACGCTCTGGATCTGGCCCGCGCCGAGGCCACCCGGGATCAGGCTCGCGGCGAGGTCGCCGTTGGCGTCGGTGAGGCTCTGGCCGAAGTCGACGCCACTCAGGGCGATGTCATAGGGCACCTGGGGCGTGAAGCCACTGCCGCGCAGCTTGACCCGCTGGCCGACCAGGTAGCAGCGCTGCAGGGTCCGCAGCGTCGGCCCCGCCGTGGTGACCGGGGCACTTGCGGGCCGCGGGCGGCCCGCGGCGGAAACCATCGCGTGGAGCACCGGCGGGATGGTACAAGTGCCTTCCGCGCCCGGAGCCCCCCTCAGAAGGAGAACGACGTGCCGACGTACATCATGCTCACCACGCTGAACGCCGAGGGCGTGCAGACGATGCGCAACAACCCGGACCGCATCAAGGAGGTCAATCGGGAGGTCGAGGCGCTCGGGGCGAAGGTCGTCGCCCAGTGGGCGACGCTCGGGCGCTATGACTTCATCAACGTCATCGACGCGCCCGACGAGGCGACCATCACGCGGGTGTCAGTCGAGCTGGGATCACGAGGGACCGGCCGGTATGAGACGCTGACGGCCATGCCGATCGACGACTTCATCGGGTTGCTCTGACCGCCCTGCGGCAGTCACCCCGTGCTCTGAACGTGCCAGTGCCAAAGGTCCTCGTCGTCGGTTCCGGCGGCCGTGAACACGCGCTCGTGCGCGCCCTCGCCCGCTCGCCCCAGGCGCCCGAGCTCCACGCCGCGCCGGGCAACCCCGGGATCGCCGAGCTGGCCACGCTCCACGCGGTCGGCGCCCACGACGTCGTCGCGCTCGTCGCGCTCGCCCGCTCCCTTGCCGTCAGCCTCGTCGTCGTCGGGCCCGAGGTGCCGCTGGCCGGCGGGATCGCCGACGCGCTCGCGCGGGCCGGGATCGCCTGCTTCGGCCCCAGCGCCGCCGCCGCCCGCCTGGAGAGCTCCAAGGCCTTCTGCAAGGACGTGCTCGCCGCGGCGGGCATCCCCACCGCCGCCCACCGGGTGGTCACCGACGTGGAGGCGGGCATGGCGGCCGTCGCCGGCCGCTATCCGACCGTCATCAAGGCCGACGGGCTCGCGGCGGGTAAGGGCGTGATCATCGCCGCGGACGCGAAGGAGGCCCGGGCCGCGCTGGAGGCCTTCCTCGTCGAGCGCCGCTTCGACACCAGCCAGGTCGTCGTCGAGGAGTGCCTGGTGGGCCGCGAATGCTCGCTGTTCGCCCTGTGTGACGGCGTCCGCGCGCTGCCGTTGCCGTCGGCCCAGGACTACAAGCGCATTGGGGACGGCGACAGCGGGCCCAACACCGGAGGGATGGGCGCCTACTCACCCATGCCGAGCATCGGACCGACCCAGGCGGCGGAGATCTGCGCCCGCGTCCACCAGCCGCTCGTCGACGAGATGGCCCGCCGCGGGACCCCGTTCCACGGCCTGCTGTACGCCGGGCTGATGCTCACCGCCGAAGGTGTCAAGGTGATCGAGTTCAACGTGCGCTTCGGCGACCCCGAGACCCAGGCTCTGTTGCCCCGCCTGCGCTCGGACCTGCTCGCCCTGCTCCAGGCCACGGTGGCCCCTGGCGGCCTGGTCGGCGTCGAGCCGCTCTGGGACGACCGCGCCTCGGTGACCCTCGTGCTCGCATCCGCGGGCTACCCCGAGAGCTCGAGCGACCCGGTGGTCATCCGCGGCCTCGACACGCTGCCTGACGGGATCGAGGTCACCCACGCCGGCACCCGCTGGGACCCCGTCTCCGGCGCGCTGCTCACCGCGGGCGGGCGCGTGCTCAATCTCACCGCCCTGGGGTCGGACATCGCCGCGGCCCGCGCCGCTGCCTACGCCGCGGCGGCCCACGTCGCCTTCCCGGGCGCTCAGCTGCGCGGCGACATCGCCGCCGGGGAGCTCTCGCGGTGAGCCCGGACGGCCGCTAGCCTCCGCCGGGCATGCGCCGGATCCTCGCTCTGCTGCCCGTCCTTGCGCTGCTCGTCCTCGCGCCCGCCCGGGCCGCCGCGTCCGCTCCGACGGTCACCCTCGCCGACCCGGCCAACGGAGCGCTCATCACCGGCGGCCAGCCCGTCTTCAGCGGCTCGGCCCAGAGCGGCCAGGGGGTCAGCGGCCAGGTCGTCGTCGATGTCTATCCGGGCTCGAGCGCCTCCGGGATCCCCGTCCAGGTGCTCCACGCGACGGTGACGGGCAGCTCCTACCAGGTCTCAGCCGTCGGGCTGCCCGACGGCACCTACTCCGCCAGCGCCGAGGAGAGCGACGGCGCCGGAGCCGTCGGGACCAGCGGCTCGGTCACCTTCGTCGTCTTCAACGGCCAGCCCCAGCTCACCCTCCGGGCCCCGGCGGCGCCGATCAGGACCGCCGAGCCGACCTTCACCGGCACGGCGCTCACTTCTCCCACGGCCGCCACCAGTGCGGACCTGATCGTCTATCCGGGGACGAGTACCGATGCCACCCCGGTGGCGGTCCTCCCCGGGAGTGTCGCCGCGGACGGAAGCTTCGCCATCCAGGTGATGCCGGGGCTCGCCGCGGGGCGCTACACCGCGGTGGCCAGCCAACAGGCGGGAACCGGCGCGACCTTCTCACCCGCCGTCACCGTCACGATCGCCACCCGGGTGGGGGGCCTCGGCTTCAGCGCCCCGGCGGTGGGGGGAACCGAGCCCCAAAGCGGCGTGGCCTTCGCCGGATCGGCGGGCAGTGATGTCGGTGACGCCGCGGTGGTCGGCCTCACCCTCTACCGCGGCCCCCGTGCCCGCGGCACCCCGGTCGGCCACGCCGGCGCACCGGTGTCGGGCGGGAGCTGGCGGCTGCGCTGGCCGACCACGCTCGCCCTGGGCCTCTACACGGTGCGGGCGATCCAGATGACCGTCACGGGCACCGTCACGCTCACGCGCAGCTTCCGCGTTGCCGCGCCGGGCCAGCTCCAGGGACCGGTGCGGGTGAGCGCGCGCGGGCGCCTGTCCGCGCGCCTGGCCTGCATCGCCGGGTCGGGCACCTGCGCCGGGGACGTGCTGATCGTCACCCGTCAGGCCCTCCAGGCCCAACCCGGGGGTCCGGTGGGGCGCCTGTCGCTGATGTTCGTCCACTACAGCGTGCCCGCGGCCCAGGCCCGGGTACTGTCGGTCCAGCTCACCGCCGGTCAGCTGCGCGCGCTGCGGCGCGCCGGCGCCACGCGGCTGATCACGACAGTCGTCTACTCGGTGGGCCACACGCTCACCGAAACCTCGCACCTCACCGCGCCGCTCCGCGTCCGCTGACGCTGGCCCCCGGAGCCGAACTAAGCTCTCCCGGCCATGATCGACCGCTACACCCGCGCCGAGTTTGCCCAGCTGTGGTCCGATCAGGCCCGCTTTGAGGCCATCCGCCAGGTCGAGGTGGCCGCCTGTGAGGAGATGGACGGCCCCACCGAGGAGGAGCTTGCGGCCATCCGCGCCGCCACCTTCACCGTCGCGGCGGTGAACGAGCGGGAGAAGGTGACCGACCACGACACCGCCGCCTTCGTCGACGTGCTCGCCGCCTCCGCCGGACCCGCCGGACGCTGGATCCACTTCGGGCTCACCTCCTCCGACGTGCTCGACACCGGGCTGGCCCTGCAGATCCGCGCCGCCGGGGAGCTCATCCTGCCCGATGCCCGGGCGCTGGTGGAGGCCCTGGCCACACAGGCCAGGGCCCATGTGCACACTCTCTGCATCGGGCGCACCCACGGCATCCACGCCGAGCCGACGACGTTTGGGATCAAACTCGCGGGCTTCACCTTCGAGGCCCAGCGCAACCTCGAGCGCCTCGAGCGCGCCTTCACCCAGGCCGCCGTCGGCGCGCTGTCGGGGGCGGTGGGCACCTACTCGGCGACCTCACCGGACTTCGAGCGACGCGTCCTGCAGCGGCTCAACCTGCGCGCCGAGCCGGTCTCCACCCAGGTCGTCCCCCGTGACCGTCACGCCGAGCTGCTCGAGGCGATCGCCCTCGCCGGGGCCGGCCTCGAGCGTCTGGCCACCGAGATCCGCCACCTCGCCCGCACCGAGCTGTCAGAAGCCCGCGAGCCCTTCGGCGCGGGCCAGAAGGGCTCCAGCGCGATGCCCCACAAGCGCAACCCGATCAAGGCCGAACAGGTCACCGGCCTGGCCCGGGTGCTGCGCGGGAACGCCACCGCCGCCCTGGAGAACGTCGCCCTCTGGCATGAGCGCGACATCTCCCACTCCAGCGTCGAGCGGATCATCCTGCCCGACTCCACGACGCTGTTGGACCACATGCAGCGGCGCATGCTCGGCCTCATCCGCGGTCTCGTCGTCGACCCCGAGCGGATGCGCGAGAACATCGAGCTCACCCACGGCGCGGTGTTCTCCCAG
>DASSZV010000014.1:0-4620 GCA_035702765.1 Solirubrobacteraceae bacterium
CTTGAGGTCCGCCTGGATCCCAGCGCCCCCGCTCGGATCCGAGCCGGCGATGGTGAGCACGCGTGCCAAGGTCATGCCTCGATTGTCACCTCCGCCGTGGGCTCCGTCCGCCCACCGGAGCGACATTTGGGCGGACGGCACGAGAGGCATAGGGTGAAGCCGATCCCACGGGAGCCCTAGCAGGGGCTGAGATCAGGCTGACGCTGCCTGGACCGTTTGAACCTGTCCGGGTCATGCCGGCGAAGGAAGAGAGATGTCCATGGCAGAAGTCCATCCCCAGCAGCGCGCCCACATCCTGACCGACGGGCAGCTCCAGGTTCCCGTCACCGCCATCAGCCTGGCCGACTCGCCCGACGGAAGCCCCAACCCCGATGTACTGGTGTACCGCACCTCCGGACCGGGCTCGGTCCCTGAGGTGGGTCTCCCGCCCTTGCGTGCGGGCTGGATCGTGGAGCGCGGCGACACGGAGTCGTACTCCGGGCGCGGGCGTCACGTCACCGACGATGGTACGTCCGCGGTGCGCCGGGGCGAGGCGTCCGCGGCATGGCGCGGAGAGCATCGCGCACCCCTGCGGTCACGTACCGGCTCGACCGTGACCCAGATGCACTACGCCCGCCAGGGGATCGCCACCACCGAGATGCGCTACGTGGCACTACGCGAGAACATGCCGGTTGAGCGGGTCGTGAGCGAAGTGGCGTCGGGGCGGGCGATCATCCCGGCGAACATCAACCACCCCGAGTGCGAGCCGATGATCATCGGACGTGCGTTCCTCACCAAGGTCAACGCGAATATCGGGAACTCGGCGGTGACGAGCAGCATCGCCGAGGAGGTCGAGAAACTGACGTGGGCCACCCGATGGGGGGCCGACACCGTGATGGACCTGTCCACCGGAGACGACATCCACACCACGAGGGAGTGGATTTTGCGCAACAGCCCGGTGCCCATCGGCACGGTACCGGTCTACCAGGCCCTGGAGAAGGTCAACGGCCGGGCCGAGCTGCTCACCTGGGAGGTCTTCCGCGACACCGTCATCGAACAGGCCGAGCAGGGCGTGGACTACATGACCATTCATGCGGGCGTCCTGCTGCGGTACGTGCCGCTCACCGCGCGCCGGGTCACCGGGATCGTCAGCCGCGGCGGCTCGATCATGGCCGCCTGGATGCTCGCCCATCATCAGGAGTCGTTCCTCTACGAGCACTTCGACGATTTGTGCGAGATCTTCGCCCGCTACGACATCTCGTTCTCCTTGGGCGACGGGTTGCGTCCGGGGTCCATCGCCGACGCGAACGACGAGGCGCAGTTGTCGGAACTGCGGACGCTGGCGGAGCTCACCGAACGGGCCCGGGCCTACGACGTCCAGGTGATGGTCGAGGGCCCCGGTCACGTGCCGCTCAACCTGGTGGCTGAGAACGTCGAGTTGGAGCAGGACTGGTGCCATGGCGCCCCGTTCTACACACTCGGTCCGCTGGTCACCGACATCGCGCCTGGCTACGACCACATCACCTCGGCGATCGGCGCGGCCGTCATCGCGATGCACGGGACGGCGATGCTCTGCTACGTGACTCCCAAGGAACACCTCGGCCTGCCAAACCGTGACGACGTCAAGACCGGCGTCATCACCTACAAGATCGCCGCGCACGCCGCCGATGTGGCCAAGGGCCACCCGGGGGCGCGGGACAGGGACGACGCGATGAGCAAGGCGCGGTTCGAGTTCCGGTGGCGCGATCAGTTCGCGCTGGCGCTCGACCCGGAGACCGCGGAGGCCTTCCACGACGAAACCCTTCCGGCGGAGCCTGCCAAGACCGCGCACTTCTGCTCGATGTGCGGGCCGAAGTTCTGTTCCATGCGGATTAGTCAGGACATCCGCGACACCTACGCCTTGGACGGGATGCGGGAGAAGTCCGAGCAGTTCGTGGCGCTGGGCTCGGAGTTGTACGTGCATTCCAGGGTCAGCCCGGTGGCCGCGGCGTCGGAGGAGGCGTGAGCGTCCCGGCGTCCGCCATCACTCGGATCGGGACGACCGCCGTCCGCACGACCAGGGCGAGGCGGGCCGCGCTGCGCGGCGGGATCGCCGGGAACTTCGTCGACCAGATGCACATCTTCCTGCCGGTGACCACTCTTGGTCCGGCCCTCCCCGTTCTGGCCGGCCCGTCGGCGGTCGCGTCCAGCGTCGCCTACGTCGTGATGGCCACCCTCATCGGACGACCTGTCGGGGCGATGATCTTCGGTCCGCTCGCCGACGCGCTCGGCCGCGTGCGGACGACCCGGGTGGCTATCGCCGGCACCGCCGCCTCAACCGGCGCCATCGCCCTGCTGCCGACCCATCAGGTGCTCGGGGTCTGGACCATGGTGCTGGTCATCATGCTGCGGTTCCTCGGCGGGGTCTTCCTCGCCGGCGAGTACACGTCCGCGATCCCGCTCGCCATGGAGTGGTCGCGTCCCCGGCACCGGGGCCTCGTGTCGGGGCTCGTCATGTCGATGTCCCCGTGGGCGCAGGCGTGCGTGGCCTTCGTGACGGTCTGGCTGCTCACCGTCCTCGGCAGGGGGGAGTACGCCGTCTGGGGCTGGCGGCTGCCGTTCGCCGCTGGCGCGCTGGCGTCCGTGCTCATGCTGGTCTACTACTCCCGGCGGGTAGTGGACGCCGGCACCTTCACCCGCGTCGGCCTCCGGGCCGACCGTCCAGGGCTGCGCGACGTGCTCGGTGGTCGCTGGGCGCCTGCGTTCTGGCAGGTGTTCCTCCTCATGAGCGGGCTGTGGTTGATGACCAACATGGCGGTCATCGTGATGGCCCAGCGACTGACCGGGGACACGCACCTCGGCCCCACGGGCGTGGCGCTCGTCATGGGCGGCGCGGCGGTCGTCCAGGCCCTGGTCATGGCGCTGACGGGGCACCTGTCCACGGTCCTCGGACGGAGGCGGCTCCTCGTTCTCTGGTCGAGCGCTGCGCTCGTCGCCGGGGCACCGCTCTGGCTCTGGGTGACCCGCGGGGCTGGAGGACTCCTTGGAGCGGGGGTGGGCGTGGCCGCCCTGCAGGCTTTGACCGTCTGCGCGTACGGGCCGATGGGCGCCTACCTGACCGAGCGGTTCCCAACCGTGGTGCGGGCTACAGCCTACGGGACGGCATACTCGCTCTCCATCGTGGTGCCGGCTCTCTATCCCTACTACCTGCCCGACCTGGAGCGGGTCCTGGGACACGAAGGGGGGCCTGCCGCGCTGCTCATCCTCGGGGCCGTACTAGTCCTCGCGGGCACCGCGGCCGGCCCACGGCTGTCGGCCGCCGAGCTGGACGCGGACGTCGACGCGGTGGCGGGCCGGGCCGAGAGATGACCGACGTCGCCGGAGTCGTCGAGGCCGTTCGTCGGGCTTCCCCGCTGGTGCACTGCATCACCGGGAGCGCGTCGATGAACTACGTGGCGAATGCGCTGCTTGCCGCCGGGGCGCGCCCGATGATGACCGACGCAGGCGACGATGCGGTCCAGGCGGTCAGGGCGGCGTCCGCCCTGCTCGTGAACCTCGGCACCCTGTCCTCGGACGCCGCGGCCGCCATACCACCGACCGTCGCGGCCGCCCTCGACCTCGGTCTGCCCTGGGTGCTCGATCCGGTGGGGATCGGACGGCTGAGGGCGCGCACGTCGTTGGCGGCCCACCTGGCGGCCGCGCCGCCAAGCGCCATCCGGTGCAACGGCTCGGAGGCCCTCGTGCTCGCTGGCAAGGGGAGGGGCGGCCGGGGTCCGGACAGCGACACCGCCGCGGGGGACGCCGCACCCGCTGCGGAGGGTCTCGCGCGGCGTCACGGCTGCGTCGTGGCAGTGTCCGGGCCCGCGGACGTGGTCACGGACGGACGCCGGAGCTGGCAGATCGCGTCCGGGAGCCCGTTGCTGCAGCGGGTCACCGGGACGGGGTGCGCGCTCGGTGCCCTCGTCGCCGCCTGCTGCGCCGTGGCTGACCCGTTCGCCGCGGCCGTGACCGCCCACGCCTGGATGGGATCGGCGGCCGAACTCGCCGCGGCCGAGGCCTCCGGTCCCGGCGATTTCGCCTGGCGGCTGCTCAACGCCTTGGACGCCGTCGCACCCGAGAAGGTCGCCCTGACCGCGACCATTCGGTGACGGCAGTGGAAGTCGATTTCAGGCTTTACGCGATCACGTCAGGCACAGACCGACGGGCCGTGCAGGTGGCCGCCGAGGTCGCCGCGGCGGGCGCGGGCGTGGTGCAGGTGCGGGCCAAGGGTGCGAGCACGCGACGGCTGCTCGCACTCACCCTCGAAGTCGCCAACGCGGTGGCAGCGGCCAATCCGCTCACCCGCGTGGTTGTAAACGATCGCGCGGACGTCGCCTGGACGGCTAGGAGAATGGGCGCCCAGGTCCACGGCGTTCATCTCGGGGCCGATGACTTCCCACCGCAAGAGGCCCGCGAGCTGCTGGGCCCGGGCGCGCTGCTCGGTTGGACCGCGGGCACCCTGGAGGCCGTGCGGGCTGCGAACGGACTCAGCGCATTGGTCGACTATCTCGGCTGCGGACCCCTGCGCGCCACGCCGACGAAGGCCACCGGTCGACCACCGCTGGGGGCGCAGGGCTACGCACCGCTGGTGCGTCTCAGCGAACTGCCGCTCGTCGCCATCGG
>DASSZV010000021.1:0-70016 GCA_035702765.1 Solirubrobacteraceae bacterium
ACGCCCACCTGGGCTAGGCGCCCCGACAAACCCCGCCGAGCAGCGATTTCTCGCGCTCCTGTGCCTCGCGGTCGTCGCTCAGCCCCATTGCGTCTGAGGTCGTGTCTCTCGCACTGCTCGAACTCATCGTGTGTAGAGCCGCTGCGCTCCCACTGACCGAACTGTCACAGGTGTGGAACGATCCGAACGGCCAGATCACGGCGCTCGCTCGGCTCTGTGAACGTGAGACGCTTGCGTTGCAGTCACGAGACCCCCGATTCACGAACGTTGCTGACCTGTTGGTGGTCCACGGGTCGCCGTGGCGGGGACTCGACGTTCGCCCGCCCAGCGGTGCCGACACCGGATCGGCGTGCGGGCCGATCCCAGGGTGAGGGTCCGGTCGGGGTGTCAACCGGGCCTGCCGCCCTGCATCAGGACTAGGTGTCTTCGGTGACCGGACGCGGCAGTGAGGGCGCCACGCGCAGCAGCCGCGCGGGAAACCGCGGCAGCCACCAGTTCCAGCGACCGAGCAGCGAGACGACCGCGGGCACGAGCAGGGCGCGGATGACCGTCGCGTCGAGCAGGATGCCCGCGGCCAGACCGGTGGCGAAGACCTTGATGTCGGTCTGCGGGCCCGAGGAGAGCGAGATGAACGCAAGGAAGAGGATGAGCGCAGCTGAAGTGACGAGTCGGCCGGTCCGGCCCAGGCCGTCCACTACCGCGCCGTCCGTGGAGCCGCCGCGGTCGTACTCCTCGCGGATGCGCGAGAGGATGAACACTTCGTAGTCCATGGACAGGCCGAAGAGGAACGCAAAGATCATCAGCGGGATCCATGAGGTGATCGCGTGCAGGGCACCGATCCCGTAGAGCAGGTTCGAGCCATGGCCCTCCTGCCACACGAGCGTGATCACCCCCCAGGCCGCGCCGACCGAGACGACGTTCAACAGCACGGCCTTGAGCGGGAGGACGAGAGAGCGGAAGGCGCGGGCCAGCAGCAGGAAGGAGAGCACCGCAATGAGCGCGACCATCTCGGGGAAGCTCCCGTAGACGGCTGCGACGAAGCCCTTGTTCTCGGATCCGGCCCCGCCGACGGCGACTCCCGGGCCGACCGCGTGGGCGGCGGCAATCGCGCGATCCAGCGCGGCCGCCCCGGCCGGGGTCGCGTTGTCGGCATGGGTGAAGGCGTCGCTCACCGCCAGGGGCCCCCGTTGCCAGCCCGGGCCGCCGGGGGCGACCGCGCCTTGCAGACCGGGTACGTGCGCCAGGGCGTGGGCCACGGCGTCGGCTCCGGCCGCGCCGCGGTGGCTGAGCACCTCGATCGGCTGCAGGACACCCGCGCCGATGCCCGAGCGCTCGAGTTGGCGCAGACCGGTGTGTGCCGCGCCGCTGCCGGCCAGCGTGTCGACGTTGGAGGTCCCGGGATTCAGGGTGGTGGCGGCGACGAGCAGGGCCACCAGCAGCGCCACGGCGCCTGCGGCGATCGGCCAGCGGAAGCGGACCACGGCCCGGCCCCAGCCGAGCCAGCACCGGCTGGCCTGCTCGTCGCTTCGTCGGTGCGGCCAGTCCAGACGCTGGCCGAAGCGCAGAAGGACCAGGGGGAGCAGGGTGACGGCCACGAGCACCGAGATGAGCGGGATGAGCATTCCGGCAAAGCCCATCGAGCGCAGGAACGGCAGGGGCAGCACGACGAGGGCGAGCAGGCCGATGGCCACCGTTGTGCCGCTGAAAACAACGGCTCGGCCGGCCGTCATCATGGCCCGGATGATCGCCTCCTCGTCCCCGGCCCCGGCGGCGCGCTCCTCGCGCCAGCGCACGACGACGATGAGGGAGTAGTCGATGGCCACGCCGAGGCCGATGAGCCCGACGAGAAACTCAACGATGAAGGAGATGCTCAGGGCCTGCGAGACCCCGTAGAGGACGAGAAAGGTGGTGAAGATCGATACCACCGCCATGAGGATCGGCACAAAGGCGAGCAGCGAGGCGAACACGAAGGCGAGCACCGCGAGGGCCCCGAGCCCGCCGAAGATGCTCTCCACGAACACGCCAGGGCCCCCGCCGCCCCCGGTTTGGCTCTGGAGCGCGTCGACCCCGGTGACCCGCACGGGAGCGCCCTCGATTCGCGCGCCGGCGAGTGCCGCGGTCGCCGTTCTGGGCGCCTGGGTGTTCTGGTTGAAGCTTTCGCCGGGGACCGGCCGCGGATAGTCGAGCACGAAGGTGGTGCGCTCGTCGGCGGAGACGAAGGCGCGGTTGCGGGTGCTTGCATAGGAAGCGATCCGGGACCCCGGCAGCGCCCGCGAGAGCTCGGCGCTCACTCGGGCCAGACCCGCCCGAGCCGCGCTGCTACGGATCGAATGGCCCGCCGGGAGGGTGACCACCGCGAGCACGGGCGCGCTGGAGCCGCCGGCCCCGAAGTGGGCGAGGATCCGCTGGTTGGTCTCATAGCCCTCGCGGCCGGGGGCCCCAAACGTCTTGGAGAAGGATTTGGTCGCCTGCCCGACGGTGGCGATGCCCGCAAGGGTGAGCACGAGCCAGGAAATCACGACGAGGCGGCGGTGCGCGAGGACCCAGCGCGTCAATCCGGTCATGCGTCATCACGATGGCAGAGCGTTCCGCGCGGCCAGGGTCCTGTGACGGGGGCCACGCGGCGGCCGCCGGGCGCTTCACGGAGGGGGCGGGATTCGAACCCGCGATGGGCGCGAACCCATGCCGGTTTTCAAGACCGGTGCATTCAACCGCTCTGCCACCCCTCCGGGGGAACGGCGGAGGCGCTCATGGTAGTCATCGTGAGATCAGGTCGTCGCCGCTGCCCTCCGGGTGGGCATCCACCTGTCGCGCCGCTGCGTACAGAAACGTAGGCTTTCTGTACTCCCCCCGACAAAGGACACCGATCCCCGTGAGTTCGCTGCTCTCCACCGCCCGGATGTACCTCAAGCGCGCGCCCAAGCAGGCCTCGGCGACCGATCTCTACGACCACACCGTGACCCTGCTGGACGGGTCCGAGCTCGATCTCAACACGCTGCGCGGCCACCCGACGCTGATCGTCAACACCGCGTCGAAGTGCGGCTTCACCCCGCAGTACAAGGGCCTGCAGCAGCTCTATGAGACCTACCGGGACCAGGGCCTGCAGATCCTCGGCTCCCCGTCCGGAGATTTCGCCGACCAGGAGTACGACACCGCCGAGGAGGTCGGGGCCTTCTGCGAGAAGAACTACGGCGTCACCTTCCCGCTCACCCAGCCCACAAGCGTCCGGGCCGACCCCGACCCGCTCTGGCGCGACCTCACCACCCAGCCGAACTCCGCCCCGCCGAACTGGAACTTCGCCAAGTACCTCGTCGACAAAGACGGCAAGCTGATCAAGCGCTTCGGCACGACGACCAAGCCGGAGGATCCCGAGGTCGTCGAGGCGATCAAGGCCGCGCTCGCGCAGAGCTGAGCGGTTCGGGCCGCGGCCCAAGCCTGCTGAGCCTTAGCCCCCGACAGAATTCGACCACGCCGGCCGCCGCCCTCACGGGGCGGCGATACCGGCGCGGTCAGCAGGCGGAGAGGAGGAGATTCGAACTCCCGATGGAGCTATAAACCCCATACTCGCTTAGCAGGCGAGCGCCTTCAGCCACTCGGCCACCTCTCCAGATGTGAACGTCCTCCGCCCCGGCGGAGCCGGACGGAGCGGTCGAGTTTAGTGACGCCGGCCCGGCGCGGTCCCGAAGACGTGATCCCAGAACGGGGCGGAGACCCCGTAGCCAGCGTCATGGTCCTGGAAATGGTGGCGCATATGCAGTTCGCGCAGGCGCTTGCCGAGCCAGGTCGTTGCCCGATGATGGTGCATGTGGTAATGCAGCATGTCGTAGGCGAGGTATCCGGCGAGGAACGTGGAGCCGAAGATCCAGAAGGCCGGGGCGCCGAGGACGAGGTAGAAGACGAAGCTGAACACCGCCGCCAACGGCACCGAGACCGACGGGGGCATAACCAGTCGCATGGGGTCGTTCGGGTGGTCGTGGTGGACCCCGTGGATGACCCAGTGCAGGTCGCGGCCGAGGCCCTGGTCAGGTTCGAAGTGGAAGACGATCCGGTGCAGCCAGTACTCGGTGAGCGTCCAGAAGAGGTAGCCGCCGAGCGCCCAGACGACGGTCATCGCACCACTCCCGTTGGCCAGCCCGATGACGAACATGGCGATGATGGCCGGGCCAAAGAGCACCGGCGGCACGGCGGGGTGGACGCGTGAGAGCTTGTCCAGCCAGGGCCAGCGGAACATCCGCGGCGAGGCGCGCAGCACCTCGGTACGGCTCAGGCCCTGCAGTTCCTCGGTGTGGTCGGCGAGCAGTGACACACCGCAGAGAATATCGGGCTGCTCGGGGGCTGACCGCTCAGGCGGAACGGCCGCGGGCGATCCGGCGTCGTTCGGCGGCGAGGAGGCGGTCGGCCTTGAGACCCAGGGACAGCCGCTCGCGGCCATCGGAGTCATACGGGGAGAGACCGGCGACCTCCTGGACACGGGCGAGCCGGTAGCCGACCGTGTGACGGTGCAGCGACATGGCTTCGGCGGTCTCGGTCGTCGAGCCGTGGTGGGCGAGGAAGGCCGCAAGGGTGGCCACCAGATCCGTGTCGTGGAGGCTGTCGTAGCGCTGGAGCTCCCCGACGCTGCCCGCCCGCAGGCGGGCCAGCTCGAGGGGGGCCCGCAGCAGCACGCCGACAAGGAGGCGGTAGGTCTCCTCCTCGGCCTCGGCGCCCGGCCGCGGGACGCTGCTGAGGCCCAGCTCGGCGAGTACGGCCGCCTCCAGGACGGCGTCCTGGACGCCGTCGGCTCCGGCACGGGGGGTGGACCGCGCGGCGATCGCCCCGGACTCGCGCAGGCGGGCGACGACTTCATCGGCGAGCGGCTCGGCTCCCTCGAGGTCGAGCGGGATGAGGCCGAGCAGCCGCCCGGCGCCAGCAGGGGCGAGCAGGGGGCCCCTGGGCAGGGTCTCGAGCATCGCCTCGACGGGGGTGTCGGCCAGGGCGCACAGGCCGATCGCGCCGTAGGTGAGGTCGAGGCCGAGGCGCCGTCCTCCCTGGAGCACGGCAGCGACCTCGAGCGGTCGCTGGAGTTCGAGCAGCTCGAGGAAGCCGCGAGGCGCGTCGGAGCGGCGGTCCTCGTGCATGAGGATGCTCACGGCGACCGCCGTCGCGGCGGCCTCGAGCCAGGCCTGGAGGGGACGGTCGGCCGGGCCGGGGCCGAGCGCGGTGACGACACCGACGACCTCGCTGGCGATGGTCACCGCGACGAGTCCAGAGACGCCGTCGGGGCGCGGGATCTCCGCGCCGTCGGCGAGGCGGCCGGCGAGGCTACCCAGCGACTCGATCCGGCTGGGGTGGGCGGCCGACTCGGGCCAGAACACCGGCTCGCCCCGGGAGGGGACGACCACGGCGACTCCGTGGCCGGAGCCCTCGGCGGTCTGACGGGCCAGGGCGGTGAGGTCATGCCCGGCCACCGCCGCCTGGACGAGGGCCAGCGGGTCGGTGGGGGGAGCGACGTTCGCCGCTCCCCCCAGACCGGGACCGGGGGCGCCTGACTCAGCGGCTCGGGCGCGCGCCACGCCGCTGAGAGGACCGGTGAGGGTGGACCAGGACGCCCGGTGGGATCATGCCTTGGCCGGCTCCGCGGCGATCGTGCCCGGGTAGCCGAGGGAGGGCACGTCGGAGGGGTAGACCTCGTGACCGTGCTCGGCGACGTCACCGATCTCCATGTTCTCCTGGGACATCCGCAGCGGGATGACCAGGTTGACGAGCTTGGCGATCACGAAGGTCGCCACCCCGGACCAGGCGATCACCCACAGGCCGGCGATCAGCTGCCACAGCAACAGGTGCCCGGAGCCGTGGATGAGGCCCGGCGCGGAGCCGTGGGCGGTGTAGATCGTCTTCTTGCCGACCTTGTGGACCACGTAGTTCACCGCCATGTTCGGATCGGCGAAGATGCCGGTGAGCAGACCCCCGGCGAAGCCGGCGATGCCGTGGGTGTAGATCACCCCGAGTGTGTCGTCGACGTTCCGGAACGGTCGTACCCGGCTGAGGTAGTTCAGGGCGAAGTAGACGAGCGTCGAGGCGATGACCCCGAGCGCGATCGCCCCCCAGCCGTTCACGTAGCCGGCGGCCGGGGTGATGGCCACCAGCCCCGTGATCATGCCGTTGATCGCGCCGAGCAGGCTCGGCTTGCGGCCGGTGAGGTAGTCCCAGCCGACCCAGATCATCAGGGCGACGGCGGTGCAGACGTTCGTGTTGAGGACCGCGGCGGCGGCGGAGGCGTTGGCGGTGTACGGGTCACCGCCGTTGAAGCCGTTCCAGCCCATCCACAGCAGGCCGGCGCCGACCGCGACCATCGCGACGTTGTTCGGGGCGTCGATCTCACGGTCACGCTCGAGCCGGGGCCCGATGACCGCCGCGAGGATGAAGCCCGAAACACCGGCGGACAGGTGGATGACGTAGCCACCGGAGAAGTCCAGGGCACCCTTCTGGGCGAAGAAGCCGCCGCCCCAGATGAGGAACGCGTCGACCGTGTAGACGATCGAACACCACAGGGCGGTGAAGGGGATCCACGCCTTGAAGGAGATCCGGCCCAGCACCGAGCCGAGCATCAGCAGCGGGGTGATGGCGGCGAAGACGAGCTGGAAGTAGACCAGCGCAGAACTGGGGAATCCGGTGGCTGCGAAGGCGTTGGTCGGGATGATGCCCTGGTTCTGCTCCTTCCCCGGGCTGAGCACCGGGCCCGGTGTTCCGATGAAGTTGTGGAAGAAGCCGGTGCCGTTGCCCGTCCAGGAGTGGCCGAAGCCCATGTTGTAGGCGTAGAGCACCCACACGATCACCACGGTCGAGAAGCCGGCGAAGGTGAGCATCATCGAGTTGATCGACCAGCGCTTCTGCATGACACCGCCATACAGGACGGCCAGTCCCGGAATGCTCATCAGTCCGACGAGCGTCGCGGCGGTGATCTGCCAGGCGGTATCCCCGCCGTTCAGCCACGTCCCCGCGTAGTTACTAATGGTCATGGATCTCCTTGCCCTCCCGGTCGGAGGGGGTGGGTTGACGTTGCGCGCGCTGCGCGTCAGAACCCCCACATAGGGGCACGTCCAGAGGTTCCCCGAGTGCCCGCACGTGGGCCATATACGCCCGTCCAAGGAAGGGAGAGGGCGCTTCGACATACGGCCATGTCCACATGGACAGCGCACTTTGGCCAACTGGCCTGAGGTTGGTAGCCGGGGTGGGCGGTCTGCCGGGGAACGGTCTGCCGGGGGGCGGTCTGTGGGACCGCCCATGGCGGGGGCGGTGCCTCGCCCGGCGGCGCGCGGCCGTCCGGGTCTCAGCCGACCGGGAAGCGGTGCGCCCGGCAGGCCTGGGCGATGATCAACACCCCGGCGGTTCCGTACTCGCGCTGGTTCTCGCGCACGCTCGCGCAGGTCTGGCGGGCCGCGGCCCCGCACTCGTCGAAGGTCTGGGCGCCGATGACCCCGGGCAGATAGGTGTCGATGCAGCCGGGACGGTTCGGGGTACCGGAGGTGAACAGGATCGCCGCCAGGGTCCCGGCGAGCACGAGCACGGCGGCAAGCCCCCAGCCTCGCTTGGCCCGCCGGCTCAGGGGGCGCTGCTCACGCAGGATCCGGGCGTGGTTCTGGGGCATTGCTCCCGGCATGGCGACTAGAGCGTAAGGGGTCGCTCGCGGGCGAGCACGAGCACCGAGCCGCGGGCGGTGCTCAGCGCTCCGCGGGCCGCGCCACTGAGGGCGACGCGGCCCGCGCCCACCCCGGGCCGTGAGCCCACGACGATGAGGTCGGCCCCGGCGGCCGCCTCGGTGCGGATGAGGCTCAGCCGGGCGCTCAGGGCCGCGACCGTCGCCTCGACGGCGGGGTCGTCGGCGGGGTTGGCGCCTGCCACGGTGACCAGGGGCTCCTCGGGCCGCAGGCGCAGGCCCGCCCGCGCGATGGCGATCGCCCGGGGGCTGCCCTCCAGCAGGCGCTGGGCGGTGTTGGGCGGCTCGGCCCGGCCGGGTGCGGTGCGGTAGTCCGAACCGAAGACGAGAACCCGGGCGTCCTGGGCGGCGGCGAGCTCCTGGAGGCCGTCGGCGGTCGCGGCGCTGTAGAGCACGTGGGCGGTCACGGCCGCGTCGCCAATCAGGTCGATCCCCGCGCGCAGACGCCGTTCGGCGTCGTGGCGGGCGAGCTCCTCCCGCCGCGGGTCGATCTCCCGCGAGTGACGGACGTAGGCGAGCGCCAGGCCGGCACCCTCGCGGCTCAGCGCGCGTCCGAGCACGAGCGCGTCGTCGTCGTTGGGCGTCCCGTCGTAGGAGACGATGACGGCGCTGCTCACAGCCCCGTGTTGGACCAGTCGATGGCACGGAAGCGCGGCACGGGTCGACCCACGGCCAGACCGATCTCTTCATGCTCACGCAGGGGGATGGTCCGAGGGCTGGCGGTCCAGCGCCGCCCGTTCACGAAGGCGCGGACAGGGCCCCGGGCTCCGGCCACCCGGTTCCGGGAGAGCGGCTGGCCCCAGACGTCGAAGAACTCCCCGAGCGTGAAGCGCGCGGGCACCGGTGACTGGACGCGGATGACCCCGTTGGCCGCGCTGGTCGAAAGCCAGTAACTGCACAGGGTCTGGCTGTACGTCGTGGTCGTGTTGTCCGAGGCGACGGAGGGGTGCGGCTCGACCAACCCGATGCCGCCGGGCAGGGCGCGCCGGTGTCCGCGCACCGTCACCTGGAGGTGGACGTAGGTGCGGTAGGCGAGCTGGTCGATCCGGTCGCACTCGATGTCGTCGACGCTGAGGCCGGTGAGCGTCGTGCTCACCGCACCCAGGGGCGGCCCGGTCTCCAGGGCGACGCCGTGGGGGCCGGGAGACGGGAGGTCGACGTGGGTCACCGTCTGGCTCACGGTGAGCCCGGCGGGCGTCGTGCCGACGACGGTGATGGTCGCCGTGCTCACCGTCGTCGTGGTGCCGGTTCCGGTGAGGGCCGAGGCGGCAGTCGTCGTGTCCTGGCCTCCCGCGCAGGCACCGATTGCCAGGCCTGCGCCCAGCAGAAGGGCGGCGCCGAGCGCCGCCCTGTGCTTCACCGCGGAGTGCAGTGTCGGCCGGCTAGCGCCGGTTGCCCCCGCCGAACAGGCTCAGCATCACGATGAACACGTTGAAGATGTCCAGGAAGATGGAGGCTGCGATGAGCGGAGCGACCTGGTAGCTGGGATTCGCCTTCAGCCGCTGGAAGTCGAAGGCGGTGAAGACCGTGAACACCGCCAGCACGATCACGCTGTAGATGATGTTTGCGTGCGGGATCGCCACGAAGACGGCGACGAGCCCGAACAGAAGCACGCCGAGAAGCCCGAAGAAGGCCATGCGGGCCGCCCCGCTGAGGTCCCGCCGGGTGGTGTACCCGTAGGCGCCGACCGCGCCGGTGAACAGGGCCGTGGAGCCGGCCGCCTGGTAGACGACACCTGGGTTGGAGTGGGCGTAGTAGACGACCAGAGGGGAGACGAACATCCCAGCGAACAGGCCGAGCCCGAACAGCAGCGTTGTGGCCAGGTTCTCACGGCCTCGGGCGGCGGCGGCCTGCAGGCCGAAAATGCAGGCGATCTCCAGCAGGAAAAAGACGAACCCGCCGGTCTTCATGTCCCGGGCGAGGTAGGCACCCGCCGCGGCGAAACCGAGCGTGCAGGCGACGAGGCCCATCACGTGACCGAAGACGGAGCGGGCGCGGTCACCGGTGAGGGCGGCGCCTTGTCCGAAACCTAGTTGTTCATAGGTAGGCATCTGTGTCTGCGGCTCCTGAGAAGGATTGAATTGCCCTCAAGGTTAGTGGTTCGGTCGGGCGCTGAGCCGAAGAACTCCATCAGAGGGGGGCGCGCACGGCCCCCGGCCTCGTCAGGCCGCGCCCGTCAGGCGGCCCCCGCTGAGTGACCGGTACCCGTCCAGCCCGGGCATCGATGCGCTTGCGTCGACGAGCCCGCCGACAAGTGCCTCCACCGGCACGGCCAGGAAGGTCGCGAGGTGACGGACGCGCTCTTGGCTGGCCACTGCTGCCTCGACCTCAGCCCGGGCGGCGGCGAGGGTGGCCGCGTCGGGCGCCTCCCGTCGCGCCAGGGCGGTCCGGATCGCCGCCTCGGCAACCGCGCCGAAACGGGTCTCGAGCGCCTCGGCGTCCGGGTTCGCGGCAACCCCTACGAGCGCGACCAGGGCGCGGTCGAAGGCCCGGCCGTCACCGGAACCGGTCTGCCCGCGGAGCTCGGCGTGCGCGGCGGCCAGACGGCGGACCATGGGCAGACCGTTGACGATTCTCCGGCGGCGCTCACGCTCGCGGCGGCGGCGGCGCAGACGCTCGAGCTCGTCCTGGCCCGGGTTGGCGTGGTGGGGTTCTGGCATGGTCGCTTCCCTCCTGTGGTGAGACCGCGCGCATCCGTCTTCGACACGCTCAGACCCCAGAACGCATGGGCGTGGCGAAGGTTGGAACCAAGCTGCGGCTTTTTCCCAACTGGACGCGGCGACCCCGCAGCGGCGGTCCGGTGGGGGAGGGGGCGAAACGGCCGACGGGGCCCGGACGTTCGTGTCCGGACCCCGTCGGAGCCCTGCTGGAGATGCTGTCGCTCAGGACGCCTCAGACCTTCTTGCGGCCGTCCCGGCTCTTGTTCCGCTTGAAGATCTTCAGCAGAGGGTCATAGCGTTCGTCGACGACGCGCTCCTTGAGCGGGATGATCGCGTTGTCGGTGATGTGGATGCCCTCGGGGCAGACCTCGGTGCAGCACTTGGTGATGTTGCAGAGGCCGATGCCGGCGTCGTCAGCGATCATGTCAATGCGGTCGAGGCCGTCCAGCGGATGCATGTCCAGGGACGCGAGCCGGATCATGAACCGCGGCCCGTAGTACTTGTTGTGCATCCGGTGGTCGCGCAGGATGTGGCAGACGTCCTGGCACATGAAGCACTCGATGCACTTGCGGAACTCGCTCATGCGGTCGACATCCTCCTGGCCCATGAGGAACTCGTCCCCGAGACCCTCACGCGGGGTGAAGGGCGGGATCTTCTTGTTCACCTCGTAGTTCCAGGACACGTCGGTGACGAGATCGCGGATGGGCGGGAAGGCCCGCATGGGCTCCACCTGGATCGGCGCATCGGCCGGCAGGTGGTCCAGGCGGGTCTTGCACATCAGCGACGGGCGGCCGTTGACCTCGGCCGAGCAGGATCCGCACTTGGCGGCCTTGCAGTTCCAGCGCACCGCGAGGTCGGGCTCCTGCTCGCGCTGGATCTCCAGCACGGCGTCGAGCACGACCATTCCCGGCTCGGTCTCGAGCTCGTAGGTGACCAGCTCGCCGCCGGCCTCGTCCCCGCGCCAGATCTTGAAGGTGCGGGGACCGCCCTTCATCTCCTGGGCGTGTTCACTCATGCCGCGGCCTCCTGGGTCTTGCGGGCTTCGACGAGCTCGGAGAGGTCGTCCTTCTTGAGGACGGGAACCGGCTCGAGGTTGAGGTCCGCACCCTCGCCATCCTGGAGGATGTTGTGGCCGGCCCAGTATTCGTCGTACCCCGGGTGATCGAGGCGGCTGTGACCGCCGCGGCTCTCCTCGCGCAGAAGCGCACCCCGGGCGACCATCAGGGAGACGATGGCCATGTTGCGGATCTCCTCACACAGCTGCCAGCCCGGGTTGTAGTCCCGACGCGGTGAGGGCGAGCGGGCGCTCCGCGCACGCTCGTAGAGCTCCTCGACCTTGGCGACCGAGGCCTCGAGACCCTCCTTCTCGCGGAAGATACCGACGCCGTCGCCCATCGCCTTCTGCAGCTCCTTGTGGAGCTTGAAGGGGTTCTCGGGTGTGTCGGTCCCGCTGCCCGTGATGTCGGCCTCCGCCTTGCGGAAGGCCTCCTGGACCGCGTCATCGGGCAGAATGACCGGCCCGAAGCGGTTGGCCTCCTCCGCCGCGCCGATGCCGGCACGACGACCGAAGACGAGCAGGTCGCCGAGGGAGTTGCCGCCCAGGCGGTTGGCCCCGTTCATGCCGCCGGTGGCCTCACCGGTGGCGAACAGGCCCGGGACGCGGGTCTGGCCGGTGTCGGCGTCGACCTTGATCCCGCCCATGAAGTAGTGGCAGGTCGGGCCGACCTGCATCGGCTCCTTGGTGATGTCGACGCCGGCGAGCTCCTTGAACTGCTCGTACATCGACGGCAGCCGCTTCATCACGTAGGCGGGATCGAGGTGGGTGACGTCGAGGAAGGCACCGCCGTGTGGGGAACCCCGACCCTCCTTCACCTCGGTGTAGATCGAGCGGGCGACGACGTCACGGGTGGAGAGCTCCATCCGCTTGGGGTCGTAGTGCTCCATGAACCGCTCGCCCTTGGCGTTGAAGAGCCGTCCGCCCTCACCACGCACCGCCTCGGTGACCAGCAGACCCTCGACGCCGGGGGGGTAGACCATTCCGGTCGGGTGGAACTGGATGAACTCCATGTCGACGAGCTGGGCGCCGGCGTCATAGGCCAGGCCGTAGCCGTCGCCGGTGCAGTCCTGGGAGTTGGAGGTGACCTTGTAGATGCGGCCAGACCCGCCGGTAGCGAGCACGAGCGCGCGGGAGGAGAAGGCGACGTACTCACCGGTCGGGCGACGGAAGCCGAAGCAGCCCACGACCCGCTCGCCGTCCTTGATCAGGGTGGTCACCGTCGTCTCCATGAAGACGTCGACCCCGGAGTGGATCGTCTTGTCCTGCAGCGTCCGGATCAGCTCGAGGCCGGTGCGGTCGCCGATGTGGACGAGACGCTTGTAGGTGTGACCACCGAAGGCGCGCTGGTCCATCTTCTTCTCGGGGGTGCGGTCAAAGATCGCGCCCCAGCGCTCCAGTTCCCGGGCCCGGTCCGGCACCTCACGGGCATGCAGCTCGGCCATGCGCCAGTTGTTGAGGTACTTGCCGCCGAACATGGTGTCCTGGAAGTGCGTGCTCCAGTTGTCCTCGGGAGCGATGTTGCCCAGGGAGGCGGCCATACCGCCCTCGGCCATGACCGTGTGGGCCTTTCCGAGGAGCGACTTGCAGACCACCGCTGTACGGGCCCCGGCCTCGGCCGAGGCGATCGCCGCGCGCAGGCCCGAGCCGCCCGAGCCGATGACGATGACGTCGTAGTCGTACTTCTGAATCTCAGACATGGCTTTTCTTGTCTAGAAAATGTGGTGGGGATCGGTGAAGACGCCGGAGCTGGCGAGCCAGATGTAGAGGTCGGTGCCCCAGACGGTGAACAGAGAGATCCAAGCCCACTGCATGTGGTTGACGTTGAGCTTGGTGACGCCGAGCCAACCCTTGTGACGCACCTTCGCGGAGGTGCTGCAGTCGAAGCAGTTGAGCTTGCCGCCGATGATGTGTCGCCAGGAGTTGCATCCGAAGGTGAATGCAGACAGCGCGATCACGTTGACGAACATGATGGCGGACCCGACGGAGACCCCGAACTTGGTGGTCCCGCCGACGGTGTAGAAGAGTCCGCGGAAGGCGTCGAACCAGAGGAAGCCCATGACCACCACTGCGGCGTACCACATGTAGCGGTGGGCATTCTGGAAGATCAGGGGAAAGCGGGTCTCCCCCGTGTACTTGCGGCGTGCCGCGCCAGCTACCGCGCAGGAGGGCGGCGCCAGGAAGAAGGAGCGGTAGTACGCCTTGCGGTAGTAGTAACAGGTGGTGCGCAGGCCGAGGGGGGCCCACAGGACCAGGAATGCCCAGGGCAGGCTGGTCTTGAAGCCGAAGATGCTCGGCAGGTCCGGTGAGAACACCGGGGAATCCAGGTAGGCAGTGCCTCCGTCGGTGATCGACGGGTACTTCGTCGTGGCGATCACTCGGAACAACACATAGACGCCGAAGAGGCTGAGGCTCGCGACCGTGAAGAACGGTCCGATCCACCAGCGGTCGCGTCGTGCGGTGTCGCCGAGCTTTCGGGGGGCGCCGTACGCCGGAGCGGGCTTAACGGCTTCTTGGGTTGCGCTCATCTAGGCCTTTTCCTACGGGCGGGTGGGCTGATCGTTCCTCATCACCTTATCTCTCAAGAGCGCCTAAAGCGGCGTGGGTGCGATCCCCTGTAGCCCCAGGGCTTGCCGTCGGCGCGCCCTCGTGGGCTCGTGCCGGCGGTCGCCCCGCCGGGGGAGACCTTGCATGCGGGGACATCCCTGGCGACAGCGTCAGCACCTCCCGAGGGTCGCAGGTGGCGGGTGGCGGCGCCGAGGATCGTCCGGGCGTGACGGATCTCACGCGCCGTGGCGGCGGCTGAGCCGGGGTCCCGACGCTGACTCGGACTCAGCCCGAGCATTCGTTGGGGTCAGCCCTGTCGGGAGCGCAGCGGTCGGCGCAGCAGCTCGGACTCGACCTGGCCCGGGACGAGGCGGCTCACGGTCTCGTCCTCGCGGGCGGAGACGCGGAAACCCGCGCCGAAGATGAGGGCGAGGGCGACGGCCAGGAGGATGACGGCAACCAGGGTGGTCATGGGTCTCACTGTGACGCGAGCTCACGGATCCGAATGTGAGGCTGGACGCAGAAGGCACCGCGGCCGTAGTGGGGGCCCAAGGGGGTGGGAGGAGGAGGGGGCCCCGTCTCGATTCGGGACCCCCTCGACATCCAGCCGTGCCGGGGGACAGGCGCGGCTCACTTCGCCAGGTAGCGCTTGGCGCTGCCCGATGCATGGGAGAACGCGCTCCCGGCGCGCAGGTTGGTCACTTGCGCGTCAGGGTCGGGCAGCTGCGTGCCCCGCGCCGGCGTGAGGTGTGCAACGCCGGGCCCCCGCAGGGCCCGGCGTACATCAGCTCAGCCGGTGGTGGTGGTCGTGCTCGTCGTGGTGGCGGTCGACGTGGTGCCCGTGGTCGTCGTCGGAGTCGCGGTGGTCGTCGTCGGAGTCGCGGTGGTCGTCGTGCCGGTCGTGCTCGTCGGCGTGGTCGTGGTGCCGGTCGTGGTCGTCGGCATGCCCGGGTGGGTCGGGTGCGGACGCACGCCCTCGACGAAGACCCAGCGGAAGCGGAAGTGCCGGTGCCCGTGGAAGAAGTAGTAGACCTTCTCGCGCACCCAGTAGCCGTGAGCGTTGGTGCCGGTCGGGGTCGTGCTTGTCGTGGTCGTGTCGGTTGCCGTCGTGCCCGTCGCGGTCGTGTCGGTCGAGGTCGTGCCCGTCGCGTTCGTATCGGTCGACGTGGTGCCGGTGGATGCGGCGCTCGTGTCGGTCGTGGCGCCCTTGGGGAAGTGGCCGCCGCCGTGGCCGTGGGCGAGTGCGGCCGCGGGGGCGACCCCGATGACGAGTGCGGCGCCGGCGCTTGCGAACTTGTGGGAGAGCTTCATACGTGTTGACTCCTGGGTGACTTTGAGGAACGACGGCCAGGGCGGCCCGTCCGCCTTTGAGACCTATGTCGTCAGCGACCGTCAGGAGCTACAGAGCGCCTGGACACTCTCGGGGAGCCTGGGAGCCCCCAGAGGTCCGGATCAGGGCCTCAGAGCTCGAGGTGGCTGATCAGATGGCCCAGCTTGGTCGGCCCGGCCCCATGGCCGGGCCCCACGATGTGCGGGGTCGTCGTGGTCGAGCTGGCGTCCGCGGTGGTCGAGGTGCCCGAGCCCGCGCCTGACGCCGTGCCGGGGGTGCCCGTCGTGGTCGTGGGTGCGCCGGCGGTGGTCGTCGTCCCGCCGGAGGACCGGGTGCTGGCCCCGGAGAGGCTCGAGGACCCGTCCTGGCTCTGGCTGCCCGTACTCCGCCCGTGGCCCTGGGATCCTGAGGCTCCCGAACGACCGCGGCCGCTCGAGCCGGGCGTGCGTCCGGTCGCCCCCGGCTGCGGGGGCGTCCCGAAATGGCCGGCGCCGCCCGTGGTGTGGGTGTGGCCGGTGCCGGTCTTCGGATGGCCCAGGGCGCCCGAGCTGGCACCGTGCGTCACCGCGAGCCCGGGCGCATGCGTGTGGCCGGTGCGGCTCCTGTCCCTCGCGTGGGTCGAGCTCCCGGCCGCCGACGTCGTTGACGAGAACGCGGATTGACCGACCGGATGGGTGGCGGTGGTCCGCGGGTGTCCCGGCGTCGGGAGGGTGTGATCTCGGGTGCCGAGCGCCCGGGTCCCCGCAACCGTCCGTCGGCCCGAGAACGTCAGCTGGGTACCCGCGCGCGCGCGGGACCCGGCCAGGCGCCCCCCTGGGGCGTGCGTCGCCGGCGCCGACCCCACGTGGGGAACGGTGCCACGCTGGTGATGGCTGTCGACGGCGTGGATGACCCCGGCCGTGCCGGCCGCCGCGGCGAGCAGCGCGGCACCCCCGCCCAGCCCCTTGACGGACAGCATGGTGCCCAGGCCGAGCTTGGCCGTAGCGCCCGCTCCGCCCGCTCCGGCGACGGTGCCTCCAGCGGCCCCGGACCCGCCCCCGGCGCGCCCGAGGGCGGCGAGCAGCGGACCGGCCACCGCCGCGGCGGGCAGGGCCGGTGCGATCACGTGGAGATCCCTGCGGCGCGCGGGGATCGCCGCGGCGAAGGCCGCGCAGCTGCCGCAGTCGTCGAGGTGGCTGGAGATGCGCCGTCCGCGCAGGACGCGCCGATCACCGTCGGAGATCATGCGCTGGATCTCCTCACAGGACATGCTTCGGCCCTCCTCCCGCTCGGCGAGGGCGCGGCGAGCCTCCAGGAGGGTCTGCTTGGCCACGCCGACGCTGATCTCCAGCGTCTGGGCCAGCTCCTGATGGCTGAAGCCGCCGAGCTCGCGCAGGATCAACGCCGAGCGCTGGCGTTCGGCCAGCGTGTCGAGATCGGCGAGCAGAAGGGCCAGGCGTGCTCGCTCCTCCGCCTGCTGGTGAGCGGGCGGCGCACTGCCCAGCAGCGCCTCCAGATCCGCGTCGGGGGAGAGCTCGCGCTCCGGACGCCGCCGGCGCAGCAGCGAGATCGCCTCGTTGTGCACGATCCGAAAAAGCCAGGGCTTCACCGGGGCGTTGCGCTGCTGGGCGCGCAGCGCCAGCAGCGCCTTGGTGAGCGCGTTCTGCAGGGCATCCTGGGTGTCGGCCTCGCTGCGCACCAGGGAGCGGCAGTAGCGCTCCAGCCCGGTGTGATGGCGCAGATAGAGCACCTCGAAGGCCCGGTCGTCGCCCTCGGCGATCAGGGCAGCCAGACGCTCGTCGCCCAGCGCACGCAACAGCGCGGCGGGGCGACGCACCCGCGTTGGTGTGACCGGAGATGCCGCAGCTTCCATGACTCACGTGCAGGCTACGCTCTCGCCGCCCGGAAGTCAGGAGCTACCGGCTGGCGTTCAGTCCTTGACCTTGCGCTGCTCGGCGATGATCGCGCCCTCGGAGCTGGCCATCTCGGCGGGCGGGAAGGGACCCATCCAGTCGTCGCGGGCACCGTCGACGGTGAGCACGGTGCCGGAGACGAAATCGCCCACCGGTGAGGCGAGGTACACCACCGCGCCGGCGATCTCCTCCGGCGTGCCCACGCGTCCGAGGGGCACCGACGCCGACATCGCCGCGACGACCTCCTGCGGATACTTGGTGTGGAAGACCTCCGTGCCGATCTGGCCGGCGGCCACCGCGTTGAGCTTGATGTTGAACCGGGCCCACTCGATGGAGAGCACGCGCATGAGGTTCTCCACCGCGGCCCGGGCGGCCGACGAGTGCGCCATGCCCGGCTGGCCGTTGTGCGGAGAGAGGGTGATGGAGATGACCTTGCCGCCCCCGGAGGGAATCATCGACCGGGTGGCCACGGCGTGGGTCATCAGCCAGGTGCCCTCGACGTTGAGGCGGATGACCGTGCGGAAGCCCTTGGGCGAGATCGCCTCGGCGGGGGCGAGGAACTGACCGCCGGCGTTGTTGACGAGCAGGTCGATCCTGGCGTGCTCGTCGAGCACGCGGCTCACCAGGGCATCGACCTGATCCTCCTCGCGGATGTCCGCCAGGATCGGGTGGATGCGACCGTGGGGGTCGAGCCCGGCGGTCTCCTTGATCGGCTCGAGCCGACGGCCGCAGATGTACACCTGGGCGCCGAGATCGGCGAGTTCCAGGGCGGTGACCCGGCCGATGCCGGAGCCGGCACCTGAGACGACGGCCACCTGGCCCTCGAGCAGGCCGGGACGGAAGCTGGAGACGGTCATGGCGGCGATTCTCCCAGGCTGCCTGGGAATCGGCGCCTGGGGGTGCCTCCCTTGGGTTCCGCAGGGCCTGAGCCCACGCGCGGCGGATGGCGACCGGCTCAGGAGACGAGCCGGGGATCCTGACCTTCGGCGGGGCGGAGTCGACGAGCGTCGGAGGCATGAGGGGCCTCGCTGCGGACGCGCTCCGGGGCGGTCGCCGCGCGGAGGGGAGACCTACCCAGCGCGGTGGGCGGAGATGATCAGGTCGGCGACCAGCCCGGTCCAGCCGGTCTGGTGGCAGGCGCCCAAGCCGGCGCCGGTGTCGCCGTGGAAATACTCGTGGAAGGGCACATTGTCCGCCCAGGCGGCGGGCATCCCCGGGTAGCTGGCCAGGACGGGCCGCTGGCCGTCGGCGTCGCGGCGGAAGATCGCGATGAGCCGATCCTGGAGGTCGGCGCGGATCTCCTCCAAGGTGCAGCGGCGACCGCTGCCGCGCGGGTACTCGAAGGTCGCCGGGCCCAGTCGGCTCGCGTAGCGCCCCAGGGCGCCGACGACCAGGTGGTTCACCGGGAACCAGATGGGGCCCCGCCAGTTGGAGTTGCCGCCGAACAGGGGCGTCGTCGACTCGGCCGGCTCGTAATCGACGCTGGCGGTCATCTCTCCGCCGATCCAGAACTCGAACGGGCGCCCGCGGTAGGCGGCCGACAGGGCCCGCAGGCCGTGGGGGGAGAGGAACTCCGCCGGGTCGGCGATCCGCTCGATGACCCGGGGGAGCCGGTCATGGCCGACAAGGGCCATGAGCATCGACTTGCCGTCCTCGGCGGGCCGCACGAAGGCCCGAGCCTCGGGGTGGCGCTGGAGGTAGTCGGCCACGCGGCGGTTGAACTCGTGCAGGTGCGCGGTGTCGACCGAGTCGGCGGCTGCCACGGCACACAGCGGGATGAGGCCGGTCATCGAGCGCACGCGCACCGGCCAGGCCTCACCGTCGGCGGGACGGCGCACCCGGTCGTAGTAGAAGCCATCGGCCTCGTCCCACAGGCCGTGGGCGTTGATCGCCTCGGCGATGAGCACGAAGTGCTCGAAGAACTTCACCGCGACGTCCTCATAGGCACGGTCCTGGCGGGCGAGCACGAGCGCGATCTCGAGCATCGAGAGGCAGTACAGGGCCATCCAGCCGGTGCCGTCGGCCTGTTCGAGGGTGAGCCCGTCGGGGAGCGGCGCCGAGCGGTCAAACGGGCCGACGTTGTCCATGCCGAGGAACCCGCCGCCGAAGAGGTTGTTGCCCTCCGGGTCCTTGACATTGGCCCACCACGTGAACGACAGCAGCAGCTTGTGAAACATGCGCACCAGCCACTCACGGTCACGGCCACCGTCGATTTCGAACACCGCGAGGGTGGCGATCGCGTGCACCGGCGGGTTCACATCGTCGAAATTCCACTCGTAGGCGGGCAGCTTGCCCGCAGGATGCATGTACCACTCACGCATGATCAGCCGCAGCTGACCCTTAGCGAAGCCGGGGTCGACGTGGGCCAGCGCGATGGCATGGAAGGCGAGATCCCATGCCGCGTACCAGGGGTATTCCCATGTGTCGGGCATCGAGATGATGTCGCGGTTGGACAGGTGACGCCAACCGTGGTTGCGCCCGGTCAGCCGTTGCGCGGGTGGCACCGGCTGGCCGGGGTCACCGTCGAGCCAGCGAGCCACGTCGAGGTGGTAGAACTGCTTGGACCACAGCATCCCAGCCAGGGCCTGGCGCAGGATGCGCTGCTCATCCGGGTCGGCCCCGGGGGCGAGAGTGGCGTAGAAGGCGTCGGCCTCCTGCTCTCGCTGGGCGAGGACCGTCGCGAGCTCGGGACGGTCGGCGGCGAGGGTCGAGGTGTCACGGAGGCGCAGGTGAACCTCCTGGGTGACCCCCGCGGGGACCGCGAGGGTGTACCACAGCGCCGCCTTCGTGCCGGTGAGCTGTGGATTCACGGTGGGGCTGGTGCCGCCCGACAGCACATGGTCGGCGATGCCGTCCTTGGGATAGGGCACCGCGGTGGGGCTATCGGGGAAGATGCGCCGGCGGTTGGTCTCGTTGTCACAGAACAGTGACCGCGGTGCTGCGGTTGCCGCCGGGCCGGCGTGGGTGAGGACCATCGTGGGCCGTCCCGCGTCGGCGGCCATGAGGCCGCCCCCGGAGGTGGCGGTGATCCGCGGCCGGGCCACGTCCGGATCCCAACTCCAGCGGTTGCGGAACCACAGCGTGGGCAGCAGGTGCAGCACGGCGGCGTCAGGACCGCGGTTGGTCACCGACACGCGCAGGCAGAGATCCTCAGGGGCGCCCTTGGCGTAGTCGACGGTCACCTCCCAGTAGCGGTCCTCGGCGAAGATCCCCGTGTCGAGCAGTTCGTACTCGGGCTGGGTGCGGTCCCGAGCGGCGTTGGTCGCCCGCAGGTCCTCGTAGGGGAAGGCGGCCTGGGGGTAGACGTAGCGCCAGCGCATCCACGAGTGGCTCGGGGTGGAGTCGAGGTACCACCACAGCTCCTTGGCGTCCTCGCCGTGATTGCCCTGGTCGCCGGTGAGGCCGAAGATGCGCTCCTTGAGGATCGGGTCGACGCCGTTCCAGAAGGCGAAGGCGAGGCACAGGTGTTGATCCTCATCGCAGATCCCGCCCAGCCCGTCCTCGGACCAGCGGTAGGCCCGCGAGCGCGCCTGATCGTGGGGGAAGGACGACCAGGCGTCCCCGTCGGCGGAGTAGTCCTCCCGGACCGTTCCCCAGGCCCGCTCGGACAGGTAGGGCCCCCAGCGCCGCCAGGCGGGGTCCTCGCGGCGGGCATGCTCGGCGGTGATCGGCTCGGCCATGTCCGGACCCTAATGACTCGGCGCCGCCAGCGTGCAGCCGGGAGGCCGAGCGTCCCGGCTGCCGTCGGCGGGAGGCGCAAAGACCGAGTGGGATGAACTGACTCCCGCGTTCGTGGTCGGTCCCGGGTCGCATGTTGGCATCGGCAGCCGGTGGACGCCGACGAGGCACATCATCAGGCGGTTCAGGGGTTCTAGCACCAACTCTCAGGCTCAAGCTCAGCCTCAGGATGCCCCCGTCGGCAACGAGTCCTGCAGCCCTGGCGCTCCACGGCCCCGGCGACCCACCGGTCAGGCGGGGGGGTGCAGACGCGCGCCCTGGGCCCGGGCCAGGCCGTCGGCGACGAGGGTGGCCGCTGCCTCGCGCTCGTCCGCGTCGAGGCCGTCGAGGTCCAGCGCGCCGGCGTGGAGCAGGCGGGCGAGCAGCCGGCCCCGGCGCTCGCGCAGGCTGCCCCGGTAGGGCTTCTGTCGCCGCGGGGGCGCCGTCGCGCCGTGGGGGTCCAGTCGCCCCGGGCATGCCTCCCGCACCGGACAGGCCGCACAATCAGGGCGGGCTCGACAGACGCGCTGGCCGAACTCCATCAGCGCCTGGCCGCTGCGCCAGGGGTCGACGGTGATGTCCACCCCGTTGGGGAACCGGCGGGCGAGCACCCGGTTGACGTTCACGTCGCGGGGCAGCACCGGCTCTTCGCGGGCGAAGCAGCGGATGGCCGCGGCGATGTAGGGACCCACCCCGGGCAGCTCCTGCAGGTCCTCGGGCCAGCCGTGGGCCACGACGTGAGCCGCCCCACGGTGCAGGTCACGGGCTCGGCGGGGATAGCCCAGGCCCTGCCACTCGACGAGGACCTCGGCCAGGGACGCGGCGGCGAGGGCCTCGACCCGCGGCCAGCGGGCCATCCAGCGCTCCCAGACGTTCACCGCGCGCAGCACCGAGGTCTGGACCGACATCACCTCGGCCACCCAGATCGCGTAGTCATCCCGGCTCGCCCGCCAGGGCAGTTCTCGACGGTGATGCTCCCACCAGACGACGATGCGCGCCCGCGTGCGGGCCGAGTCCGCCGCCGGCTCAGAGCGTGGGTCCGGAGCGAGCGACAACGCTGGGGGGTGGGGACGCGGCGACGCCGGGTAGCGCCACCGACAGGGCCGTGCGGAGGGAGTCCGTCGGGTGATGGGCACGGGTGGTTTCGAACCACCGACCTCTCGCGTGTGAAGCGAGCGCTCTCCCACTGAGCTACGCGCCCTCGGAGTCGCTGAGCTTAGCGTGGAGGAGCGGCGATTCCGACCCGTCGGGCGGCGGGCGCGCCGGGCCCGCGGCACACGCAGGTTCGCACCACGCCCCGTGCCCTGATGAGAACCGCGAGGCGGGCCGCAACTCTGACCCCCCGGCGTTGTTATCACCGGTGTCTTTCGGCATGCCGAGACGTCGGGTTTTCAGTCGGTGACGCTCACGCAGGGACGCACCGGGCAACGATCAGGGGGCACTCGATGCAGCAACGCGCACATCTCTCCACGCGGTGGTCGACCATCCGGACCAGCCGGCTCACGCCGCGGCGGTGGCCGGGGCGCCTGCGGACACCGGCGATGGCCGCGATCCTCGCGCTGGTCGCCACCGGGGCAATCCTCAGCGCCGGGGCAGCGCGAGCCACCGTGCCCAGCGGCACCCACCAGGTCCCCGGCTGGCTCTCGGGCATCGCCCGCGCGACACGCCTCGGGGCTCCGCCGGCGGGCACGCGCATGACCATCGGCGTCGCGATCGCCAACCCGCACCAGGCGGCTGAAGATGCCCTGCAGGCGGCGATGTACACCCCCACAAGTCCCGAGTACCACCACTTCCTCACCGTCGCGCAGTTCCAGCGCCGGTTCGGGGTGCCCGCCGCGACCACGCGCTCAGTGGCGGGATTCCTCAGCGCCGGGGGGCTGCAGATCTTCCACGTCGAGCGCGGCGGCGGCTACATCCTCGCCTCCGGCACCGTCACCCAACTGGACCGCCTGCTGAAGCTGACCGTCGGCCGTTACAGCTTCCACGGCCACGTCTTCCTCGCCAACAACGTGGCTCCGTCGGTGCCCAACGGGCTGCCCGTGCGGGCGATCCTCGGGCTCAACACGGTGGACAAGATGACCCTGGCGGACCTCACCGGCCACCGGCTCGCTGCGTTGCACCGGGCTGAGCGTCTGGCGGCGGTTCGCGCCTACCTCGCGCATGAGCACGCACTCGCCGGGCCCGGAACGCTGATCCCCGGCGTCGGCATCCAGTCCGGGAATGAGCAGGTGTACACCCCCCAGGAGCTGTGGGGGATCTACAACATGCCCGGAGCCGCCACGCTTCCGGACCCCAGCACCGGCCTCACCACTCCCGCCACGCTGGAGAGCTCCCATGACGCGCTCGGTCAGGGCCAGACCATCGGCATCATCGGTGAGGGTGAGACCTCCAGCGTGACCGCGCAGCTGCGGTTGTTCGAATCCGCGCTCGGTCTGCCCAAGATCCCCGTGCGGACGGTGGAGACCGAGGGCGGTCCCGACAGCGCCTACGGGGACAACACCGGGGCGATCGAGTGGTACCTGGACTCGCAATCCTCGACCGGGATGGCGCCTGACGCCAAGCAGCTCGACTTCTTCTTCGCCAAGACCCTGTTCGACGCCGACATCCTCTCGGCCTTCAGCGCCTGGGCCAATGATCCGACCGGCCCGACGGAGATGAACGCGAGCTTCGGCGAGTGCGAGGCCAACCCGACCAACCCGGTCACCGGGCCGCTGGCCCAGCAGCCGTACGGAACCGAACTCGGGGACGAGCTGGAGGCCGGTGCCGAGCCGATCCTCGAGCAGGCGACGATGGAGGGCCGGACGCTGTTCGCCGCCGCCGGTGACACCGGTTCGGGCTGCCCGGAAGTGGCGATCCCCGTGCTCGGGGCCGGAAACGGCGTCGCGCCCCAACCCGTACCACTGGTCAACTACCCGTGCGCCAGCGCCTACGTCGTGTGCGTGGGCGGCACCGTCGTTTCCTCACCGGGTACCACCTACGCCACCGGCGCCACCAAGCAGTCGGCGATGACGTCCTGGAGCACCGGTGGCGGCGGAACCAGCGCGTTCATTCCCGCCCCGGCCTGGCAGACCAAGGTCGCCAACATCACCCACACCTGCGTCGCCAATGCCTCGGGCAGCGACGTGTACACGACCAATGCTCCGCTGTGCCGCGGCGTCCCCGACGTCTCGGATCTGTCCGGGAACATCACCGGGGACGGCTACTTCATCTACATCGACGGAGAGCCGTCATCGGAGGGAGGCACGAGCCTCTCCAGCCCGCTGATGATGGGCCAGTGGGCGCGCATCCAGTCAGCGGCCAGCGCCCCCGTCCAATCCGCCGGCGGCGACGGCTTCGCCGCCCCGCTCATCTACCGGTTGGCCGCCAGCGCCGACAGCTGCTCGCTGGCGCCCTGCACGGGCCAGTACGCGCAGGACTTCTACGACATCACCCAGTCCGAGACCGATACCGGCAACGGCGTCTACCAGCCAGGACCGGGCTGGGACTACGCCTCGGGCTGGGGATCGCTGAACGTCGCGAACTTCATGCAGGACGCTGACGGGGAGACGACGTCGCCGACCGCCTACACGGGTGAGGAGCGCCCGGCCTTCCGGGTCTGCACCGCGAGCATGGGCTCTCCGCTGGGCAACGCCACCGATCCCGTGGACGTCAGCCTGGGCAACCAGCCGGGAGCCGATCTCACCCAGGCCACGCTGAGTTCCCTCACGGCGGGGAAGATCACCGCCACCTGGACGGTGCCCCAGCTTTCCCAGGGGGTTCCGCCGGACTCCGAGACGCTCACCTTCTACATGGCCTGGCAGTACCACGGGCTGGTGTACTACGCCGAGGCCCAGGAATCCCCCGGGGGGAGCTTCACCTACGGCTCCGGAAACACAGGTCCGTTTGAGACCAACGGTTCCCCCAACGCGGGCTCCTACACCAACACCGCCAGCTCGGCCGCCACGGGCAGCGTCGTCACGGCGACCGGGGTGATCACCGTGACGATTCCCGCCTCTGAGGTGGGATCCCCCGCGGCCGGTGCGCTGCTCAGCGACCCCCAGGCCTTTGACCGGGTGTCGTTGGGGACGATCGACAGTGCGGACAACCTGCGCGCGTATTCGGTCGACGGCGGTGCGCTGGATTCGGTCGGCGTGGATGTCGTCGTCGGCGGCCGGGGGTGCTCGGACACCCTGCCGCCCGTGAGGGGAGCCGGCGCGACCTCTCAGCCCCCGAGCCAGCCCGGGACATCGTCGGCGCCGGCCAACTCGGGAGGCCGGTCCAACGCCCAGACGTCGACGACGCCGGGGTCATCCTCCGGTGCGCAGACGTCGACGACCCCGCGGTCCTCGTCCGAGGCCCAGGGGTCGACGGGCTCCGGCGCGCCGTCTGGCTCCCCGTCCTCGGCGAGCTCGGGTGGGGCGCCGAGCTCGGCAGCGCCGCGGGCGGCGGGGACTCGCCCGGCCGCCCGGCCCGCCCGAGGGCGGCGCTCGTCAACGTGCCAGGTCCGCTCGCGGACGCCCTTGATCCGGATCATGCATGCCCGGCTGAGCGGGCGGCTGATCAGGGTGTCGGGCGCCGCCCAGGCACGTTGTCCCGGTCGGGTCGTTCGTGTCGGCGTCGCGGTCGCGCGGGTTCGGCGCGTCGGACCCCGGACTGAGTGCGCCTTCCTCACCCCTCGCCACCGGTTCGGCGCCTTCGGCAGCTGCCGGCCGCGGGACTACCTCACCGCTCGCGGGACGGCACGGTGGACCTTCCGCGCGGCGGCCCGCCTCACCTCCGGCACCGTCCGGATCTGGGCGCACGCGGTCGACGATCGGGGTCGCATCACGCACGCGCCCCCCTCCAGATTGATCACGCGGCGTGTAGGCTGAGCGCCCATGAAGCACTCTTGCGCCGGTGGCCGTTCACGGATGCCCGGCGCGAGGGTGCTCGCCCTCGTCGCGCTGCTGGCCGCGGCGGTGTCGGCAGGCCTGACCGGCGTCGCCCCATCGGCGGCGCGCGCGCGGGCCGCGGCGGTCAGGCAGGTCCCCGGGGTGCTGGCCGGCCTTCACCTGGCGCGCCTGCTCCAGGCGGCTCCCGCCAATCGCCGGCTCAGTATCGGCGTCGGCATCGCCCGCCCAGACACGGCGGGTGAGCTCGCCCTCTATCACCAGCTGTACGACCGCTCGAGCCCGCTCTACCACCACTTCCTCACCCCTGCGCAGTTCCAGGCGCGCTTCGGCGTGACGCCGGCGACGACCGCGGCGGTGCGCGGCTTCCTCACCTCCGGCGGCCTCAGCATCACCTCGGCCTCGGCCGGTGGGGACCTCTTCACCGCTACGGGCACGGTTGCCCAGCTGGACCGGCTCTTCCGCGTCCGCATCGGTGACTACGCCTACCGCGGACGCCGCTTCCTGGCCAATGACGTCGCGCCCTGGGTCCCGGCGAACCTGCCGATCGACGCGGTGGTCGGTCTGGAGAGCCTCACCCACTTCGGCACCGCCGCGCTCTCGCCCCATCAGGTGGCCGGGGTCACCCGCGCCAACGCGACCGTGGCCCGGGCGCGTCGGCTGCTCATCGGGGCGCGGCGGGGTGCGACGGCGCGGCCGGCCCTGGGGCTGCCCATCACCGTGTCCAAGGTCGGTACCGAGCAGACCTACACCCCTCAGGACCTCTGGGGCCTCTACGACGCGCCCGGGGCCGGCCCGCTCACCAACGCCGACGGACTGAGCACGCCGGCGACGGTCGCAGCGTCGCGCTACACCCTGGGCCAGGGCCAGATCATGGGCGTGTTCACCGAGGGTGACGACTCCAGCGTGATCAAGAACCTGCGTCTGTTCGAGGCGACCACCGGCCTGCCCAAGGTGCCGGTGCGCATCGTGGAGACCGAGGGCGTGCCCGACTCCGCCTACTCTGACAACTCCGGGGCGATCGAGTGGTACCTGGATTCGCAGTCCTCCACCGCGATGGCGCCCGATGTCAAGCAACTGGACCTCTTCACCGCCAAGACCTTCGGTGACCCTGATGTCGCCAAGGAATTCGACTTCTGGGCCAACGATGCCCACGGTCCGCGGGAGATGAACGCCTCCTTCGGTGAGTGCGAGCAGAACCCGACCCTGCCGATCACCGGCCCGCTGGGCAACCTGCCCGCCGGCGTCGCCCTCGGAGGGATGATGGAGAGCCTCGCCGACCCGGCGCTGCGGCAGGCCACCATGGAGGGCCGCACGCTGTTCGCCTCCGCCGGGGACACCGGTTCGGGCTGTCCGACCCTTGTGGCTCCGATCATCGGGGCGGGCAACGGCATCGCCATCCAACCCGTGCCCTTCCAGAACTATCCGTGCGTCTCGGACTACGTCGTGTGCGTCGGGGGCACCACTCCCTCCTCCAAGGGCGCCGGCTACCCCGCCGCCGCCCAGCGCGCCAACGAGCAGGCGTGGACCTACACCGGCGGCGGGTCGTCGTTCTTCAACCCGGCGCCGGACTACCAGAGGAACGTCGCCAACCTCAACACCCGGTGCGTCTCCAACGACACCGGCACGACGGTGTACGCGCCCGGCACGGCGCCACTGTGCCGGGGGGTACCGGACGTGGCGGACATGTCCGGCGGCGGCAATGACTGGTTCTTCTTCTACCAGGATGGTGAACCCTCGATTGAGGGCGGAACCAGCCTCTCCAGTCCGCTGATGATGGGCCAGTGGGCCCGCGTCCAGGCGGCAGCCGCCCCGGCCGCCCAGAACCGCGGCGGGCTCGGCTTCGCCAACGAGACGATCTACCGCCAGGCCGCCTCGGCCGACCGCTGCACCACGGCCCCCTGTGGCGGGACCTACGCCCGGGACTTCTTCGACATCACCCAGGCCGAGGACATCGGGGACGTGCCCGGGGGCCAGACGGGCGTCACGCTCCCCGTGGGCGTAGGGCTGTCCAACGGGGCCTATGCCCCCGGTCCCGGCTGGGACTACACCACCGGTTGGGGCGCCATCAACGACGCCAACTTCATCCAGGACGTCGATGGCACCCAGAACGCCGCTCTGGCCTCCACCGGGCAGGAGCGGCCGGCCGTGAAGCTGTGCAGGGCGTCGATGACCAGCCCCCTGGGGAACGCCACCGACGCCGTCACCTCGACGAATGACCCGGGCCTCGACCTCTCCGGGGCGTCGCTGAGCACCCAGGGCTCGAACATCGTCGCCACCCTCACGGTGCCCAAGCTCTCGGCCGGTCTGCCGCCTACCGCGCTGGCCGGCGCGCGCTTCATCGTGGCCTGGTCCTCCCACGGCGAGGTCTATGACGCCGACGCTGAGGAGTCCGCGGGCGGCGCCTTCAGCTACCACGCCGAAAACACCGGCATGGCCTTCGCCAAGGGGCTGCCCCAGAACAATCAGTACACCGACACCGCCACGGTCACCGGGAGCGTCGACCGCGCGACCGGGACGATCACCATCACCGTGCCTGCCGCGGACGTGGGCAACCCGCCCGCCGGGGCACTGCTCTCGGACCCCCAGGCGTTCTCCCAGGAGCAGCTGGCCGTGCTGTCCATCACCGTCGACTCCGCCGACAGCCTGCGCGGCGCCTCCCGCGACGCCGGCCAGCTCGACTCGATCGGCGCCGACGTGGTGATGGGCGGGAAGGGCTGCGCGAACACCCTGCCGGCCACGAGCCTGTCCACGGCCCAGACCGGTGTCCTGGCCCGGGGGGCGACTCCGCGGTCGGGATCCGGCGCCCGCCGCGCGCCCACCACCGCGATCACCCACACGGCGTTCTCACGTGAGCGGTTCGGTCTGGCCGGAACCGCGCGGGCCTTCGACGGCCACCGCGTGACGCGCGTGGAGGTGGCCATCGCCCGCGTCGTGCGCCGTCACGGTCGGCGGCTGTGCGCCTTCCTCACCCGGGCGCGCCGCTTCAGCGCTCCGGGTGGCTGCCGGCCGCGGGACTACCTGGCCGCCCGCGGGCGGACACGCTGGACCTTCGCGATCACGCGCCGGTTCGCCCCCGGCGTCTACTTCCTGTGGGAGAAGGCCCGCGACAGCGCCGGACTGTCGACCCGCAACGTCGCGGCCCGCCACGTCTTCATCCGCGTGAGGTAGCTCCCTCGGCACGGGTGGTGCTCTCACGGATCGCCACCCGCGGGTCACGCCGGGGATGCCGGGAGGTGGCCGGGCATGAGTTCGACCCTCATAGAATCGAGTGCATGTCCCTTTCCGTCTCCGCCCGCGCCACCGCGGGCCCCGCCGAGCCGTTCCAGAAGACCACCATCGAGCGTCGCGACCTCGGTCCCCATGACGTCCAGATCAAGGTCCACTTCGCCGGGATCTGCCACTCGGACATCCACACCGGACGGGATGAGTGGGCGGGCACGCACTTCCCGCTCGTCCCCGGTCATGAGGTGGCCGGCACCGTCGAGGCGGTCGGGGCGCAGGTGACCAAGGTGAAGCTCGGCGACCGCGTCGGCGTCGGCGTGATGGTCGACTCCTGCGGTGAGTGCTCGGCCTGCCGAGACGGTGAGGAGCAGTTCTGTGAGCGGGGGATGGTCGAGCAGTACAACTCCCGTGGCTACGACGGCCACTGGCATGACGGCGGCTACAGCACCCACACCGTCGTCAAGGACCACTTCGTCTGCCACATCCCGGAGGGGATCGGTCTGGACGCCGCCGCGCCGCTGATGTGCGCGGGGATCACCACCTACTCGCCGCTGAAGCGCTGGGGGGCGGGTCCGGGCAAGAAGGTCGGGGTCGTCGGCCTCGGCGGCCTGGGTCACCTGGGCGTGAAGCTCGCCGTGGCCATGGGCGCGGACGTGTCGGTCCTCTCCCGCTCGGCGGCCAAGGCCGACGACGCGGCCAAGCTGGGCGCCCAGCACTTCCTCAACACGTCCGAGGAGGGCTCGCTCAAGACCCACCGCAACTCCTTCGACATCATCATCAACACGGTGTCGGCACCGCTGGACATGGGCCAGCTCCTGGGCCTTCTGCGCCGTGATGGCGTCGTGGTCAACGTCGGCGCTCCGCCGGTCGACACGAGCATCGGCATCCACCCCTTCCAGCTCATCCAGGGCGACAAGGCCTGGGCCGGCTCGATGATCGGCGGGATCGCCCGGACCCAGGAGATGCTCGACTTCTGCGCTGAGCACGGGATCGGCGCCGAGATCGAGCTGATCTCCGCCGACCAGATCGACGAGGCCTGGGACCGCGTGGTCGCCTCCGACGTGCGGTACCGCTTCGTCATCGACGCCGCGACGATCTAGGGCCCACGTCCAGCACCGTCGATGTCCCTCTGTGCCCCAGACCGGGGTACGGAGGGACACCGACCCGGCTCAGGCGGCAGTGAGAGCCCGCAGTTCGGCCAGCGCCTCGGCCATGAAACCGGCGAGGGCGTCGGGATCGTCCTGGAGCACCCAGCGCGCCCAGCCGGTCTGAAAGACCGTCACCGCCGTCTGGGCGCTGAGTCTCGCCGGGCCCGCGGCGACGCCGCGTTGCACCAGCGCCTGGGCCGTCACCTCGGCGAGGTGCTGGAGCTTGATCAGCTCGCGCTCGCGCAGTTCCGGGTTGACCTCGATGATCCGCGAGCGCAACCGCGCGGATCCGAAGCGCTCGGCAAAGAACTCCGCGACGCCCGCCGTGCCGGCCAGGGCGGCCTCCAGGGGGGAGGCCTGGGCGGGTGCGTCACGCACCGCCTGGACCCACATCTCCTCGAAGGCTCCGCCGCCGCCGAAGAGCACCTCACGCTTGTCGGAGAAGTGCCGGAAGAACGTGCGCTTGGTGAGCCCGGCCCGCTCGGCGATCTCCGCCACGGTCGTGGCGTCGTAGCCCTGCTCGGAGAACAGCTCGATGGCCGCCTGGAGCAGGCGGCCCTGGGCGTCGGGTTGCCAGCGGGTCATTCCCGGGGAGCGTAGTTGATGACACCAGGTGACATCAATCTGCTAGCTTGATGTCACCAAGTGTCGTGCTTGGGCGTCCCCCACGTTGAGGAGAACTCAGATGCGCGTGTTCGTCACCGGTGCCTCCGGCCACATCGGCTCCGCCGTCATCCCCGAGCTGCTGCGCCACGGCCACCAGGTCGTCGGCCTGGCCCGGTCAGATACCTCCGCCGCCGCCGTGGCCGCTCTCGGCGCCGAGGTGCGCCGCGGTGACCTCTCTGACATCGACGGGCTCCAGGCCGCCGCGACCGAGTCCGACGGCGTTATCCACCTCGCCTTCGACCACGCGGCCATGCAGGCCGGCCGCTGGGCCGAGGCGGCGGCCGGGGAGGTCGCCGCCGTGACCGCCCTCGGGGAGGTGCTGGCGGGCACGGACAAGCCGTTCATCTCCACCGGCGGCACGCTCCTGCTCGCCACCCTCGGCCTCGACCGCCCCGCCACCGAGGACGATTTTCTGCCCGGAGGCCCCCGGGCCGACGCCGAGAACCACGTCATCGCCCTCGCCGAGCGGAGTGTGCGCTCCAGCGTCATCCGGCTCGCCTCGATGGTCCACTCCGACCTGGACCACCACGGCTTCACCCACGCCCTCATCGGGATGGCCCGCGCCAACGGCTTCGCCGCCTACATCGGCGACGGCGCCAACCACTGGGGCGGGGTCAACTCTCGTGACGCGGCGGTGCTCTACCGCCTCGCCCTGGAGCAGGGGCCGGCCGGTCGGCGCTTCCACGCCATTGAGTCGGACGGGATCCCCTTCCGCACGGTGGCAGAGACGATCGCCGGCCGATTGGACCTCCCGGCCCGCAGCATCACCGCCGAGGAGGCCCCGCAGTACCTGGGCTTCCTCGCCGGGTTCGCCGGCATGGACGCCCTGGTCGACAGCGCCCAGACCCGGGAGACCCTGAGCTGGCAGCCGACCCACCCCAGCTGGACCGAGGACATGGCCGCAGAGCACTACTTCGCCGAGGTCGCGGTCTGAGAGCTCGGCTCACGCCGACGGTGGTGCTGGTCCCACAGACCGGCACCACCGCCACCGCTCTAGAGGATGTACTCCTCCACGGCCCGGGCGAAGCCCTCCTCGGCGTTGGAGGCGGTCACCCGGTCGGCGGCGGCCCGCACCGCGTCGTCGGACTGGCCCATGGCGATGGACAGCCCGGCGGGCGCGAACATCGCGATGTCGTTGGGCATGTCACCGATGGTGGCGATCTGGGCGGGGTCGATGTCGTAGTACTCGCTGAGGTACGCCACGACGCCGCCCTTGTTCGCCTCGGGGTGGGTGACGTCGACGTAGTAGGGCTGGGATCGTGAGGCCGCGACGTGGTCACCGAAGCGCGACCCGAGGTCCTGACTGATCCGGGCCACGAGCTCATGGTCGTCACCGACCCCGGTGATCTTGGCCACCGCCTCGGTGATCGTGCCGAGCGAGTCCACCACCGTGGGCCCGAACTGGACCGTGTGCGCCTCGCGCTCGACGTGGGGGGCGTTCGGATCGGTGACGAACCAGTCGGCGCCCTGGTAGACCCAGGCGTCGATCGAGGCGCAGACCGTCGCGATGATCTCGGGCACGAGTTCGGCGGGCAGGGTCTTCTGCTCGATCGTGGACATGTCCGGGGTGACGATCAGCCCGCCGTTGAAGGCGGCGATCGGACCCTGCAGGGTGAGGGGCTCCACGAGCATCGCCATCCCGCGCGGCGGTCGCCCGCTGGTGAGCGCGAAGATCACCCCGGCGTCGTGGAGCCGGTGCACGGCGCTGATCGCGCGGTCGGTGAGCGCCTTGTCGTCGGTGACCAGCGTGCCATCGACGTCGGCCAGCAGCAGGCGGATGTCTCCCATGGGCAGGGAGCCTACAGACGCACGATGTTCGCCGAGCTCGCTCCTCGGGTGACCCCGCGCAGATCGACGAACAGGGGCGTCCGGTCCGCAAGCGCGACGTGGTCGATGCCCGGGTGGGCGGTGACGAGCACGACTGCGTCGGCGTCGGCGAGGGCCGCCTCCAGCGGTACGCTGGCCAGGCCCAGCTGAGCGAGCTCGGGGACGAAGGGGTCGTGGTAGGCCAGCTGCGCGCCTCGTGCGGTGAGCTGCTCGATGATGCGGATGGCCGGGCTCTCGCGGATGTCGGCCACCCCGCCCTTGTAGGCGACCCCGAGGATCGCCAGCTTCGAGCCGCGCAGCGGCTTGGCCTGGTCGTTGAGTGCGCGTTCGATGCGCTCGACGCAGTAGGCGGGCATCTGCTGGTTGATCTTGCCCGCGAGCTCGATGAACTCGGTCGGGGTGTGGAACTCCCGGGCCCGCCAGGTGAGGTAGAACGGGTCCACGGGCAGGCAGTGGCCACCCATGCCCGGCCCGGGCTGGAAGGGCATGAAGCCGTACGGCTTGGTCGCGGCGGCGTCGAGTACCTCCCAGATGTCGATGCCCATGCGCTCGGCGAGGATGGCCAGCTCGTTGACCAGGGCGATGTTCACGGAGCGGAAGATGTTCTCCAGCAGCTTGGTGAGCTCGGCCGCCTCCGGGGTGGAGACCTCGACGGTGCTGTCGCACACCAGCGCGTAGAGCGCGCGCGCCCGCTCGGTGCACCGCGCGGTGAGGCCGCCGACGACCTTCGGGGTGTTGCGCAGCTGATAGTCGGTGCGGCCCGGGTCGACGCGCTCGGGGGAGAAGGCGACGTTGAGCTGCTCGGGCACGCGCAGACCGGAGATCCGCTCCAGCGTCGGGACCAGCAGGTCCCGCGTGGTCCCCGGATAGGTCGTCGATTCCAACACGATCAGCTGCCCGGGACGCACGTGCTTGGCGAGCTGATCGGCGGCCTGGCGCAGCGGGGTGAGATCGGGCTCGCGGTTGCGCGTGAGCGGGGTGGGGACGCAGACGAGGATCGCCTCGGCGTCCGCGAGCGGGCCGTAGCTCGTCGTCGCAGTGATGTGGGGGAGGGCGGCGGTGAGGCGCTCGGAGGCGATGTCCTCGACGTAGGAGCTGCCCCGGCGGATCGCCGCCACCTTGGTCCGGTCGACGTCGACGGCGATCACCTCGGCCCCCGCCTCGGCGAAGGCGACGACCAGCGGGAGGCCCACGTACCCAAGTCCGACGACGCCGACGATCATGATCGCGGCGACATTAGCGGGGGGTTCGGTCTCGCCCCGGGCGCCGACGACCAGGCGCTCCGGCGCGGGCGGGGCGGATGCGGGTTCTAGAATCTGCGGCGTCCCGTCGCGGTGGAGGCCTGCGAACCAGGTCAGGTGCGGAAGCAAGCAGCCTTAAGCGGCAACCTCCAGGCGCGGCGGGGCGCTATGGCGCGGCCTACACTGCGCCCCAGTGTCCGCCGGGCCCTCTCTGTATCGTCGCCACCGTCCCCGGACCTTCGCGGACGTCGTCGGTCAGGAGCACGTGGTGCGCACGCTCGCCCACGCCGTGGAGCGCGACAAGGTCCACCACGCCTACCTGTTCGTCGGCTCGCGCGGGACCGGCAAGACCTCGATGGCGAAGATCCTCGCCTCCTGTCTCAACTGCGTGAACGGCCCGACCATCACGCCCTGTGGCGAGTGCGACTCCTGCGTGTCGATCGCCAACGCCACCTCGCTCGACGTCATCGAGATGGACGCGGCCTCGAACAACTCCGTCGACGACATCCGCGAGCTGCGTGAGACGGTGGCCTACGCGCCGGTCTCGGGCCGCAGCAAGGTCTACATCCTCGACGAGGCCCACATGCTCTCCTCCCAGGCGTGGAACGCGTTCCTCAAGACGCTCGAGGAGCCGCCGCCCCACACCGTCTTCGTGCTCGCCACGACGGAGGCCAACAAGGTCCTCCCCACGGTCGTCGACCGCTGTCACCGCTTCGACTTCGGGCGGCCCGGGGCGGACCAGATCGCCGGGCTGCTGCGCCGCGTCGCCGCCCAGGAGCAGATCCCCCTCCAGGAGGGGGCCGCGGCGCTCATCGCCCGCCACGCCACCGGCTCCTTCCGGGATGCCCTGGGCACGCTGGAGCAGCTGGTCGACTACGTCGGGGATGCCCCGATCCAGCCCGCCGATGTGCTCGCCGTGCTCGGCGTGGCCGACGCCGAGGCGCTGTTCGCCGCTGTGGAGGCGATCATCGCCCGCGACCCCGCGGCCGCCCTGGGGGCTGCGGCCACGCTCACCGGCTCGGGCCGCGACCCCGGCCAGATCCTGCGCGACCTGGAGTCCCACGCGCGGGAGCTGCTCAGCGTCCAGATCATCGGCCAGGTGCCCGCGGAATTGTCGATCACCCCGGACCGCGACGCCCGCCTGATCGCCCAGGCCCGGGCGCTGGCCGCCACCGACGCGGTGCGGATCCTCGACCTCGTCTCCGCCGCGCTGGAGGCGAGCGCGAACGGCGCCCACCCCCGCATCCAGCTCGAGCTCGTGCTGGTGCGCGCCGCCGCGCCCGAATTCGATCCCTCGATGGCCGCGCTGCTGTCGCGGATCGAGCGGTTGGAGCAGGGTGGGGCGACGCGGGCTGCGGTCGTGGCTCCTTCTGCCGTTGCACCTTTGTCGGCTCCTCCGGCTGCTCCTTCCGGCGCTGCGCCCGCGCCCGCGCCGGCGTCGGATTCCGCTCAGCCCGGCTTCGCCGATTGGGCTGATCGGGAACTCGTCGCCGACCCGGGCACGCACGGCGGTGAACCTTCGAGCACCGGGGCGCGGGCGGCGGACAAGACCGCGGCCCACCCTGTGGGTGATGAGGTGGCTGGGGTGCCGGCGCTGAGGATTGAGCCCGAGCCCGAGCCCGAGACCCGAGCGCAGCACGGCGGCGCCCCTTCCGTCGCCGGCACTGTGCAGCCGGCGACGGACCTGGGGCAGATGATCGAACTCTGGCCCGCGGTGGTCGAGCTGGTGCGGGGCCAGAACGCGATGCTCGCCTCGCTGCTGGAGCTCGCCACGCCGGTCGGTCTCGCCCAGGGCGAGCTCAGCCTCGCCCTGCCCCCGGGGGCGATGTTCCACAAGCGCAAGGCGGAGAGCACCGAGCACCGGCAGATGGCGGCCGCAGCGGTGCGCAGCGTCACCGGGACCGAGTTCGAGCTCACCTACCGGCTTGCCGAGCCGGTCGAGGTGGCGACTCCGGCGGTGCCCGTCGATGACACGCTGTCCGAGGCCGAGCTCGTGCGCCGCTTTGTCGAGACTTTCGACGCCCAGGAACTGACCGACCAGGAGATCCCCTAGATGCCGCCTCAGCCGAACATGCAGCAGATGCTCAAGCAGGTCCAGAAGATGCAGGCCGACATGGCCAAGGCCCAGGAGGGGCTCAAGGACGCGACGGTCACCGCCGCGGTCGGCGGCGGGGTCGTGTCGGTCGAGGTGACCGGGGAGATCGTCGTCAAGTCGATCACCATCAAGCCCGAGGCGATCGACCCCGATGATCCGGAGATGCTGTCTGACCTCGTGCTCGCCGCGGTCAACGAGGGCATCCGCCAGGCCCAGGAGCTGGCCGCCCAGCGGATGGAAGCCGCGGCCGGCCCGCTGGCCGGCGGGATGGGCGGACTGGGGCTCCCCGGCTTCTAAACGATGTCCCGGGCGCTCGTGTGACGAAGATCGTCGATATGACGCACAACGTCACACGCACCCGCCACCAGCCCACCCCATCCACATCGTGTCCCTGCACGCCCCACCTCTCCAGCGCCTCATCACCGAGCTGTCCAAGCTGCCCGGCGTCGGCGGGCGCACAGCCCAGCGCCTGGCCTTCCACCTGCTCAAGGCGAGCGAGCAGGACGCCTTCGCCCTCGCCGCGGCGATCCGTGAGGTGAAGGAGAAGATCACCTTCTGTGAGGTCTGCTTCAACCTCGCCGAGGGGCCGCTGTGTGTCATCTGCCAGGACCCGCGGCGTGACATCACGCTCATCTGCGTCGTCGAGGAGCCCGCCGACGTCATCCCGATCGAGCGCACGCATGAGTGGCAGGGCCGCTACCACGTCCTCGGGGGTGCGCTGTCGCCGATCGACGGGGTCGACCCCGAGGACCTCACGCTCGAGCCGCTGTACGCGCGCGTTGACGCCGACCACGTCCGCGAGGTCGTCGTGGCCACGAACCCCACCACCACCGGTGAGGCCACCGCGATGCACATCGCCGGGGTGCTGCGCCGGCGCGCGCCGCACGTGAACGTCACCCGCCTGGCCTCGGGCCTGCCCGTGGGGGCTGACCTCGAGTACGCCGACGAGCTCACCCTCGGGCGCGCCTTCGCCGGACGGCGCGCCCTCTAGGTCTCCACCGGGGGCTCAGGCGGCGCCTGGGACCCCCGCCCCGGCTCGCGCCCGGGCGTCCTTGCGCGTCTGGACCAGTGTCTGCAGCGCTCCCCAGTCGACGTCGCGGAAGTTGTGCATCGGGCAGTACTTGGGCCCGCACATGGAGCAGAACTCCGCGGTCTTGAAGTAGTCGTCGGCGAGTGTCTCGTCGTGCATGGCCCGGGCGGTCTCCGGGTCCAGGGACAGGTCGAACTGGCGGTTCCAGTCGAAGCTGAAGCGAGCCTCGGACAGCGACCGGTCCCAGGCCGCGGCGCGCTGGGAGCCTCGGGCGAGGTCGGCGGCGTGGGCGGCGATGCGGTAGGCGATCAGGCCCGCCTTGACATCCTCGGCCTCGGGGAGGCCGAGGTGCTCCTTGGGTGTCACGTAGCAGAGCATCGAGGTGCCGTGCCAGCCGACGATCGCGGCTCCGATGGCCGAGGTGATGTGGTCATAGCCGGGGGCGATGTCGGTGACCAGCGGCCCGAGCGTGTAGAACGGTGCCCCGTCACACACCTGCTGCTGGCGGCGCACGTTCATCTCCAGCTGATCCATGGGGACGTGCCCGGGGCCCTCGACCATCGCCTGCACGCCCGCGTCCCGGCAGCGTCGCACGAGCTCACCGAGGGTGTCGAGCTCGGCGAACTGCGCGGCGTCGGAGGCGTCGGCGATCGCGCCGGGCCGCAGGCCGTCGCCCAGGGAGATGGTGACGTCGTGGGCGCGGCAGATCTCCAGCACGGCGTCGAAGGCCTCATACAGCGGGTTCTCGGCGCCGTGGTGGACCATCCAGCGGGCGAGCAGCCCGCCACCGCGGGAGACGATCCCGGTCACCCGATCCCGGCACAGGGGGAGATGCTCGAGCAGCACCCCGGCGTGGATGGTCATGTAGTCGACGCCCTGGCGGGCCTGGTCCTCGATCACCTCCAGCAGCCCCTCCGCCGACAGCGCCTCCGGGCTCCCGGCCCGCTCGAGCGCCTCGTAGATCGGGACGGTGCCGATCGGCACGCTCGAGGCGGCGAGGATCGCCGCGCGGATCTCCGGGATGCGCTTGCCCGTGGAGAGGTCCATCACCGTGTCGGCGCCCCAGCGCACGGAGAGCTCGAGCTTCTCCCGCTCCTCCTCCAGGCCCGAGCTCGTCGGTGAGTTCCCGATGTTCGCGTTGATCTTCACCCGCGTGACGGCGCCGATGCCCATCGGGTCCAGCGCCGTGTGGGCCGGGTTGGCCGGGATGACGAGGCGGCCGGCGGCCACCTCGCTGCGGATCAGCTCGGGCTCGAGCTGCTCGCGCTCGGCGACGCGAGCGATCGCTGAGGTGATGACGCCCTCGCGGGCCGACAGCAATTGGGTCATGGGGTCCTCCCTCCGCCGGTGTGAACCGGATCAGGTTCGTCGGGTCGGCGCTGCGGCGCCCTCTCAGCCCCCGCGACAGGGACTCCCCGGGATGTTCAGATGGACGTCATCTTAGGCCCGCCACCGCCCTCGCGCGGCAGGGCTCTAATCTGGCCTGCGCATGCACAGCACCGTGGTGATGAAGTTCGGCGGCACCTCCGTCGCCGACGCCGAGAAGATCAAGCGCGCCGCGGCGCGCATCGTCGCCCAGCGTGAGGCGGGCAACCGGGTCGTCGCCGTGCTCTCGGCGCGGGGCAAGACCACCGACGAGCTCATCGCCGCCGCCCACGAGGTCTCCACCCACCCCGACCCGCGGGAGATGGACATGCTCCTCTCCACGGGTGAGCGGATCTCCTGCGCCCTGTGTGCCATGGCCATCAACGACCTGGGCCACAAGGCGATCTCGCTCACCGGCTCCCAGGCGGGCATCGTCACCGACACCTCCCACACCAAGGCGCGGATCATCGACGTGCGCGCCGACCGAATCCGCCAGGCTCTCGACGAGGACATGATCGTGCTGGTGGCCGGCTTTCAGGGCGTGTCGACCTCCCGGGACGTGACCACCTTGGGGCGCGGCGGCTCCGACACCACCGCCGTGGCCCTCGCCGCCGCGGTGCACGCGGACGTGTGCGAGATCTACACCGACGTCGACGGTGTCTACTCCGCCGACCCGCGGATCGTTCCCGACGCCCGCAAGCTGCCCGTCGTCTCCTTCGAGGAGATGCTCGAGATGGCCGCCTCGGGCGCGAAGGTGCTGCAGCTGCGCTCGGTCGAGTACGCGCGCACCCACGGGGTGCGGATCCACTGCCGGTCGAGCTTCAAGGACGGCCCCGGTACCGTTGTCGTCGGCGAAGAGGAGACCATGGAGAACCCGCTCATCACCGCAGTCACCCATACCACCGACGAGGCGCTCATCACCCTCACCGGCGTGCCGGACCGTCCCGGCGCGGCCGCGCGGATCTTCACCGCGCTGGCCGACAACGGGGTGAACGTCGACACGATCGTCCAGAACGAGCCCAAGGGCGAAGGCGTCTCCGCCGAGGTCTCCTTCACTCTGTCCGTCGACGATCTTCACCCCGCCGAGGTCGCTCTCGCACCGGTCCGCGAGGAGCTCGGGCTCACCGGCATCGAGCTGGACGAGGAGGTCGGCAAGGTGTCGATCATCGGCGCGGGGATGCGCTCGCACCCCGGGGTCGCCGCCAAGGTCTTCCAGGTCCTCGCCGAGGAGGAGATCAACATCGAGATCATCCACACCTCGCCGATCAAGATCACCTGCCTGATCCGCCAGGACCGTGTGCCCCGGGCCGTCGAGGCGCTGCACACCGCCTTCGGGCTGGGCAGCGGCGAGGCCGAGCTGCCGCTGGGGCAGCAGTCGCGATGACCGGCGGGGTCGGTCATGCCCGGTCTGGGGGACCGGGCCTCAGAGGTACGCGGTGAGCCCGCGCATCGCCGTCGTCGGGGCCACCGGCGCTGTCGGGGCAGTGATGCTCGAGGTGCTCGCCGAGCGGCGCCTCGACTCGGACCTGGTGCTGTTCGCCACGCCGCGCTCGGCCGGGCGTGAGCTCGCCGGCCGGCCTGTCGTCGGTCTCGACGACCGCGCTGACCTGTCGGGGATCGACATCGCCCTGTTCTCGGCGGGTGCCTCCACGTCGCGGGAGTGGGCGCCGCGCTTCGTCGCCGCCGGCGCGACGGTGGTGGACAACTCCTCGGCCTTCCGCCGTGACCCGGAGGTGCCCCTGGTCGTTGCCGAGGTGAACCCCCACGCCCTGGCCGGGCACCGCGGGATCATCGCCAACCCCAACTGCTCGACGATGCAGCTGATGGTCGCGCTCGCGCCGATCCACCGCGCGGCGGGGATCGAGCGTCTCGTCGTCTCGACCTACCAGTCGGTGTCGGGTACCGGCGTGGCCGCGCTGCGCGCCCTCGACGCTGAGGCCGCCGCGTCGCTGGCCGGTGAGGCGCTGCCGGACCCGGCGATCTATCCCGACCACATCGCCTTCAACGTGATCGGTGCGGCGGGCAGCTTCGTCGACGGTGATGACCACACCGACGAGGAGCGCAAGATGCAGTTCGAGACGGCGAAGATCCTCGAGGACGAGAGCATCGGCGTCGCGGTCACCTGCGTGCGGGTGCCCGTGCGCATCGGCCATTCGGAGTCGGTGAACGTCCAGACGCGTGAGCCGCTGGGCATCGCTGCGGTCCGGGAGCTGCTCGCCGGCGCGCCCGGCCTCGTGCTGGAGGACGTGCCCTCACCGCTGCGCAGTCAGGGTCGGGACGAGGTCTTCGTCGGCCGTCTGCGTGACGACCCCTCCCATTCCCGGGCCTTCTCGATGTGGGTGGTGGCCGACAACCTGCGCAAGGGGGCGGCGACCAACGCGGTCCAGATCGCTCAGGAGCTCATGAGGCGCGAACTGTTGCGCCCCGCAGCTCCCGCCGCGTCCTGACCCCGAGCTTGCGGTAGACGCGGCGTGCGTGGGTGCGCACGGTCTCCACGCCGACGGACAGCTCGAGGGCGATCTCGGCGTTGGAGCGTCCGCGCTGGAGCAGGTGCAGGACCTCGGCCTCACGGGGGGTGAGCAGGTCCGGGCCGGCCGGCGGCGCCTGAGCGGCCGCCCCGAGGGTCGCCGCGGGCATCACCTGCAACCCGCGCGAGGCGAGGTGGATGGCGTGGAGCACGTCCCGGGCCTCGGTGTGCTTGGCCAGGCACGCGTTGGCGCCGAAGGAGAGCAGCTGGCGGCACTCACCCGGGTCCGGGCGGTTGGCCAGGACGAGCAGGCGGACCTCGGGGAAGCGCCGGTGCAGCTCGCGCAGCTCGATGGCCGAGGCGAGCGACCCGAAGTTGATCACCGCGACCCGGGGGGCGAGTCGGGTGAGCGCGTCGCCGAGCTGGTCATGGCTGACGTCGTGGGCGACGAGCTCAAGCGCGGAGTCGCCGTCGATGAGGACGCGCAGACCCAATCCAACGATGTCCTCGAACTGGGCGAGGAGGACGGTGACGGGCGAGCGGTTGATCATGGGCAGGTGTCCGGGGCTCCCCTGCCTCGACCCTGCAGGTTACTACACGGGTGACCCGGGGATCACCCGTTCTTGGTCACCCCTTCCACCCCAAGATCCCCCGGGGCAGGGGACGAATGACGCGCCACCGACGAGGATCATCCTGTTCACGGCAACTGGGAGCTGCCGCACAGAGATCTTTCATCAGGGACGGTTCAGGGGTTCGAAGGGGCGAGGCGCTCGGGAGGCGCTCTCGCCCCTTCCGCGTTCAGGCCTGGGGTTGGGGGAACAGGCTGACCAGAGCACGCTTGACCTGGTCGAGCGTGACGACGCCGCGTACGACGCCATTGCCGTCCACGGCGACGAGACCGCCGAGGCGCCCCAGGGCGGGGACGCTGAGCAGCTCCGACAGCGGGCGGTCCTCGCTCACCCGGGTCCCGCCGTCCTCGGCCTCGAGCATCAGGGCGATGCTCTGGTCACCCTCGCCGGCGTGGGCGGCGGCCTCGACCGCCGTGCGCTGGGAGATGCCCAGCAGATGCCCGGACTCGTCGACGACGGGCAGCCACTGGGCGCCGTAGCGGTTAAAGTAGTCGTCGAGGGCGCTCTCGGCCGAGGTGCGGGAGGAGACCGTCACCGGCTCGTGATCCATGATGTCGGACACCCGGATCGCGTCCATGCGCGCGCTCACCTGGCTCTGGCGAAGACTCGCGCGGGCCGAGCTGTAGATCATGTAGGCAATCACCATCAGCCAGATCCCGGAGAAGGTGTCGTGCTGGAGCACGAGCAGCAGGCCGCCGCCGCCGATGAGCAGGGCGAGCCACTGGCCGAGGGTCGCCGCGGCCCGGGTGCCGGTGAGCTTGGAGTGGGTGCGCGCCCAGACAATCGACCGGGCGATGCGGCCACCGTCCAGCGGGTAGGCGGGGATCAGGTTGAAGACGAGGATCGCCGCGTTCATGGCCAGCAGCCAGGAGAGCGAGAGCAGCACCGGGGTGAGGTGGACCGCGCCGTTGAGGCGGACGGCATCCCAGAGCCGGCTGGGCCCGACGATGGCCAGGTCGACGCCGCCGCAGAGCAGTCCGAAGAGCAGGGTGCCCAGCGGACCGGCCACGGCGATGCGGAACTCCTCCCCGGGGGAGTCGGCGTCGCGGCTCATCTGGGTGACGCCGCCGAATAGGTACAGCTCGATGCGGGTCACCGTGATGCCCTCACGGCGCGCGGCGAAGGCGTGGCCAAGCTCATGGAGGATGAGCGAGACGAAGAACAGCATCACCGTCACCACGGTGGTGAGATAGGCGACGCCCGAGGACGATCCCAGCGCGGAACGGAAGGATCCGTTCAGCAGGAAGATCATCAAAAAGAGCATGACGAACCAGGTTCCGTCCACGCCGATCCGGATCCCGGCGACGCGCAGCAGCTTGATGGAACCAGCGGTGCGGAACATGCTGCAATGGTGGCACAGGCCCCTGCGCCCCCATTGCCGCCCGATCCGCCCCAGCGTCAGGAGATCCCATGAGTTCACAGCTGCAGCAGTTGCGCGAGGCCCTCGCCGAGGTGGAGGACCTCCGCCACGCCGCCGCAGTGGCCGAGTGGGATCAGCAGACCCAGATGCCTCCCCGGGGCGGGGCGGCTCGCGCGGAGGTGCTCGCCACCCTGGAGAAGGTTGCGCACGAGAAGTTCGCCGCCGCCTCGGTCGGGCGCCTGCTCGAGGGGGCAGCGGCCGAGCTGGAGAGCGCCGGTCGCCAGGACCCCTCCGATGACGACGTCGCCTTGGTCACCCACACGCGGCGGGTCTGGGAGAAGGCGCGGCGGGTGCCGACCGAGCTGGCCGCCGAGTTGGCCCGCGCCGCGTCGCTGGGGCAGGAGGTGTGGGTCAGGGCCCGGACCGAGAACGACTTCGGCGCCTTCGCCCCGGTGCTCAGTCATCAGATCGAGCTCAAGCGGCGGTACGTCGAGTGCTTCGAGGGCTTCGCGTGCGCCTATGACGCGCTGCTGGATGACTATGAGCCGCAGATGAAGACGGCGCAGGTGGCCGCGCTGTTCACCGAACTGCGAGACGCGCTCGTGCCGCTGATCGAGGCGGTGAGCCAGCGCGAGCTCGACGACTCGATCCTCCACGGTCACTTCCCGGTGGAGGACCAGCGCCGGCTCGTCCGCGAGGTCATCTCCCTCCAGGGCTGGAACGCCGAGGGCTGGCGCCTCGATGACGCCGCGCACCCCTTCGCCACCTCCTTTGCCAACTCCGACGTGCGCATCACCGACCGCTGGGACGAGCGCTACTTCCCCTCCAGCCTGTACGGGGCCATGCATGAGACTGGACACGGTCTCTATGAGGCGGGGATCGCCGACGCGCTGATGCGCACGCCCCTGGGCCACGGCGTCTCCCTGGGGGTGCACGAGTCCCAGAGTCGGCTGTGGGAGAACATGGTCGGGCGCGGGCGTCCCTTCGCCCAGGTGCTGTCGCCGCGGGTCGTCGCGGTGTTCGGCGGCGCGCTGAGTGACCTGAGCCCCGAGCGGCTCTTCCGCGCCGTCAACCGCGTCGGCGGCTCACTCATCCGCGTCGAGGCGGACGAGGCGACCTACAGCCTGCACGTGATCATCCGCTTCGAGCTCGAGCAGGCCCTCATCGAGGGCCGGCTCGCCGTGGCCGACCTGCCCGAGGCCTGGAACGCCAAGTACCGCGACTACCTCGGGATCGAGGTGCCCTCCGACGCCGACGGTGTGCTCCAGGACGTCCACTGGTCAGCGGGCCTGTTCGGCTACTTCTCCACCTACGCGCTGGGCAACCTGATCGCCGGTCAGCTGTGGCGCCAGGCCCACCTCGATCTGGGCGATCTCGACGCTCAGATCGCCGCCGGGGAGCTGGCGGGTCTCCGGGAGTGGCTCAGGGTGAACGTGCACCATCACGGTGCCAAGTACCTCACCCCCGATCTGCTGCACCGGGTGGTCGGCACGGGGATCGAGGTGGGACCGTTCGTCGACTACCTCACGGCCAAGCTGTCGGACGTGTACGAGCTCACCCTCGCCTAGGGTGACGCCAGCGTCTCGGCCTCCGTGTCCGCGCGTGACCTCGTAGGATCGCTGGACCTCTCAGCCACCAGGAGAAGAAATCTGTGAGCACCACTCCCGTGAAGGTCGCCGTCACCGGCGCCGCCGGCCAGATCGGCTACGCACTGCTGTTCCGCATCGCCAGCGGCCAACTGCTCGGCCCTGACACCCCCGTCGCGCTGTCACTGCTGGAGATCACCCCCGCCCTGAAGGCGGCCGAGGGCACCGCGATGGAGCTGGACGACTGCGCCTTTGGCCTGCTGTCCTCGATCGACATCTCCGACGACCCGAACGTCGCCTTCGACGGGGTCAACATCGCCATGCTCGTCGGCGCGCGTCCGCGCGGTGCGGGGATGGAACGCTCTGACCTGCTCCAGGCCAACGGCGGCATCTTCAAGCCCCAGGGCCAGGCCCTCAACGCCCACGCCGCCTCCGACGTCAAGGTGCTCGTGGTGGGCAACCCGGCGAACACCAACGCGCTCATCGCCCGCTCCAACGCGCCCGACATTCCGGCCGAGCGCTTCACGGCCATGACTCGCCTGGATCACAACCGCGCCAAGGCCCAGCTGGCCAAGAAGACGGACACCGCAGTGGCCGACATCACCCGGGTGACCATCTGGGGCAACCACTCCGCCACTCAGTATCCGGACATCTTCCACGCCAAGCTGGCCGGAGCGGATGCAGCCCAGACCATCGACGATCAGGCATGGCTGGAGAATGACTTCATCCCCACGGTGCAGAAGCGCGGTGCGGCGATCATTGACGCCCGCGGTGCCTCCTCGGCGGCCTCGGCGGCCAACGCGGCCATCGATCACGTTCATGACTGGGTGCTCGGCACCCCCGAGGGGGACTGGGTGTCGATGGCCGTGCCCTCGGACGGCTCCTATGGTGTGGCCGAAGGGCTCATCTCCTCCTTCCCGGTGACCACGGCCAACGGTGAATACTCGATCGTCCAGGGCCTCGAGGTGAGTGACTTCTCCCGGGCCAAGATCGACGCCTCGGTGAACGAGCTGGCCGAGGAGCGCGAGGCGATCCGTCAGCTCGGGCTCATCTAGAGCGAGACGCGTTGTCATGGGGCGGGGGCGGGCGACCTGGCCCGCCCAGCCCGATGATGTGTCAGTCCCGGCTACTGCGCCTGGGTCGGATCGGGGGTCGACTCGGCACCCTCCACCGGGTGCCAGCCCTGGCCCTCGCGCTTGACCAGTCCGTCGGAGACGAGCTTGGGCATGACGCGGTAGAGGTAATTGGGCTCGATGTGGAGCTGCTCGGCGATCTGGGGGATGGTGATCCCCGGCTGGGCTCGCACCAGATCGAGCGCCTGATTGGAGCGGGTGTTGCCCCCGCGTCGTCCCCGGGGGCGTCCCGGACCGCGACGGCGACCGCCGTGCCCGGAGGTTGATCCCGCGCTCGCGGTCGTGGAGGTGCTGCCCTTGGGCCGGCCGGGGCCCCGCCGGATCCCGATCAGCGCCGTGCGCGCCGCCTCGAGCCGGGTGAGCTCCTCACGTAGCTCGGCCATGCGACTGTCGATCTCTCGAACGGTCGCGTCAACGAAATCCGCCATGTGGGCAGGTCTCCTTCAGTTCAGGTGGTGTTGACGAATACCGTGACCCTAGCGGGTGAAGTGACACCATCGGAGGCGGATTGGTGAGTTAGTTCTCCATCAATGCCTTCAATTTCTCCAGCGACCGCCGGGCCTCGCGCTCGGAGGCGCTCCCGACGATGACCTTCGACGCGGCCAGGCCGATGCGTCCACCGGGTGTGGAGAAATCGTTGGTGTACTCAAACCGGGTCGGCCCCTCGACCGGCCCGGAGATGCGGTAGCGGATGAACGCTCGGGCTCCGGCTGGACCGCGTCCCTGCCATTCGGCCTCGCGCGGGGGTATCGCAGTGACGAGGGTCCAGTGAACGGTGATTGACACCCCGCGCATGGACAGGACCTGGTCCATGGTCGCCCCGGGCTCCTGCGCGGAAGCCGAGGTGAGGGTGACAGACCGGTGGATGGTCACCCAGTCAGCCAGCCGGTTCGGGTCCATGACCAGGTCAAAGACGCTCTGGGGCGGAGCGTCGATGGAGATCGCGGCGGTGACCTGGCTCATGTGCGCGCCCGCCTAGCGAGCCCGGAGGGGCTCGGTACGTTCCCACGCCCCGAGCGCGTGTTCGATGGCGGCGTCGAGCCGGTGGCGGCGGACCCCGAGCAGATCCGCGGCCCGGGTGCCGTCGAGCAAGAGATCGGAGTCCAGGCTCTCCATGAGCGGACCGATGAACCCCGGATCCTCGCTGGCGATCAGCGCAGCCACGCGGGAGGCGATCGCGGTGAGGGTGAGCCCGGGGAGTCCGAGCGTCGGCCGGCCGAGCACCATCAGGTCACGGATGCGCTCGATCAGCTGTCGGTAGGAGAGGACGTCCGGTCCGGCCACCTCCAGGGTCTGGCGACCGATGTCGGGCACCATCGCCCCGCGGGTGAGAAAGGCGCTCACATCACGCTCGTCGACCGGGGCGGTGCGGAAGTCCCGCCAGGCCGGCAGGACGAGCACGGGCAGTCGTTCGACGAGCCGGACGAGGAAGCGGAAGGACCGTGAGTGGGCGCCGATGACGATCGAGGCGCGGAAGGCGAGGAACTCCGGGGTCGCGTCAGCCAAACGGCGCTCCACCGCGAGCCGGCTGGCCAGATGAGGGGAGAGCTCGGCGTCCAGCGGCACCGGACCGCCCAGGTAGAGGGTTCGGCGCACCCCGGCGAGCTGGGCGGCGAAGGCGTAGTTCTCCGCCGCCCGATGCTCGAGCACCGGGAAGGCGCTTCCGGCCCCGGATTCCATCGAGTGGATGAGGAAGTAGGCGACCTCGACGCCGCGCATCGCGCGGTCCAGGCCGGCGCCGGAGATCGCGTCGCCGCGGTGGAAGTCGACGCCCGCGAGACCGGGTTGGCGCCGCAGGTCCGGGGGGTGTCGGCTGAGCCCGCGCACCCGGTGGCCGTCGGCCATCAGCTGGGCGGCGAGCGCGGACCCGACTGCGCCCGTGACACCGAGGATGAGGATCTCCATGGCTTCAGAGAAAGCTACGGAAAATGCGGGGGCTTCCGCGTTGCGGTCGAAAAAAACCCGCTCAGAGCAGGTAAATGTGTGCGGCGGGAAAGTGTTGCGTTTTCCGGGATTCGCGGTTGCCCGGGCTCTGGGGACCCGCTTTAGTGACGGCCATGCCGAACGGAGTCACGAGTCCTGCCAAGCCCACCTGCGAGAGCTGTTTCTTCGGCGAGAACATGCTCTGCGCGGTGACCCAGGCGGGGCCGTGCCCGACCTATCGGCCCAACCGCGAGGGCGGCCTGCGCCCGCCCCAGCAGCTGCGCATGGCCTTCCGGCACGAGCGCCGCCTGCAGGTGGCCTGGGCGTTTCCCTCGGCCAGTGAACAGGTAGCTCTTCACGGGTAGAGCGTTCCGGCTCAGCGGCGCCGGTATGCTCACAACCCCCTGCCGCCAAAGGAGAAACCCATGGCCAAGCGCAAAACGGTCACTGACGCAGCGTCTGCTGCGAGCGATCTCGCCGAGGAGGCCAGCTCCCTCCTCAGGCGACTCATCGACGAGTCCCAGCTGCGTGACGCCGTCGCCTCGCTCATCGAGGAGGGGCACGCCCGCGCGGAGGAGCTGCCGTCCCGAGGACGCCGCGCCCGCAAGCAGGCCAAGAAGCAGCTCAAGGCTGCGCGCAAGCAGGCATCCCAGCAGCTCACCGCCACCCGCAAGAAGGCCGAGAAGCAGCAGAAGAAGCTGGCTCGCAAGGGTGCCGCCGCCGCGGCCGAGGGCCGTGAGCTGGTGAAGCAGAACAAGCCCGGGATCAAGGGACGCCTCGTGCTCGTCCTCGCCGGGACGGTGGGTGCCCTCGCCGTGTCCGAGACGCTGCGCTCCAAGGTGCTCGACCTGCTCTTCGGCGCCGAGGAGGAGTTCCAGTACACCCCACCGGAGCCGCCCGCCCAGGGCACCTCAGCCCCGCTCTCCGCGGCCTGACCGACGGTCCTGAGCACACGACTGCGCCTGCTGATCGCCACGGTCCTCACCGTGGCGATCGTCGTTTTTGGGGTGGGCCAGCTCATCCTGCCCGGGTTGGCCGCCCAGAGCGTCCGGGCGCGCCTGTCAGGCAACGGCCGCGTGCTCAACGTGAGCGTGTCCGCCTTCCCCGCGGTGGAGCTGCTGTTCGGGGACGCCGACCGGGTCACCGTGTCGATGGCCTCCTACCGGGGCGGAGAGTCGGAGCTGGCGTCGCGGATCCAGCAGAGCTCCGGGGTCTCCGAGCTCACCGTGCATGTCGCCCAGGTCCGTTCGGGCCTGCTCACCCTTGACGCCGTCACCGTCACCAAGCATGGCGCCGAGCTGCAGGGCAGCGGCACGCTCACCGAGGCGAACCTCCGCGCCGCGATCCCGTTCCTGCAGTCGGTCAGCGCCCTGGGCGACGCCGACGGCGGCGTCGTGCTGCGCGGCCGGGCCCAGGTCCCCTTCCTGGGGGACATCAGCGCCGACGCGCTGGTGACGCCCCGGAGCGGCCGCCTCGTCGTCTCCGGGGTCGGGCTCCTGGGCAGCTTTCTGCACCTCACCGTCTTTGCCTCACCTCACCTGCACGTCGAGTCGATCACCGGCCGGCCGGTGGTCGGTGGTCTGTTCCTCTCCGCCCGCGCGCGTCAGTCCTGATCCCGAGTGCAGCCGTCATCCTTGCGGGAAGGAATCGCCACGGGCGGTGTCTAGGAGATCAAGTGGACTCTCACCGGGAACCTGAATGGATCGTTCGCGCCCTCGCCGAGGCCGCCGAGCGGGAGCGCGCGCCGATGGCCCTGCGCGAGCGCCTCGCCGCCGCGGCGCTGGCCGGGCCCCGGCACCGCAGTCCATCGTCCGGGTGGGCCGCCCGGGGCCGCCTGCTGCTCCCGGCCATGGGTCTGCTCGCCGGCCTGGCGCTGGCCATCATCCTGCTGCTGCCCGGGGCCGCGCCCGCCGGCCCGTCGGTGGCCCAGGCGGCGAGTCTCGGGGTACGCGGCGGCGGTCGGCTGCTCAGCACCGGCCGGGCCGGAGGCTGGGTCTATCCGCCGCCGGGAGCGCGCCATGGGCCGCTGGATCTGCGCGGCGTGCGCTTCCCCGCGGAGCTGTCCGGCCACGGGGACTGGCGGCCCGCAGGCTCGGCGGTGGTGATGCTGGCGGGTCGGCGTCTGCTGGAGATCCGCTATCACCACGCCGGCTGGAGTCTCACCTACCTCGTCGCGGCCGCTCCGACGCTGGCCGGCCAGCGCGGGGGCTACAGCACCTTCGCCCTCCGGGGCCGCCCGGTCGTCTCCTGGGTCCAGGCGGGTCACTCCTGTCTGCTCGTCGGCTCGGCCGGCACCTCGCGCCGCGTTCTGTTGGCGCTCGCCCGCAGCTGAGCGTCGCGTCGCTCAGGCCCTCTCGGCCTCACCCAGGGCCGAGGCGAGCCGCCGGCGTCCGCGGTGCACCCGGGTGGTGAGCGTCGCCTCCTTGACCTTCAACGCTCGGGCCGCCTCACCGTAGGAGAGTCCCATGACGTCGACGGCGATCACCGCGTCGCGGAAGTCCCCGGGGAGCGCGGAGATCGCCGCGTAGAGCTCGACGGCGTCGAGGTGTCGCTGGGGGTCGGGTGCGCGGCGATCCTCGATCAGCGAGAGGTCCTCGGGCATGGCCACCTCCGGGGGCCGGCGCGTCCGGGCCCGGTAGGTCGAGCGGAAGGTGTTCTGCAGGCTGCGCAGCAGATAGCCCAGGTCGTCGTCGCTGCGCAGAAAGCGTGGCCGTCCGAGGACCCGCGCGAAGGTGTCCTGGACGAGGTCCTCGGCATCCTCGCGGGACCCACACAGACTCCACGCCGCCCGGTAGAGGCGGTCGAGGTGATCTCCGAGACGATCCGGATCCAGCTGATGCCCCGTCATCTGCGCGGAGGCCAGCTTAGGGATGGCGCCCGCGACCGCGCCCAGGGCCGGCTCCGCCCCCTCGCCGGGAAGGTTTTCGTCCCGCGGGCGTCCTGGAGAGCAGACCATGTCCTCTAGGAGACCCAGATGACCCGAATCCTTCCCGCCCGTGTCCTGGCGGGTGTCGCCGTTGTCGCCACCGCCCTCGCCGGCGGGGTTGCTGCGGCGGTCGCCGGAGCCCACACGGCCGCCCCGGCCGTGACCCGCCGACCTACTCTGCACGTGAGCGTCGCCTCCGTCGCGGGCCGGCAGGAACGGATCATCGAGACCACCGTCGGACGGGCGGTCTACCTGCTCAGCGGCGACAGCGCCCGCCACCCCAAGTGCCGGGGGGCCTGCCTCGGCATCTGGCCCGCCGTCAGCGCCGCCGATCCCACGGCCCGGGGCATCCATGGCCACCTCGGGGTCTGGCGCCACAACGGGATCCGCCAGGTGACGCTCGACGGTCACCCGCTCTACACCTTCTCCTACGACACCTCCGGCGCGAAGGCGTCCGGTGAGGGGATCAAGAGCTTCGGCGGTGAGTGGTTCGCACTGAGCCCGGCCGCCCAGCCGCTGCGCCCCGTGGTGGGCCATGGCACCCAGGCCGCCACGGGCACGGGCTCGTCCGCCCCGGTGATGGCGACAACCGGCGCGACGACGACCCCCGGCTACGGCTACTGATGCCGACGCCCGTTCACGCCACCCCTGTGCACCGACACGCACCCATCCGATCAGTCCACTCAGCAGGAGACACACCCATGACCCGCATTCCGCTCACCCGCCATCCCCGACTCCTCAGTGGCGCCGTCGGCGCGGTGGCGATCGCCGCGGCCCTCAGCGGCTGTGGCTCGAGCTCCCCGGCCTCCGCGGCCACCCCCGCGAGCGCCGCCACGGCGCACACCGCCGCCAGCGTCCGGACCGCCTCCACCCTGCACGCGGCCGAGGTGAGCGTCTCCGGGCACCGCGAGAAGATCGTCGTCACCGCCTCGGGACGGCCCGTCTACCTGCTCACGGGTGACAGCAGCTCCCATCCCAAATGCACGTCGAGCGCATGTCTGGGGGTCTGGCCCGCGGTGACGGCCGCGCACCCCAGCGCCAGCGGGCTGTCCGGCAGGGTCGGGGTCTGGCGCCACCACGGCGTCAGTCAGGTGACCCTCGACGGTCACCCGCTCTACCTCTTCGCCGGTGACTCGGGCTCGGGCCGCGCCACCGGCCAGGGCATCCACAGTTTCGGCGGGGTCTGGTACGTCCTGTCCGCGCGCGGGGCGGCGATCACCAAGGCCATCGCCTCATCGGCGTCGGCCTCGGCGTCCTCGAGCTCCGGGTCCGCGAGCTCGGGCTACGGCTCGGGCTACTGATCGCCGCCGACACGCAGCTTCGGTGAGCGCCAGTCCGCCCGCAGACGCCGGGCGAACTCCTCACCGAGGCTCGTGATCGCCACCCGCTCCTGGATGAGGCTGTCGCGGTCCCGCACCGTGACGGTCTCATCCTCGAGGGACTGGTGGTCAACGGTGACCGCCCACGGGGTCCCGATCTCGTCCTGGCGGCGGTAGCGCCGTCCGATCGCACCCCCCTCGTCGTACTCGACCTGCAGATTTCCGCGCAGTTCGGCGACGATCTGTCGCGCCAGCTCCGGCTGGCCGTCCTTCTTCACCAGCGGCAGCACGGCGACCTTCACAGGAGCCAGCGCGGGGTGCAGGCGCAGCACGGTCCGGCTCTCACCGTCGATCTCGTCCTCGTCGTAGGCGTCGATGAGGAAGGTGAGCGCCGCCCGGTCGGCTCCGGCGGCCGGTTCGATCACGTGGGGGAGGTAACGCTGTCCGCTGCCCTGGTCGACATACTCGAGGTTCTGGCGCGAGGCCTCCGCGTGCTGGGTGAGATCGAAGTTCCCCCGGTTGGCGATGCCCTCGAGTTCGCCCCAGCCCATGGGGAAGAGGTACTCGACGTCCGCCGTCCCCTGGGAGTAGTGCGACAGCTCGTCCTGGGCGTGTTCGCGCAGGCGCAGGTGGTCGGGGCGCACACCGAGGTCGAGGTACCAGTTGAAGCGCTGCTGCTTCCAGTAGTCGTACCACTGAGCCGCCTCGTCCGGCGGGACGAAGAACTCCATCTCCATCTGTTCGAACTCCCGCGTGCGGAAGATGAAGTTCGCCGGGGTGATCTCGTTGCGGAAGGACTTGCCCACCTGGGCGATCCCGAAGGGCGGCTTCTTGCGGCTGAACTGGAGGTACTGCTTGAAGTTGAGGAAGATTCCCTGCGCGGTTTCGGGGCGCAGGTACACCGTCGCGCCCTCATCGGCCACCGGTCCGACCTGGGTCTTGAACATGAGGTTGAACTCACGCGCCTCGGTGAGGTCGCACTCCTCGGTCTCGCCGGGGCGTCGGGAGGGTTTGCGACCGCACTGGCCGTCCTCGAGCTTGTCCGCGCGGAAGCGCTTCTTGCACGTGCGGCAGTCGATCAGCGGGTCGGTGAAGCCGGCCAGGTGCCCGGAGGCCTCCCACGTGCGCGGGTGCTGGATGATCGCCGAGTCGAGCGCGACGACGTCATCGCGCTCCTGCAGCATCGCCCGCCACCACTGGGCCTTGACGTTGTTCTTGAGCAGGACCCCGTAGTGGCCGTAGTCGTAGGTGTTGCCGATGCCGCCGTAGATCTCCGAGGCGGGGAAGACGAACCCGCGGCGCTTGCACAGCGACACGATCTTCTCCATCGTCACGGCATCAGGGGTGGGGGTGGTGGCGTCGGTCATGGTCGTCGCAGCGTACCCCGGGCATCGCGGTCCCGACCCCGGCCCGACGTCCGCGGTGGAGCCCCGGGTATCCTTCAGGGACATGCCGCTGTACGAGTACAAGTGCAAGAAGGGCCACGTCTTCGACGTGATCCAGAGCTTCTCCGATGACGCACTCACCAAGTGCGAGATCTGCGGCGCCAAAGCCGAGCGGGTGCTGAGCGCTCCCGCCATCCACTTCAAGGGCTCGGGCTTTTACAACACCGACTACGGCACGCGCCGGCGGGCCAAGGAGAAGGAGTCCAGCTCCAACTCCGCCTCGGAGTCGGGTTCGAGCGGTTCAAGCTCCGACGCCAGTGCGGGCTCGAGCGATTCGGGCACGAGCTCGGCGAAGACCGAGACGGCCTCCGCCGCCTCGGCGGACTGACCCGACCCCTGAGGGATCGATCTGGCCGGCCTGTGGGGCCGGCCGCCACACGCGCCGCTTCCCCGGAGGCCCCCGGTACGCCCGGGGGCGCCGGCCTCAGCCGTTGAGCAGCTGGTGGACCTTGGCGCGGATGTCCGCCGTGCTCGGGATGAGCACGTCCTGGCCGTTGTAGACCTGGTTGGCTTCGTTGAGGGTCTGGGGCTTGGAGGAGCCGCCGAGCTCGGCGGAGGCGAACAGCTGCAGCAGCGTGGTGCCGCCCATGTCGGTCTGGATGACCCCGGGGGCGTCCCAGGAGGCCCACGGGAGGTGGAGGAAGGCGTGGAGGGAGAAGAGCTGGCTCTTGATCCCGTTGAGGACCACCTGCTGCATCTTCTCGCGGTTGATGTCGTTGTAGGCGAGGTTGCAGGCGTTGTCGCGCGTGCGGGCGAGGGTGAGCGCCTGGGTGCCGGTGAGGTGGTGGGTGCCCGGGCGCAGATACAGCGTGTAGCCGCCGTTCTTGACGCCGCCGGAGATGTTCGAGCAGATCCGTGGGGTCGTCACCGTCACCCCGCCGATGTCGTCGATGAACTTGGGGAAGTTGCCCAGATCGACGATGATCACGTGGTTGATCTTCACCCCGGTGAGCGCCTCGACGACCTTCACGGTGAGACCGGGGTTCTGAGACCAGGCGGCGTTGATCTTCGCCTCACCCAGGCCGGGGATGTTCACCAGCGTGTCCCGGGGGATGGACAGGCGCCGGGACACGCCACCGCCGACCCGCCAGAGCATGATCGTGTCGGTGTTCGCCGCGGCCTCGTTGTGGTTGGCCCCGCCCTCGTGGGCGCTGTAACCGGTGGTCGGACGGTTGTCGAGGCCGAGCACGAGCACGGTCTGGGGCGAGACGAGCATCGGGGCGGAGGTCTTGGTCAGCGCGGCCGACAGCGCCGCCGGGATGTTCCCGGCCTTCTCCGAGGCCGAGATCATGAACAGCACGGCGGAGAGGAGCACCCAGGCGACCGCCAGCGAGACGACGTACTTGAGACCGCGGCGCACCGTCCAGGTGCCCCGGCCCCAGCGGCCCAGCCCGCGCGGCCGCGGGCCGGTGAGGGCCGAGACGCGGCCTCGCCGCCCGCCGGGGCCGCGCCAGCGTCCGCCCGGACCGGAGCGGCGACCGTCAAGAGCACCGAACCCCGCGCCCCCGGCCTCGGCGTCGCGGCGGCTCTCGCGCCGGGCCGACCCGGCCCGTTCCGCTGCCTCGATGCGCCGGCCGGCGTCAGGGTCGCTCTCCCCGCGCAGGCGCGCGGAGAGGCCACGCGGCTGGGAGCGGTAGACGCGGTAACCGGCCTCGTCCACGTGGACGGCCGGGTCCTCCCGCGCGTCGGCGCGCTCGCGTGCGGCCGGGCGCTCAGCCTCGGGCCGAGGGCGCCGCGCGGCGTGAGTCGATCCACCACTGCGGTAGACGCGGTAGTCGTTCTCGTCGGGGTCCTTGCTCACCTGAGGCAATCCATATAGTGGGCGCATGCCTGACCGACGCGTCATCGGCGTCGATATGGGCGGTACAAAGCTTCTCGCCGGTGTGGTCGACGCGGAACTGTCCGTCCACCACCGCAGCCAGCTACCAGTTCGCGGCCTGAGCCAGCGAATCCTCCTTGACACGGTACACCAGGCCGTGAGGGAGCTCATCGAGTCGGCCGACGGCGAGGTCGCCGCGGTCGGCTTCGGCATCCCCTCGCTGATCGACCGGCGGACGGGGACGAGTGTCGTGGCGGTCAACCTCGAGCTGACGGATCTGCCCTTCGGCGAGGTCATGTCCGAGCGCCTGGGCGTCCCGTGCTTCGTCGACAACGACGCGAACATGGCGGCCCTGGCCGAGCACCGCGCCGGCGCGGCGCGCGGCGCCTCCGAGGTCGTGCTGGTCACCCTCGGCACGGGGATCGGCGGCGGGCTGATCCTCAATGACCGCCTCTACCACGGGGCCCTGGGCGCGGGGGCGGAGCTCGGTCACATGGTCATCCAGATCGACGGACCGCGCTGTCAGGGCAACTGCCCCAACCATGGCTGCTTCGAGGCGATGGCCTCGGGCACCGCGCTGGAGCGCGAGGCGCGCAGGATCGGTACCGAGCGGCCCCAGAGCGGCCTCGGCGCGGCGGTCGCCGCGGGGCGGGCACCACTCGGCCCGATCGTCACCGAGCTGGCCCATGACGGCGACGCGGCGGCCCAGGCGGTCCTCGATCTCATCGGGACCCGCCTGGGGGTCGCCTGTGCGAGCTTTGTGAACATCTTCAATCCGGAGGTCATCGTGGTCGGAGGCGGGGTCATCGCGGCGGGGGAGCGGCTGCTCGCCCCGGCGCGCACGGAGATGCGGCGCCGGGCCCTGCCCCCGGGCCGGGACACGGTGGCGATCGTGGCCGCCCATCACGGGATCGAGGCCGGGATGCTCGGTGCCGCGGTGATGGCCTGGGACGAGCTGGCCGCCCGCGAGGTCCGCGCATGAGCGCCGCCTCCGCAGCCGTCGGCGGTGGCCGGCTGATCATCTGCCCGACCCCGATCGGCAACTCAGAGGACATCACCCTGCGCGTCCTCGCCGCGTTGCGGGAGGCCGACGTCGTCGCCTGCGAGGACACCCGCCGTACCGGCCAGCTGCTCAAGCAGTACGGCGTCAACGCAACGCTCGTCTCCTATCACGAGCACAACGAGCCCGGCCGGGCGGCCGAGCTCGTCCGCCGCATGCACCACGGCGAGACCGTCGCCCTGGTCTCCGACGCCGGCATGCCGCTGGTGAGCGACCCCGGCTACGTGCTGGTGCGCGCCTGCGTCGCCGCCGGGGTGGGGGTCGAGGTCCTGCCCGGCCCCAGCGCGGCGCTGGCCGCGCTGGTCGCCTCCGCGCTGCCCGGCGACGCCTGGACCTTCCGCGGCTTCCTCCCCCGCAAGAAGGGCGACCTGGGTGCGCTCTTCACCGAGACCCGGGAGACGCTGGTGGCCTTTGAATCCCCCCGCCGGGTGGCCGAGTCCCTGGCCGTCCTGGCCGAGGTCGATCCCGACCGCCCCGTCGCGGTGTGCCGCGAGCTCACCAAGCTGCACGAGGAGGTGGTGCGCGGGACGGCGGCCCAGCTCGCGGAGCGCTACGCCGAGGATCCGGCGCGCGGCGAGGTCGTGCTCGTCATCGGCGCGGCGACCCGCTCGGCCGCGGCGGACCTCGCCCCGGCTCTGGCGGCGGTGCGGCGGCTCGTCGATTCCGGGGCCAAGCCGCGGGTCGCCGCCGCCGTGGTGGCCGAGCTCACCCAGAGCGCCGCCAATACCCTGTATCGGGCGCTCACCAGCGCCGATCCGAGCTCCGCTCCCGACTGAGGCTCCGCCGCCATGGCCTTCTACATCACCACCTCCATCTCCTACGTCAACGGCCAGCCCCATCTGGGGCACGCCTACGAGGCGATCGCCACCGACATCATCGCCCGCCATCACCGCCAGCGCGGGGAGGAGACCTTCTTCCTCACCGGCACCGACGAGCACGGCGAGCCGGTGGCTGACTCGGCGCGCGCCAACGGGATGGAGCCGCGGGCGTGGGCCGACCTCAACGCGGCGAAGTTCCAGGCGCTGCTGCCGGTCCTCGACGTCGCCCCCGACTTCTTCATCCGCACGACCGACCCCGAGCACACGCGCCGGGTGCAGGCGGTGCTCCAGCGCGTCTACGACAACGGCTACGTCCACAAGGGCGTCTACGAGGGCTGGTACTGCCCGCGCTGTGCCGACTTCAAGGTGGAGAACGAGATCCTCGAGGGCAATCGCTGCCCGATCCACGAGATCTCCCTCACCCGCGAGCACGAGGAGAACTACTTCTTCCAGCTGTCGGCCTTCCAGGAGCGCCTCGAAGCGTGGTTCGCCGACCATCCGGACTTCGTCGCGCCCGCCCGGGCCAAGAACGAGGCCGAGGCCTTCCTCGCCGGCGGCCTCCAGGACGTCTCGCTCTCCCGGGCCAAGCTCAACTGGGGCGTCGCCGTGCCCTGGGACCCCAGCCACGTCTTCTACGTGTGGTTCGACGCGCTGTTGAACTACTACACCGCCCCGGGCTTCGCCCGCCCCGGCAGTGATCTCACCGCCATGCTGTGGCCGGCGGATGTGCACATGATCGGCAAGGACATCCTCAAGTTCCACACGATCTTCTGGCCGGCGATGCTCATGGCCGCCGGCCTGGAACCGCCCCGCCGGGTCTTCGTCCACGGCCACCTCGCCGCCGCGGACGGGCGCAAGATGTCCAAGTCCCTGGGCAACGGGATCGACCCGATGGAGGTCGTGCAGGAGTTCGGCGGCCCGGATCCGCTGCGCTTCTACCTCATGCGCGACGTGCGCTACGGCAGCGACGGCCCGGTCGGACGCGAGTCCCTCACCGCGCGCTACAACGCCGAACTGGCCAACGACTACGGAAACCTCGCCTCCCGCACCCTGGCGATGATCACCCGCTACCGGGCCGGTGACGTCCCCGCGGTGGGCACCGACCCGGAGCTGCGCGCCGACTTCGACGAGCTCGAGGAGCAGGTCGCCGCGGCCCTGGCGAGGATCGACATCTCCGGCGCGCTGGACCTCGTCTGGCAGCGCGTGCGCCGGCTCAACCGCTACGTCGAGGAACGGCGGCCCTGGGAGCTGGCCCGTGAGCCCACAGCCACGGGCCAGCTGGACAGCGTCCTGGCCAGCCTGCATGAGGGCGTCCGCGTGGTGAGCGTGCTGCTGTGGCCCTACATCCCCGGATCCGCCCAACGCGTCCTCGCCGCGCTGGGCCGCCCGTCGCTGGAGTTGACGGGCTTCGCCGCGACCAGCGCGGGGGTCACCGTGGAGAGCATCCCCCCGCTGTTCCCCACGCTCGCCCCGGTGTGATCGACTCCCACACCCATCTGCACATCTGTGCCCCGCCGGACACCGAGCTCGTCACCGAGGCCCATGCCGCCGGAGTGACCAAGATGCTCACGGTCGGCACCGACGTGTCCAGCTCGCGGGTCGCCCTGGAGGCCGCCGCCCTCTACGGCGGCGTGTTCGCCGCGGTCGGCATCCACCCCAACGCCGCCGCCGGCTACGACGACGCCCATCACGCGGCGTTGCTCGAGCTCGCCGCCGACCCGCTGTGCCGCGCGGTGGGGGAGACCGGGCTGGATTTCTACCGGGAGGGCGCCCCCCGCGAGGACCAGGAGCGCGCCTTCCGGGCCCAGATCGAGATCGCCCGGGCGGTGGACAAGCCGCTGGTCATCCACACCCGCGAGGCCGACACGGCCACCCTGGCCATCCTCGAGGCCGAGACCGCCGGGGTGAAGGTGATCCTGCACTGCTTCTCCATGCCCGACCGGATCGAGGCCTGCCTGGCCCACCCGGACTGGTGGCTCTCCTTCGCCGGCAACGTGACCTACCCGGCCAACGCGGGCCTGCGCGCCGCGGCCATCCGCGTCCCCGCCGAACGCCTGCTCGTGGAGACCGACGCGCCCTACCTCACCCCGGTGCCCAAGCGCGGCACGCCCAACGCTCCGGCCCGGGTGCGCCTCACCGCTGAGGCGGTCGCCCTCGAGCGCCGCGTCCCCTACGCCGACTTCGACGCCGGCGTCGAGGCGGCGGCCGCCGCCGCGTTCGGCTGGTGAGCCCGCGGCGTACCGGGCCGGGGTCGCTGGGTCAGAACTTCCTCGTCGACCCGAACATCATCGACGTGATCGCGCGGCTGGCCGACCTGGCGCCCGAGGACGTCGTGCTCGAGGTCGGCGGTGGCGAGGGGATCCTCACCCGCCGCCTCGTCGCCGAGGCCGCCTGGGTCCACCTGATCGAGATCGACCCGCGGCTCGAGCTGGGGCTGCGCATCGCCCTGGGCGGCCGCGGGACCCTGCACCTCGCCGACGCGGTCTCCTTCGACCTGGGCGCCCTCGACCCCGCCCCCACGGCGATGGTCGCCAACCTGCCCTACTCGGTGGCCGCGACCGTGGTGCTCAACACGATCTTCGCCACGGGGATCGCGCGCTGGGTCGTCATGGTCCAGCGCGAGGTCGGGGAACGCTTCGCCGCGCGCGTCGGCTCGCCCGCCTACGGGGTGCCCTCGGTACTCGCCCAGCTGCACTGCGACGTGCGCGTCCTGCGCCCGATCTCACGGCAGGTGTTCCGTCCCGTGCCGAACGTCGACTCGGTCCTGCTCGGGCTCACGCGGCGTCCCGATGCGGACGGCGGCGAGCCGGGACCCTCGGGGGTGCGGCGGCTCGTCCACGATGCCTTCGCCCACCGGCGCAAGGCGATGGCCCGGTCGATCTCGCTCGCCCGCGGGGGCTCGCCCGAGGTGCGTGACGCGGTCCGCGCCGCGGTGGTCGACCTCGGCTTTCCCGAGGACGTGCGCGCCGAGCGGCTCGCCCCGGCTGACTTCACCGCCCTGGCCGCCCGACTCGACGGCACCGGCCGCTAGCCTCGCGCCGGCATGATCCTCCACGCCCCGGCCAAGGTGAACCTGTGCCTGTTCCTGGGCCCGCCCCGGACCGCGGACGGCCGCCATCAGCTGGTGACCGTGCTTGAAGCCCTGTCCCTGGCCGACCAGCTCGAGCTCGAGTTCGGCGCGCCGGCGGACGCAGTCATCTGTCCGGGCGTGGCCGGAGAGAACCTTGCCCTCCGGGCACTCGCCGGGCTGCGCGGGCTCGGCTGGTCCGCTCCGCCCGTGCGCATCACCATCGACAAGCGGATCCCCGTGGCCGCCGGGATGGGCGGGGGGTCCTCCGACGCCGCCGCGGTCCTGCGCCTCCTCGACGGCCCGGAGCGCCCGCTGGCGCTGGCCCGGTCCCTGGGTGCGGACGTCCCGGCGCTCATCGACCCGGGGCTGTGGCTGGCCGGCGGCGCCGGGGATGAGGACATGACCCGGTTTCCCGGCGGCCTGGGCGAGCACGCCTACCTCGTGCTCCCCTCCGCCCACGCGTTGTCGACCGCCGATGTCTACCGGGAGGCGGACCGCCTCGGACTGGGCCGGTCCCCCGCCGAGCTCGCCGCGCTGATGGCCCGGGCGCGGGCGGCACTCGGGGACGCCCGCCGGCTGCCCGCCGAGCTGCTGGTCAACGACCTCGCCCCCGCAGCGCTGTCGCTGTGCCCGTCGATCCAGGATGGACTCGACGCACTGGCCGGCGTGGGCGCCGACACGACGATGGTGTCGGGCTCGGGTCCCACCACGGTGGGGATCTTCTGGGGTGCGCGGGCGCGGGAGCGCGCCGAGACCGCGTGTGCGACGCTCGCCTCGAGCGTTCCGGGGGCCGCGACCGCCGTTCCCTTCCCCGCTCCGTCACAATCTGAGCCGGTTCCATGACCAACACCCAGATCACCTACCTGGTCGTCGTGCTCTGTCTCGTGCTCGGGCTGGCCGCGTTCGTGTCTCTGATCGTCGTCCCGGCCCTGAGCGCCTACCGGACGATCTGGGAGCGGGGCGCCGCGCTCATCCTCTCGCTGTACGTGCTCGCCGCGCTCGCCGGCATCGGCGTGCTGGCGGGGGTCGTGATCATCGCCGAGTGGCCGCGGCTGTTCTGAGCTGTCCGGACCGAACGTGACCGACCGTGACTCCGCCGTCCGCTCCGGCGCCGGCCCCGACCTCAGCGCGCTAGCCGAGATCACCCAGGCCGTCCAGGCCGGGGCCGGACTGCCCGAGATCCTCCGCGCGGCGGCGCGTGCGCTGGACGCCTCCCTGGTGCTCATCGACCGCAACGCCTCGATCCTCGCCGTCGCGGCGCGCTCGCCCGCGGACGAACGCTCGCTCATGCGTGACGCCGACGACGTCGCCACGATCGAGCTGAAGGTCGCCGACGCCGCCGTCGGGCAGCTGCGCATGCGCAGCCGCGACCGTGCCCCCGACGGCGCCGTGCTGTCCCTGGTGACGACGCTGATCGCCTCCGAGGTCGAGCGTGTGCGCGCGCCCGAGCGCGCGTCGGAGGAGGCGGCCACCGCGTTCCTGCGCGCCGTCCTCGTGCGCGGGATCGCCGACCGCGAGGACCTGCTGGCTCGGGGCAAGGAGCTGGGCATCGACCTGGCCAACGGCTCCGCGGTGGTCGTCGTCCGGGCCCGGCCCCAGCGACCCACCGAGGACGACTGGCGCCGGCGGCTGCTGGCCGTGACCGCCCGGGGGGCGCGGTCGATCGCGCCCGGGGCGATCGCGGCTGCCGCCGAGTCGGAGTCGGGCACCGTCGTGGTGCTCGTCCCCGACCCCGACGGTGAAGCCTCCCGGCGGGTCTCGGCGGCGATCCTGCGCGAGCTCGAGGCCGGCCTGGTCAACTTCACCTTCGCCCTGGGCCGCTCCCGCCGTGCCGAGGACCCGCTCGAACTCGCTCGCGCGGGCAACGAGGCGATGCTCGCGCTCAACGTCGTCGAGGGCGAGGCCGGCGTGAGCGATCTGGCCTTCGAGGCGACCGGCACCTATCAGCTGCTGCTTCCCTACATGAGCGATCCCGCCGAGCTCAAGCGCTTCTACGCCGACACGGTGCGTCCCCTGGTCGCCTACGACGAGCAGTACGAGACCGACCTGCTCGGCACCCTGGCGACGTTCCTGGATTGCGACGCGAACGTGAACGCGACGGCGGCCCGGCTGATCACCCACCGCCACACGATCCGCTACCGCTTTGAGCGCGTGCGCGAGCTCACCGGTCTGGACGTCCAGTCCACGGACGGACGCGAGAAGCTCTCACTCGGTCTGAAGGCCATGCGCGTCCTGGGTATCGCCGCTCCCCGCGGCCCGGCTACCGAGCCGGGCGCCGAGGGCGGCCGCGTGCCCCGCTAGACGCGCTCGGCCTCGCGCGGCCCGCCGGCCCCGGGATGGCGCGCCGACCCCGGCGCGGCGTCGGCCTCGGCGTCGGAGACCCCCATCGTCGGCGGGTCGACGATCCCCCACAGGCCTGCCACTCCACCGGCGGCCACGAGCAGGGCGCAGGCGAGGATCGCGATGTGGAAGGCGTGCACGCTCGCCGCGTTGGCGCGGAAGGCGTCGTGTCGCAGCGCCCCGGCGGCGAGCAGGCCCAGCACGCTCACGCTCACCAGCCCCGCCACCCGAGCCAGGGCGTTGTTGATCGCCGAGGCGATCCCCGCATTGGCTGCCTCGGCGGCGGCGAGCACCGTCGCGGTGAGCGGGGCCACGGTCATCGACAGGCCGACGCCGAAGAGCCCCAGCGCCGGCAGCAAGACGGTGAGGTACGGCGTGTGCAGGTGGGCGCGCAGCAGCAGGGCGATGCCCGCCGCCGCGACGAGCGGACCGACGCCCATGAACAGCCGCGGGCCCAGCCGCCCCGCCAAGGCCCCGAAGCGGCGTGAGAGGCCGAACATGATGAGCGTGATGGGCAGCGTCGAGAGGCCGCTGGCCACGGCGCTGTAGCCGGCCACCTGCTGGAGGAAGATCTGCAGGAAGAAGATCAGCCCGCCCAGGCCGGCGTACATCGTCACGGTCTCGAGGTTGCCCACGGAGAAGTTGCGGTGCCGGAAGAGGCTGAGGTCGAGCATCGGGTCGGCGGCGCGGCGCTCGTGCCCGAGGAAGGCGCTGAGCAGCGCGAGACCGAGCAGCAGGGAGACGAGGATGACCGGATTGCCCCAGCCGAGGTGGGGCTCCTCGATGAGCGCGAAGACGACCCCGCCGAGGCCGAATACGCAGAGCAGCCCCCCGGAGAGGTCGATCGCGCGCCGCGCTGGACCCGCCCCGCCGGTCCGCGGCCGGGCGGGGACGGCGGTCCGGATGAGCGCGAGCGTGCCGAGCACAAGCGGCACGTTGATGAGGAAGATCCAGCGCCAGGAGGCGTGGTCGACGATCAGGCCGCCCAGCAGCGGCCCGACGACCTGGGCGATCGAGCCCCAGGCCGTCCACGCGCCGATCGCCGCGCCCCGCTCGCGCGCCGGAAACGCCGCGATGATGACGGCGAGTGAGCTGGGGGTGAGCAGGGCGCCCGCGGCGCCCTGGAGGAGGCGCGCACCGAGCAGGAACCCGCTCGTGGGAGCGAGCGCGCACAGCAGCGAGCAGACCCCGAACCCGCCGACGCCGAGGGCGAAGACGCGCCGCTCTCCGAAGATGTCCCCGAGCGAGCCGCCGATGAGGATGAGCGAGCCGAGCGTGAGCAGATAGCCGCCGGAGATCCACTGCTGGAGGCTGAGGCCGCCGCCGAGGTTGCGCTCGATCGCGGGCAGGGCGACGTTCACCACCGTCGCGTCGACACCCGCCACGCCCGAGCCGAGGATCGCGGCGATGAGCGTGAGGCGCTGGCGCCGGGTCATGCCGGCAGACACTAGTCGGCCGTCGCGGGCCGTCGCGGGCCGTCGCGGGCCGTCGCGGGCGGCCGCGGGCCACCGCTAGGATCGCCCGAAGCATGGCGGTGGCCCTCATCACCGGCTCGGGGACCCACTCCCTGCCCGGCTTCGCGCTCGGTGAGTCTGTCGGCGTCGAGACCCCCTACGGCCATGTCACCGTCCAGCGCGGTCGCCTCGGCGACGTCGACGCCCTCCAGGTGTCCCGGCACGGGCCCGGACACGCGCGGCTTTCCTCCGCGGTCAACCACCGCGCGAACGTCTGGGCGCTGAAGGCCATGGGGGCCCGGGCGGTGATCGGCTGCACGGCCTGTGGTGCCGTCGACCCCGCGCTTGAGCTGGGGCAGCTCGTCGTCTTTGACGACCTGTGGTTCCTCGCCAACCGGCTGCCTGACGGCTCGCTGTGCACCTTCTTCGACGTGCCCGGCGCTCCCGGGCGCGCCCACTGGGTCCTGCACGGCGGCCCCTATTCGGCCGAGCTGCGGGCGGCGCTGCTGGCCGGCGCCGCGGCCGTCGGCCAGCGCGCCCGGGACGGCGGTTGCTACGGCCACGTCGACGGGCCGCGCTTCAACACGCCTACGGAGATCGCCCAGCTCGGCGCCGCCGGGGTGGTCGCGGTGAGCCAGACCGGCGGCCCGGAGACCGTGTTGTGCGGCGAGCTGGAGCTGCCCTACGCGCTCGTCGGCTTCATCACCGACCACGCCAATGAGGTCCATCCCGGCGCGACGACGCCGGTGGAGACCCTCGCCGAGCTGCTCGGCGCCAGCGCGGGGATCTTCGCCCGGGTGCTCGCTGGCGCCCTGCCCCGCCTCGCTGGCACGGAGATCCCTCCGGTGGGTCACGTGTACCGCGTCGGCTCGTGAGCGGGGTCTCGTGAGGGTGCTCGTCTTCGCCCGAGCGCCGCGGCGGGGCGGCGTTCGCCGCGCGCTGGAGCCGCTGCTGGGTGTCGACGGCGCCCTGCGCGCCCACGCGGCGCTGCTCATGGAGGCGATCGACTGGGCCCGGGATCTCGCCCCCGAGGCGCTCTATGTCGCCTACGAGCCGGCGGACGCGGGCCCCGAGATCCGGGCGCTGGTGGGGGACGACATCATCGCCTTCCCCCAGGTCGGTGACGGCATCGCCGGGCGCTTTCGCCACGCCGCCGGACGTGTCTTTGAGGACCACGCCGGTCCGGTGCTCGCCCTCTGGCCCGACGTGGTGAGCCTGGCCCGTCACCACGGCACCGCCGCGCTGGCGGATCTCGCCGCCGGCGCCGACGTCGTGCTCGGCCCCGCCTTCGACGGCGGCTTCTATCTCATCGGCCTGGCCCGGCCGCTGCCCCGCCTGTTCGGACTCGACGAGTCGGCCTGGCGTGGCACCGGAGCGGTCGGCATGGCCATGGCCGCGGCCCTCCAGAGCGGCCCGGCGCCGCTCGAGGTCGGCATCCTGCGCGTCGAGCGTGCCCTGCATCGGCCCGCCGACGTGCGCGCGGCGCTGGCCGATCCGCTGCTGAGCGAGCGCTTCCGTCGCGTCCTCTCGACAGTTGGGTAAGGTCCCGCGGGACGCCCACGCCGTCACTCTGGGGAGTGGTGTAGCGGCAGCACAGTGCTCTTTGGAAGCATTAGCCCGGGTTCGAACCCCGGCTCCCCAGTGGCGTCGTCGCGCCGGTCGCGCAGCGATGGCCTAGCATCGACAGCTCCCGTGCCCGGCCCCGTCGTCGTCATCCTCGCCGCCGGTAAGGGAACGCGCATGCGTTCCTCGATGCCCAAGCTGCTCCACGAGATCTGCGGGCGGCCGATGATCCGCTGGCCGGTGGAGGTGGCCCGTGCCGCCGGGGCCGCCCGGATCGTCGTCGTCGACGCCCCCGGCCGGCCCCTGGCCGAGCGACTCGATCCCGACGTCATCAGCGTCGTCCAGACCCAGGCGCTGGGCACCGGTGATGCGCTGCGCGCCGCGGTAGGGGAGATCACCGCCGGGGACACCGTCGTCGTGCTCTACGGGGACGTCCCGCTCATCCGTCCCGAGACCGTGAGCGCGTTGAACGCTGCCCATGAGGGCAGCGGCGCGGCCGCGACGATGCTCACGGCGGTGCTCGAGGACCCGCGCGGCTACGGCCGCGTCGTGCGCGACGCGGCCGGGGACGTCGTCAGGGTCGTGGAGACCAAGGCTCCGGGTGACGCCACGGAGGCGGAGCTGGGCATCCACGAGGTGAACACGGGGATCTACGCCTTCTCCGGCGCCGAGCTCGCCCCCGCGCTGGATCGCATCACCAACGCCAACGCCCAGGGCGAGTACTACCTGCCCGATGTCCTGGCCATCCTCCGCGCCGACGGGCACCGCGTGGCCGGCCACCAGCTCGGCGACCCGGTCGAGATGTTCAACGTGAACGACCGCGTGCAGCTCGCCCGGGCCGCGGCCGAGGCCCAACGGCGGATCCAGGAACGCCACATGCTCGCCGGGGTGACCCTGGTGAACCCCGGCTCGACGGTGATCGGCGCCGAGGTGCGCCTCGATGAGGACGTCGTGGTCGAGTCCGGCTGCACGCTCAGCGGTCACACCGCAGTGGGCCGGGGCTCGCGGATCGGGCCCCACAGCACGCTGGTCGATGCGACCGTCGGTGAGGGCTCCCAGGTCATCCACTCCCACGTGAGTGAGACGACCATCGCCAACGGGGTGAGCGTCGGCCCGTTCGCCTATCTGCGCCCCGGTACGCTGATGCGAGACGGGTCCAAGGCGGGCACCTTCGTGGAGATCAAGAACTCCGACGTGGGGGCAGGCGCCAAGGTCCCGCACCTCTCCTACATCGGGGATGCGGAGATCGGTGAGCGCACGAACCTCGGGGCGGCGACGATCACCGCCAACTACGACGGCGTCCACAAGCACCGCACGACCATCGGCGCCGACGTCCACGGGGGAGTCGACACGACCTTCGTCGCCCCCGTGCGGGTCGGCGACCGGGCCTGGACCGGGGCCGGCTCGGTGATCACCGAGGACGTCCCCGCCGACGCGCTGGCCATCGCCCGGGCGCGTCAGCGCACCCTCGAGGACTACAACGCGCGCCGCCGCGCCGTCCAGGAGCGGGACTAAGCAACCGCTCAGGTGCGTCCGTCGTCTCCGCGCCGTAGCATTGCGGCCCTCATGAGCCTGATTGAGTCGGAGCCGCGGGGCGTCGGTACCAGTCTCACCCTGTCTGACATGCGTGTCGAGAGTGACAAACGCCTCATGCTCGTCTCGGGACGAGCCAACCCGGCCCTCGGGGCCAAGATCGCCGGCAAGCTCGGCCTCGAGCTCGCCGGTGTGACGCTGAAGACCTTCGCCAACGGCGAGGTCTACTGCCGCTACGAGGAGTCGGTGCGGGGCGCCGACGTCTTCATCGTCCAGCCGATCTGCTCCAACCCGGAGACCGGGCTCACCGCCAACGACGCGCTGATGGAGCTGCTGGTGATGGTCGACGCCGCCGTCGGCGGCTCCGCCCACCGCGTCATCGCCGTCTGCCCCTGGTACGGCTACTCGCGCCAGGACAAGAAGTCCGCCCCGCGGGAGCCGATCACCTCCCGGCTCGTCGCGCGGATGCTCGAGTCCGCGGGCATCGACCGGATCCTCACCATGGACCTCCACGCCGGTCAGATCCAGGGCTTCTTCCAGAAGCCGTGCGATCACATGACCGCGATGTTCATCCTCACCCAGTACTTCACCGACCTCGGACTCGAGGACCTCGTGGTGGTCGCCCCGGACGCGGGCCGGGTGAAGCTGAACAAGCGCTTCGCGGCGAAGATGGGTGCGGACCTGGCCATCCTCAACAAGGAGCGCCCGGCTCAGCAGGTCGCCGAGATCAACTACGTCATCGGTGACGTGAAGGGCAAGACCGCCGTGCTGGTCGACGACATCATCGACACCGCGGGCACGCTCAAGGCGGCTGCCGCCGCCGTCATGGACGCCGGCGCAAGCCGGGTGTACGCCGCAGCCACCCACGGGATCTTCTCCGGGAACGCCTGGGCGAACCTCACGGCCGCCGGGTTCGAGCAGATCGTCGTCACCGACACGGTCCCGCTGCGTCCCGGGGCGCCCGAGGTGGTCACCACCCTGTCCGTGGCCGACCTGCTCACCGCCTCGATCCGCCAGATCTTCACCGACGGCTCCGTCTCGGACGTCTTCGGCGGCGAGAACCAGCTCTTCTAGACAGCCGACCCGGAGTTCGGGCTCGGGGGCGGGGTTGTGCGAACTCACCCCCTGGGCGGGCCGGATAGACCCAGATATCGCGGGAGTTCGCACCGCCGCGCGAGTCGACGGTTGTTCCGAACTTCTCCCCGCAATCACTCGTATAGAGCCGTTTCTGGCCGAAGTTCGCCCCGCGAGCCCACGATCCCCGAGCTCGTGGCGGCCGAAACTGTCCAGGTGGCTGCGGCCGGGACCTAGGCGGCCGCGGCCGGGGCGTCGTCCGCCGCGAGCTCGGGGACCGGCTTGCCCGGCCAGGCGCCGAAGATCTGGTGAAAGGCTCGTGCGGCGAGCTGGTCGACGACCGCGCCGACGCCGGCGAGGATCGCCGCCTGCACGGCGGCGGTGGCGAACACCGAGCCCAGGGGCCGGCGGCCCGCGTTGGCCGGCGGCGGCCCGTCACTGTCGCCCACGCGGCTCCAGAGGTCAGAGACCGCGGCTTGGCCCATGCGCTTGGCCAGCAGCCTGGCGAGGATCGAGAACGGCTTGTAGAGAACGCCCATGCGAGGCCCAGACTACCCGGCTGACCGCCGCCGCAGTCGCATCATCCCCCACGGGCTCTGCGTGTCCCTCGGGCGCCCGGATATGCGCGGGGCCAGCCCGCGCGCGGCCCCACGCTCCATCTGGAGGTGGAAGACGACCTCGTCTCATGCGTAAATGAGAACAGCGACGTGCCGATGACGGAGGTAGGGATGTTCGACGAGCCCCACAACCCCGAGCGTGATGACGCCGAGAGCCTGCTGCGGCGGGCCCTGCTCGACGAGCGCGCGGCGATGACCGTCTCCCTGCGGATCGACGGGTTGCCGGTCTCGGATGCGGTGACGGTCATCTTCTACGCCCGCCGGGACCTCGGGACCCTGCAGACCTACCTCACCCCGGGCAGCCGCGGGGCCGGGTCGCGTCTGGCGCTCTCCGACCTGCTGCGCGTCCCCTGCGACCTCGACCTCGCCGACGCCGAGGATCGTGACGCGGCCCGGGAGCTGTACGGCCATCAGGCCCGGATGCTGCGGGACGCCGTGCTCAGCGCCGACATTCTCCTGGGGGTCTGGCGTGAGCCGCTGGAGGCGCTCTCGGGCCATCGAGTCGTCGATGTCGATCACCGCGTCAACCTCGACCTGCGCCTGCCCAAGCCCCGGCTGCTGCCCACGGCGCTGGTCTCCCCGGAGCTCCACCTCGTGGTCACGCCGGTGACCAGTCCGCGTACCCTCGCCGAGGGCAGTCCGCCGCTGGGCATCGCCTGCGCCCAGCAGGACGTGGCCAAGATCTACCCCGTGCAGGAGGACCCCGAGGCGTGCGTCATCGACTTCCTCGAGTACGCGGCCAGCCGAGCCCAGTCCCTCGCCGAGCGGCTCGCCCACCAGGAGGCCTCGGTCGAGCGCTTCCTGGAGATCAGTGAGGACGACGCCGCCTAGAGCGCAGCCCGCCCGGCCAGCGCCGAGCGCCGGCCAGCGTATGGACTAGCGCCGGGCCGGCGAGTGCGGCGAGCGCTCCGGCGTACGGACCGGCTCGCGGCCCGGTCGGCGGTCGCGCTGGGCGAGCTTGTCGGCCAGGCGGCCCGGCTCGCGCAGACGCACGCTCGACTGCTCTGCATCGGGCAGGGGGATGCCTCCGCCGGGCCAGCCCCGTGGGTCCGGGCGGCTGTTGGGCAGGTTGCCCCAGCCATCGTCGGAACCGCTGTCCTGATCGGTCGGCGGATCGTCGTCCCGGAGGGTCGGAATCATGAGGATTCCCACGGCGATGAAGCCGAACAGGTGGATCCCAAACATCCATGCCAGGAGTTGGAACTCGGACATAGATTAAGCCTACCGCCAGAGAGCAGGATTTGGCGAGGTGCAACCGACGGATTTTTCCGCGCTGTCCACCTCGTCCCGACAGCGTGGAGCGCCTCGCTACCATTGCGGGCCGCTATGTCTGATCAGACCACATCCGCCCTGGCCGCAACGCGCCGCGAGCCGTCCGACTCGCGTGAGGCGCGCCGCCTGCGCCGCGCGGGTTTCGTTCCCGGAATCGTCTATGGAGGCGACCAGGAGCCCGTTCCCTTCCAGATCGACGCGCGCGAGCTGCGCAACGCGCTCGCCCGCGCCGGTGCCGTGCTCGACC
>DASSZV010000075.1:0-3011 GCA_035702765.1 Solirubrobacteraceae bacterium
GCGCCGCTTCACCATTGTGGCCGCCGTGGGGGCCGAGCGCCTCGGACTCAGCGATGGCGTGTGCGTCCCTCAAGAGCAGTCCTTCTGCTTCCACATGGCTCGCAAAGCGGCGCCGAACCTCTCCAACGATGCCGGCGGTGACCCCGTCTACGGCGCTCTGCCCGCCCAGCAGGTCCTTGGCGTGGGCTCCTACCTCGGCCTCCCGCTGGAGACTCCCGAGGGCCGGCCCTTCGGCAGCGTCTGTGCGATGTCGCGCTCGCCCTTTGCCTTCACCCGGGCAGACCGCCGCCTCCTCACCGTCTTCGCCCTCGTCCTCAGCCAGATCGTCAACCGTGAACGCAGCGCGCGTGAGGCCGCAGAGGGGGCGGCGCCGTCTCTGGCGGTGACCCTCGGACTGGGGTCCCCCGCGGGCCCCTGAGGGCCGGACGGCGTTGCGCCGTCTTCACAACATCTTGATGTTTTGCCGGGGCTTGTTGGCAGGACCTTCACAGCCGGCGCCCCACCATGGAAGGCGTGAGCCCTCCTGTCTCCCCGGAGCATGTCGAGGTCGCCAAGCGACCCTGGGAACTGGCCGCAGAGCCGCGCCCGCGCACCAATCTGGAGGAGATTTCGCCCGGTCAGGAACCCGACGTCGTCGCTGAGGCCGGCCGCGCGGTCCTCGCGCTCGGGGCGCTTGGGGTCGTCTTCGGGGACATCGGCACCAGCCCGCTCTACACCGAGCAGGTGCTCTTCACCTACCGCGCCGCGCACGTCGTCAGCAACTCGACCGTGTACGGCCTCATCTCCTGCATCTTCTGGGCGTTGATGGTCGTCGTCTCAGTGAAGTACGCCGGCGTCATCATGCGCGTCCACAACCGGGGCGAGGGCGGGATCATGGCCCTCGCGGCCCTGTGCCGGCGGGCCCGGGTGCCCCACGCGGTGGGGCTGGTCACCCTCGGTGTCTTCGGGGCGTGCCTGTTCTTCGGCGACGGAGTCATCACCCCCGCGATCTCGGTGCTCTCCGCGGTCTCCGGGCTCGAGGTCTCCGCTCCCGGTCTGGCTCGATACGTCGTGCCGATCTCCGTGGCGATCCTCATCGGCCTGTTCAGCCTCCAGCGCAGGGGCACCGGGGCGGTCGGAGCGCTGTTCGGACCGGTGATGCTCGCGTGGTTCGCGGTCATCGGGATGCTCGGGCTGTGGCAGGTCCTCGGCCATCCCGCGGTGCTTCAGGCCCTCTCGCCGGTCTGGGCGGTCCGGTTCTTCATCGACCATGGGGTCGACGCCTTCCTCGCGCTCGGAGGAGTCGTCCTCGCCGTGACCGGTGCTGAGGCGCTCTACGCGGACCGTGGCCACTTTGGCAAGACGCCGATCCGTCTGGCCTGGTTCGCCATCGTGCTTCCAGGGGTGCTCCTCTCCTACCTCGGTCAGGCGGCGCTGGTCCAGAGCCATCCCGCCGACCGCAGCAACCCCTTCTTCCTGCTCGCCCCCCACTGGGCCCAGATCCCGATGGTGTTCTTCGCGTGCATCGCCACGATCATCGCCTCCCAGGCCGTCATCTCCGGCTCCTACTCGGTGGCCCGTCAGGCGATGCAGCTCGGATACCTGCCGCGCCTGCGGGTCGTGCACACCTCCAAGATGGAGGGCCAGATCTACGTCCCGGTCGTGAACTGGGCACTGATGATCGGCGTCGTCGTCCTCGTCCTCGCCTTCCAGAACTCCAACCGCCTGGCCAACGCGTATGGGGTCGCGGTCACCGGTACCTTCGTGCTCAACACGGTGTTGTTCGTCGCAGTGGCCCGGGCCATGAGGACGACGCCCCGCTGGCGCATCGCCGTTCTCGGCACGCTCCTGCTCACGGTCGAGGTGACCTTCCTGGCGGCCAACCTGGCCAAGATCCTCCAGGGGGCGTGGCTGCCGATCCTCGCCGGCTTCGCGGTGATGACCCTGATGCTCACCTGGAACCGGGGGCGTGCCTACGTCACTCGCCTGCGCACCGCCCGCGAGGGATCCCTGCGCGAGTTCCTCCAGACTCTCCCCGACCTCGAGGTGCCGGTCCGTTCGGTACCCGGAGTGGCGATCTACCTCAGTCCGGGCCAGGAGACGACGCCCCTGGCGCTGCGCGCGGAGATCGAGCACTCCCACGCGCTGCACGAGAAGATCCTGATCGTCTCGATCGAGGAGGTCAACCTGCCTCACGTCGATGACCGCGACCGCTTCATCATCGAGCGGATCGGGGACGATCTCTCGATCCGACACGTGAGCATCCGTGTGGGGTACCAGGAGAAGGTGGATGTGCCGGCGATGCTCTACCTGGCCCGGCGTGACCTGCTGCTGGAGCGACATCTCCGCCTGGAGCGCGCCTCCTACTTTGTGTCACGCATCGTGCTCAGCGCCTCCGCCGAGCCAACCGAGCTGAGCCCGTGGCAGAAGAAGCTCTTTGTCGCCATCGCCCGCAACGCGGCCAGCCCGATCGAAGCCTTCAACCTCCCCGGCGACCGGACCGTGATGATGGGCTCCTCGATCGAGGTCTAGTTTCTCGTTCTCACCGGCGGGGTGCGGGTCCGGCGGCCGGCCCGTGGACGCCGGTGCCGGGAGGGGCTGACCGCCGCGTCGACTCGAGGCGCTCCAGGGTCGAGCGAGGTCACAAATCCAGCGATACGTCGATCTTTTTCCCTCGCTTCGTGACCAGCCAACCCACCGACGACGATCTCCGTGCGGCGGTGCGCCATCATGGGCCCCACGCCGCCGTAGCTCAGTTGGCAGAGCAGCGGACTTTTAATCCGAAGCGCGTCGGTTCGAGCCCGACCGGCGGCACTGAGAAAGCCCTGTAAAGCAGGCAGTGACTGGACCTAATGGCTAGGACGCCTTTGAAAAATGTCCCCAAAATGTCCCGAGACAGGCACAGTCTGATGCACGATGGAGCGCCAGCAGCCCACCGGACACGTCTTCCGGGTCGACCGGGCCAAGGGTCCGGTCTGGTACGCGAAGTACCGCCTGCCTGACGGCCGCCAGGTCCAGAAGAAGATCGGACC
>DASSZV010000087.1:0-33400 GCA_035702765.1 Solirubrobacteraceae bacterium
AACGTCGATCCGGGCGGCTGGAGGTCGGTGAAGGCCAGGCCCGCCGCAGCCTCGATTGCGCCCGTATGGATGTTCAGGACCGTCATGCCGGCATAGGCGCCTCCGAGGGCGTTGAGCGCGGCGACCTCCAGGCGTGGGTCGATCGTCGTGCGCACCGTCACTCCCGGCTTCGGGGCGCGCTGGGCGAGGACCCGGTGGCCGGCGAGCAGCCGCCCGCCGGGACGCCCCGCGAGCTGGCGCTGGAAGATGAGCTCGAGACCGTCCTGGCCCACCAGGGCGTCGGGGGGATAGCCCGCGGCGCGGTAGACCGTCCGCTGGGCGGTCGGGATCGGGCCAAGACTGCCGACGATCGCCGCCGACACGGTCGGATCGGCGGAGGTGCGCTGGGGGCCGGCGGCGAGCACGGTCCCGTCCGCCGCCTCGAGCGTGCCGCGCGCGCCGAGGACGGCGGTGCGGGTGAGGCGCTCGCCCGGGCGCAGGCCCGGGAACAGCATCGACCCGTCAAAGCCCAGGAACGGACCGTTCCGGGGTCCCAGGGCAATCCGCGTCGGCGCACGGAAGGTTCCGAAGCTCGCGGTCCTCACCGTCGCCTCGGCCACCGCGTGGCCCCGCGCGAGATGGATGTCCGAGGCGAAGCGCAGGCGGGTGAGCGTCGCCGTCGCCTCGGCGCCCCGGAGCTGGGCCTCGAACCCGGCCAGGCTGAGCTGCCGGCGGCTCACCGGGGAGAGGAGGTGGTACATGGTGGGCCAGTCGCCCTGTGACCAGGCGGTCAGGTAGCGTCGGATCAGGGCGCGCTCGCTGCGGGCGCCGGACCCCGAGATGTAGACCCCGAGAGCGAACGCCCCCCCACCCAGCAGCAGCAGGGCGCCGAGCAGCGGCAGCGCGCGCGTGAGCACCCGCCCGCGGCGCCGGCTCGGGCGCCCCCGTCGCTGTGGCGGCCTCCGTGGACCCACCGTCTGTCGTGTCCCGCTGGCCAAGATGTCCGCTGCCTCACCGGCAGTACCCCACCGAAGGGGAAAGGTTAGACCTGCGGCTTGGGACAGGGGCCGATTGACCCTCTCACTAAGCTCCAGCCCCGATGTCCGTCGCCGACTGGGTGATCGTCGCCTTCACCGCGCTGCTGGCGCTGCGGGGATGGTCGCGCGGGTTCATCGTCTCCGCCCTCGCACTCGCCGGCTTCGCGGGCGGGGCGGTCATCGGGAGCCACGTGGGGCCGCTGGTGCTCCACCGGGGCTCGCACTCACCGTACGCGCCGCTGTTCTCGCTCGGCGGGGCGCTCATCCTCGGCGGCATCCTGGGCACCGTCTCGGAGGGGATCGGGGTGCGCGCCCGGCGTCTGCTGTTCATTCCCGGCCTGAAGGTCGTCGACGGCCTGGCCGGCGCAGGCCTCACGGCGTGCCTCGCCCTCGGGACGGTGTGGATCGTCGGGGCGATCCTCGTCCAGGTCGACAGCTCGCCGAGCCTCCATCACGAGCTGGCCGCCTCACGGATCCTCACCGATCTCGACCAGGTGCTGCCGCCATCGGGGCCGATCCTCGACTCGCTCGCCCGGATTGACCCGCTCCCCGCCGTGAGCGGTCCGGCGGCGAACGTCGCCGGACCAAACCCCCGAATCGTCCGAGCGGCCGGCGTCGATGCCGCCTCCGCCAGCGTCGTGAAGATCACCGGAACCGCCTGCGGGCTGGGCATCGAAGGCAGCGGGTGGGTCGCCGGCTCGGGCCTGGTCGTCACCAACGCCCACGTCGTCGCGGGCGAGAGCGACACCCAGGTGCTCGTCCGCGGAAACGTCACCTTGCCTGCCCGGGCGGTCGTCTTCGACCCCCACAACGACATCGCCGTGCTCGAGGTGGGCGGCCTGCACGAGCCGAGCCTCAGCCTCGCCCGCGACCCGCGGGCGGGCACCTCGGCGGCGATCCTCGGCTACCCCGAGGACGGGCCCTTCGACCGCGAAGCCGGACGCCTCGGAGAGACGCGTCTCACCTCGACCCAGAACGCCTACGGCGCCGGTCCGGTCGAGCGTTTGGTCGCGGCCCTGCGCGGACTCGTGCGGCCGGGGAACTCCGGCGGCCCGATGGTCGACTCCGCCGGCCAGGTGGTCGCCACCGTGTTCGCGGAGATCACCAACGCCCCCGCGGGCCATCCCGGCGGCTTCGCCGTGCCCAACGCCGTCGTCGCGCGGGAGCTCGTCCGCGCCGCGCACCGCCACGCCGCGGTGAGCACCCAGGGCTGTGCGGACTGACCGCGCGTCGGCCCTCGCCGGGGCTGTGCCGCTACGCTCCGGCCACCATGGGTAAGACGCTCGTCATCGCCGAGAAGCCGTCCGTCGGCCAGGACCTCGTCAAACAGCTGCCGGGCGCCTTCACCAAGGGCGAGGGGTTCCTCGAGGGCCCCGACCACGTCGTCACCTGGGCTGTCGGCCACCTCGTCCAGCTCGCCGATCCCGACGAGTACGACGAGAAGTACGCCAAGTGGCGGATGACCGACCTGCCCATCGTGCCCGCGAAGTTCAAGCTCGTCGTGCGCGACGAGCGCTCGCGCAAGCAGATGACGGTGCTCAGGCAGGCCATGGGCCGCAGCGACATCGACGTCGTCGTCAACGCCTGCGACGCCGGGCGCGAGGGCGAGCTGATCTTCGCCTACGTCTACGAGAAGAATGCCTGCAAGCTCCCCGTGCAGCGCCTGTGGCTGAACTCGCTCACCGCCTCGGCGATCAAGGAGGCCTTCTCGGGCCTGCGGCCCAGTGAGGAGTTCGCCCGGCTCGAGCAGGCGGCCCGGTCCCGCTCGGAGGCCGACTGGGTCGTCGGCATGAACGCGACCCGCGCGGCGACCATCCGCTTGCGCTCCTCCTTCGACGGGGCGGTCTCCCTGGGGCGCGTGCAGACCCCGACGCTGGCCATCCTGGCCCGCCGCGAGGAGGAGATCCGCGCCTTCGTCCCCGAGCCCTACTGGATCGTCGACGCCCGTTTCCTCGCCCAGCCCGACGACCCGCGCCGGGCCTACGACGGCCGCCTCCACGTGGGTGCCAACCCACGGCTCAAGAGCGCCGAGCAGGCCGCAGCCGTCGTCGCCGCCTGCGAGGGTCAGACCGGCACGATCACCAAGCTCGCCAAGACCGAGCGCCGTGACCGCGCGCCCCTGCTCTACGACCTCACCGCGCTCCAGCGCGACGCCTCCTCCCGCTTCGGCTTCAACGCCGCGCGCACGCTTCGGGCCGCCCAGGCTCTCTACGAGCAGCACAAGGCGCTCACCTACCCGCGCACCAACTCGCGCTTCATCACCTCGGACATGATCTCGGAGATCAAGCCGATCGCCGCACTCGTCGGCGCCCGCAAGGAGTACGCCGCGGGCGCCGCCTACGTCACCGGTCTGGACATGCTCCCGCTGGGCCGCGTGGTGAACAACGAGAAGGTCACCGACCACCACGCGATCATCCCCACGCTCGCCGAGAAGCACCCGGTCGAGAAGATGGACGACGACGAGCGACGCATCTACGACCTCGTCGTGCGACGCTTCCTCGCCGTCTTCCACCCGGAGGCGGTGTTCGAGAACACGCGCGTGGAGACGACCGTCGGCGAGCACGTGTTCCGCACGCGGGGCAAGGTCCTGCTCGTCCCGGGCTGGCGCGGGGTCTACGGCGAGGGCGTCGACCCCGACGCGAGCGCCGGAGAGGCCGAGGAGGAAGACGAGGGCGCCGAGCAGGCGCTGCCCAAGCTCGTCCAGGGCGAGGCCTCCCGGGTCCACCGGATCCGCTCCGACGCCAAGATGACCAAGCCGCCGCGGCGCTACTCCGACGGCTCGCTGCTCGCGGTGATGGCCACCGCCGGCAAGCTCGTCGACGACGAGGAGCTCGCGGAGGCGATGAAGGAGTCCGGCATCGGCACGCCGGCCACCCGGGCGGCGATCATCGAACGGCTCATCCAGGTCGGCTACGTCGAACGGGACGGGCGCGCTCTCGTCGTCACCGAGAAGGGGCTCAACGTCATCCGGCTGCTCGGTGAGCACGCGCTCACCTCCCCGTCGCTCACCGGCGAATGGGAGCACCGTCTGGCCCGCATCGAGACCGGCGAGGACACGCGCAAGGCGTTCATGACGGACATCGCCAAGTTCGCCGAGGAGACCGTCCACACCCTCGACACGACGCTCAAGGATGTCCGCATCCCGCGCGCCAACCTCGGCCCGTGCCCCGTGTGCGGTCAGGACATCATGGAGAACCGCAAGGGCTACTCGTGCTGGAGCCGTGCCGATCCGGGTTGCGGCTTCGTCATCTGGAAGGCCAAGGCGGGCAAGACGCTCACGGCGACGATCGTCCGCGAGTTGATCAAGACGGGACGGACGGAGAAGCCGGTGACCGGGTTCAAGGGCCGCTCCGGACGCTCCTTCCGTGCGCGCCTGGCGCTCGTCCAGACCGAGGAGGGTCGCTGGCGCGTCGACTTCGACGAGCCGTGGGCCAAGGAGGGCGCCAAGCCGCCCGAGGGTGACGACACCGCCGCCGCGGCCGCCGCCGCTCCGCCCGCCGCCGCGGGCAGCAGCGACGAGGCCCGCGCCGCCTGAGCCGAAGCCGGCGGCGGGCAGCTAGCCTCACCGCATGGCCCTCGACTCCCATGCTGAGCTCTCCGCGTTCCTGACGATCCCCTCTGTCTCCGCCGATCCGGCCCACCGCGACGACGTCCTCGCGGCCGGGACGTGGGTGCGTGACTTCATCGCCCGCGCGGGCGGGCAGGCCGAGGTCATCGACTGGCACGGCCAGCCGCTGGTCACCGGGGAGATCCGCGCCTCCCGGGAGCCCGAGTCGGCACCGACGATCCTCTGCTACGGGCACTTTGACGTCCAGCCTCCGGATCCGCTCGAGCTCTGGGAGTCCGAGCCCTTCACGCTCACCGAGCGCGACGGGTACCTCTACGCCCGCGGGATCGCCGACGACAAGGGCCAGCTCTACCTGCTGCTCGCCGCCGCCCGTGAGCTCGCCGGCGCCGGCACGCTGCCGGTGAACGTGCGTTTTGCCTGTGACGGCGAGGAGGAGACGGGCGGGCACTCGATCGTCGAATGGGTCGCGGCCGACAGGGGCTCCGCCGACGCGGCGATCATCTTCGACTCGGGGATGATCCGTGAGGGCCTGCCTGCCTTCAACGTCGCCATGCGCGGGCTCATCTACTTCCACCTCACGCTGCGCACGGGCCGCACCGACCTGCACTCGGGCATGTACGGCGGCGCGGCGATGAACGCCGCGGCGGCGATGGTCCAGACACTTGGTGCGCTCCTCGCCCGGGACGGGCGGATCGCCCCGGAGCTGCGCCAGGGCATCGCCGAACCGACGCACGACGAGCTCATGGGCTGGGCCGAGCTGCCCCATGGCTCTGAGGAGCTCGCCCTCCAGGGTGCGACGCCGGCCGACCCGCGGGCTGCGGAGGAGTTCTACCTGCGCACGTTCGCCGAACCCACCTTCGAGATCAACGGGATCCTCTCGGGCTCGCCGACGCTGGAGAAGACGGTGCTGCCGGTGGAGGCCGTCGCCAACGTCTCCCTGCGTCTCGCCCCGGGGCAGGACCCGGCGGTCATCTCCACGGCCTTCGAGCGGCTCCTGTCGGCCGCCGTCCCGGAGGGCGCCGAACTGACGCTCGAGGCGTGGTCCTCGGCGCCGGCCGGCATCGTGCCGCCCACCGCACGGGCGATCCAGCTCGGACTCGACGCCTTTGAGGCCGCCCTCGGGGTGCGGCCCGCCCTCATCCGCTCCGGCGGCTCGCTCCCCGTCGTCGCCGCGTTGTCGGCCCGGGGGGTGCCGACGATCATCTCGGGCTTCTCACTTCCCGACGCGAACATCCACGCCCCCAACGAGCGGCTGCGCAGTGACTACGTGCCCCAGGGGATCGCCGCCGCGCGGGCGCTGTTCGAGCATCTCGCCGCCCTGTAGGTCCCGCGCCGGACCGGCCCCGGTCTCCTGACCGGGGCCACTCCACCCCGCGGAAGCGTCCACGGCGGTCGCTTAGATGGAGGAGTGCCTCTCACGCTCGTGCTCGGACCGGCCAACTCCGCCAAGGCGGGGGAGGTCCTCGGCGCCTACGCCGCCGCCGCCCGGCGGGACGCCCTGCTCGTCGTGCCGACGGCCGCCGACGCGCTCCACTACGACCGGGAGCTGGCCGCTGACGGGGCCAGCCCGGGCCGGGCGCTCACCTTCGCCGGGCTGCTTGAGCTGATTGCCGCTCGCACGGGGTTCGCGCCACCGCGCCTCAGCGCGCTCTCCCGCGACCTGCTCATCCGTCGGACCATCGCCGCCACCCCACTGGACGCGCTCGCCGCCTCCGCTCGCGCTCCGGGCTTCCCCGCGGCGGTCGGCGGCCTGCTCGGCGAGCTCGCCGCCCAGCGGATCACCCCCCAGCGGCTCAGCGCGGCGCTGGCACGCCGCGGCGGTGATCGCGTCGCGACTGAGCTCGCGACCGTCCTCGGACGCGTCGGCGCGGCGCTGAGCCGCCAGGCGGGGCTTGACAACGACGCCTTCGCCTGGGCGGCGCTTGATGAGCTTCGCGCCGCGCCTGCCGCCTGGGGGCGCACGCCCGTGTTCCTCTACGGCTTCGATGACCTCACCCCGGTCGAGCTCGACGCGGTCGAGACCCTCGCCCACGTCGTCGCGGTGCCGGTCACCGTGTCGCTCACCTTCGAGGCGGACCGCCCGGCCCTGGCCGCCCGCGCCGACGTCGTCGAACGCCTGCGTCTGCGCGCCGAGACGGTCCGTGAGCTCCCTCCGCAGGCGAGTTTCTACGCCACCGCGGAGCTGCACCACCTCGAACGCCACCTGTTCGAGGCCGACGCGCCGACCGGGGCGGCCGGCGCCGCGGTGGTGCTGCTGGAGGCGGGGGGCGAGCGTGCCGAGGCCGAGCTCGTCGCCGCGGAGGTCCTCGCCGCCCTGCGCGCCGGCGTCGCGCCCGCGGAGATCGTCGTCCTCTGCCGCTCGCTGGCCCGCTCCGGGGCCCTGCTGGAGGGGGCCCTGCGCCGCTACGGCGTGCCCGTGGCCAGCGCCCGGCGCATCCCGCTGGCGCACACCGCCCTGGGCCGTGGCGTCGCCGCCGTGCTGACGGATGAACCGCTGGAGTTCCTGCGGCTCACCCGGCCCGCGGAGGAGGTCGACCGCCTTGAGGCCGCTGCGCGTCGGGGCGGTGGCCGGGTGCGCGCCCCACTGCCGCCGCTGGCCGACGCCCTCGTCGCGCTGCTGCCCCGTGCCGGAGCCCAGGGGCTCACCGCGGAGGAGGAGCTCGATGTCCGCGCCGCCGGGGTGCTCGAGGCCGCGCTGGAGGAACTGGGACCGCTGGACCCGCGCGAGCTCGTCGAGCTGCTCGAGCGCCTGGAGGTGCCCGTGGGCCGGGACGCCGGCGTGCTCGTGGCTGAGCCGCTCACGGTGCGCGCGCGGCGCTTCGCCCGCGTGGTCATCACCGGGCTCTGCGAGGGTGAGTTCCCTCGCGGGGATCCCCCCGACCCGTTCCTCTCCGAGGCCCGGCGACGCGAGCTCGCGCTCGAGGCCGGCCTCGTGCTCGCCCCGCCGCCGGACCCGGCGATGCGCGAACGCTATCTGCTCTACGCCAGCGTCTCGCGCGCGACCGAGCAGGTCTGCCTCTCCTTCCGCTCCGCCGACGAGGACGGCAACGGCGTCGCGGCCTCGCCGTTCCTGGATGAGATCCGCCGGCTGTTCCCCGATGTGCCCGTGCGTCGACGCCTGCTGGCCGACGTCGTCTGGACCCCGGAGACGGCGCCCACGGCGCGTGAACAGCGCCTCGCCGAGGCCGCGCGGACCGGGGCCGCGCCCGCTCCGGCCGGGGAGACCCGGCGCCTGGGCCGGGTCGCGCTCGAGCACGTCCGCCACACGCGCCGGGTCTCGCCGGGGGCGATGGAGCGCTTCGGTGCCTGTCCGGTCGCCTGGCTCGTCGAGCGCCAGCTCGAACCGGAGGCGCTCGAACCCGATGGGGACGCCCTGGTCAAGGGCACGTTCATGCACGAGCTGCTCGCCCGGATCCTCAGTGGGGAACCCGACGTCCTGCAGGGATTGGCCCCCCCGGCCCAGCTCGCCCCGGGAGAGCCGCCGGCCGTGCGGGCGGCGATCCTCGCCGGGATCGTCGCCGAGTTGGAGCGCTATCTGCGCTGGGAGGCCGAGCACCCGGCTCCGGGCTTCGCCCCGGCCGAGCTCGAGCTCGCCTTCGAGGTCGAGCTCGCCCGCGGGCTCGCGCTCGTCGGCGTCGTCGACCGGGTCGACCGTGACGGACACGGGCGGGCGATCGTGCGCGACTACAAGAGCGGCCGGGACCGCATCGAGCGCTCAGCGGCCCGCTGGATCGCTGAGCACACCTTCCAGGTCGGGCTCTACATGCTCGCCGTCCAGCGCGTCCTCGGGGTGCGGCCGGTCGCCGGGATCTACCAGCCGCTGGCGGGCCGGGATCTGCGCCCGCGTGGCGCGGCCCTGGCCGAGGCGGGGCTCCCGCTGCGACCCGGCGACGTGCTCGAGCCCGAGCAGCTCGCCGAGCTGCTCGGGGCGGTCGAGGCGGAGGTCGACCGCCTGGCGGCGACCCTCGCCGCCGGGGAACTGACGCCGTGTCCGCAGACGTGCTCGGCGGACGGCTGTCGCCATCCCGGGATCTGCTGGGCGGCGCGCTGATGCGCTACACCCCCGAGCAGACGGCGGCGATCGAGCGGCGCAGCGGACACCTGCTCCTGGACGCGGGCGCGGGCAGCGGCAAGACCTCGGTGCTCGTCGAGCGCTACGCCCGCGCGGTCCTCGAGGACGAGATCAGCCCGGGCGCGATCCTCGCCATCACCTTCACCGAGAAGGCGGCCGCGGAGATGCGCGAGCGGGTGCGCCGGCGCCTCGGGCTCAGCGAGGATCCGCCGTGGATCCTCACCATCCACGGCTTCTGCGCCCGGCTGCTGCGCGCTCACGCGCTCACCGTCGGGCTCGACCCGCGCTTTCGTGTGCTCGACGAGGACGAGACGGCCGAGCTCTCCGACGCCGCCTTCGGCCACGCCCTCGCCGAGGTCGCGGACACGCCGGGCGGGCGCGAGCTGGTGGCCTCCCACCGGATTCCCGAACTCCGCGGTGCCGTGGTCGGCGCCTACCGCGAGCTGCGCGCCCGCGGACAGCGCGAGCCGTGCCTGCCCCCGGCCCGGGTGGCCGGGGATGCTCCGGACGTCGGCACGGTCCGCGCGCTGGCGGCGAGCGTGGCGGCGGAGCTCGGCGCCCTGGCCGACCCCGGCGTGACCGTCGGGCGCGCCCTGGACGCGCTCGCACGGCTCGAGCGGGAGCTCGACGGGGACTGGCCCGGCGACCTCCCCGACCTTCCCACCGGGGCGGGGGCGCTGCGGACCCCGGCCTGTGAGCGCCTGCGCGATGCGCTCGCGGGCCTGGGGCGGGCACGGGCCGACGCGATCGCGGTGCGCAGCCGCGACAGCCTCGAGCAGATGCTCGCTGCCTACGGCCGTCATCTGGAGACGGCCAAGCGGGCCGTCGGCGGGGTCGACTTCGACGACCTCGAGCTGCTCGCCCGCGACCTGCTCGCCGGCGGTGCGCCGGTCAGCTTCGCCCACGTGATGGTCGACGAGCTCCAGGACACCAACGCCGTGCAGCTCGAGCTCGTCGACCGACTCAGCCGGGACGCCGCCGTGTTCATGGTCGGGGACGCCCAGCAGTCGATCTATGGCTTCCGCCACGCAGACGTCGCGCTCTTCCGTGCCCGCGGACGGGCGCTGGACGCCGAGGGGTGTCGGCTCGCGCTGGCGACGAACTTCCGCACCCGAGGGGAGATCCTGTCGGTCCTCAACGCGGCCTTCGCCGGGGTGCTCGACGACTTCATGGCCCTCGCGCCAGGGCGCGAGGACCCCCCCGCCGAGGACCCGCGGGTGGAGCTGCTCGTCGTCGACAAGACCGCCGAGTGGGAGCGCGACGAGGGGCTCGCCACGCCGTGGCGCGCGGCGGAGGCGAAGGTGCTCGCCGGCCGCGTGCGCGAGCTCATCGACCTCGGCGCCTGCCGGGCCGGGGAGGTCGTGCTGCTCACGCGGGCGACGACCGACCTCGCCGTGTACGAGCGGGCGCTGGAGGGGGCCGGCGTCCCCACCTTCGTCGTCGGCGGCCGGGGCCTCTGGAACCACCCGCAGATCATCGAGTTCGTCGCCTATCTGCGGGCGCTCGCCAACCCGCTGGACGAGGAGGCGCTCTGGACCGTTCTGCTCTCCCCGCTGTGCGGGCTCTCTCTCGACGGCCTCGTGCTGACCGCCGCGGGCGCCGACGACCGCCTCGAACTCGCCGACGCGGCGACGCTGGCGCGCTTTGAGGCCTTCTTCGCCGCCGAGCGCCGCGTCGCGCTGCGGGTTGGCCCCGAGGCGCTCATCGACCGCGCGCTGGACTGGAGCGGGTATGACGTGACGCTCGCCGCGCGCCCCGACGGCCGCCGGCGGCTGGCCAACCTGCGCAAGCTCATGCGCCTGGCCCGGGAGTGGGAGGCCGCGCACGGTCCCGACCTCGCCGGCTTCGTCGCGCGGCTCGCCCGCCGGGCGGGTCCGGGTGCTCGGGAGGCGGAGGCGCCCGTGGAGGCCGAAGCGCTCGACGCGGTTCGGCTCATGACCATCCACCGCTCCAAGGGCCTTGAGTTCCCAGTGGTCTGCGTCGCTGACCTCGGCCGTGGTCCCACCCATGACCGGGGCATCCTGCGCCTCGGCGCCGACGGCGCCCTCGGTCTGCGGGTGAGTCGTCCCGGGGCGGGCACCAGCGTCGAGGCGCTCGACTTCGCCCGACTGCGCGAGGCGGCGCTGGCGCGGGACCGGGACGAGCAGCGACGGCTCTTCTACGTGGCGATGACCCGCGCCCAGGAGCGACTGATCCTCTCGGGCGCCGCGCGCCTGGGCGTCCCCGCCCGGCCCGACTCGCTGCGCCCGGTGGACTGGATCGCCCCGGCCCTGCGGAGCCTGCCCGGGGTCCGGGTGAGCGAGTGGGCGCCCGAGGACCTCCTCGCGCGTGCCGCCGCTACTGCTGGGGGCGTGACGCTCGGAACGGTCGGCGTCCCCCCCGACGTGCCGGCTCGCCCCGGGGTCCCGGCGCGCCCCGGCGTCCCGGCGCCGGCCGCAGTGCCGACGCTTTCCACAGAGCCGACGCTGTCCGCGGTTCCGGCGCTCTCCGCGGTTCCGGCGCTCTCCGCAGTGCCGACGCTCCCCGCGGCTCCGGCGCTGGAGAGCGTCTCCTACTCGGGACTGGCGGCCTACGAGCGCTGTGGGCTTCGCTATCGCGTGGAGCGCGGGCTGGGACTCGGGGCGCGGAGGGTGAGCGCGAGCGGAGCCCGGGCCCGCGGGCTGGAGGTGCATGCGCGCTTGGCCGCCGGGGACTTCTCCGACATCGACTGGAACGAGACCGTGGCTCGGCTGCGGGCCGCCGGGGGGCTGCGGACCGAGCAGAGCTTCGCCTTCGGGCTCGGGGACACGCTCGTCACCGGGGTCTTCGACGCCGTCGCCGAGGAATCCGACCGGCGGCTGGTCGTCGACTACAAGTCAGACGCCCTGCGCGGGCGCACGCCGGAGGAGATCGTCGCCGCCGAGTACGCCCTGCAGCGGCTCATCTACGCCCTGGCCACGCTGCGCGGTGGCGCGGCTCGCGCCGAGATCATCCACCTCTTCCTTGAGCGGGTCGACGCACCCGCCGCCGTCGTCTACGACGCTCGGGACCGGCCGGCCCTCGAGGCGGCCCTGGAGGGCCGCCTGGCACCCCTGCGGGCAGGGCACTTCGCGCCCGCGACCGAGCCCCACCGGGGCGTCTGCACCGGCTGTCCGGCGGCGGGAACGATCTGCCCGGCGCCGCCGGAGCTTAGGACGAGGACCGCCCCGACTCCGGCTGTGGGTCGCTGAAGGCGACCTCGACATGCTCCTCCTGGGAGCGCTCCTCGATCTTGGCCAGCGCGGCGAGGGTGGCCTGATCGGCTGGCTGCTCCGGGGGCCCCAGCAGGCTGCGCGGGTACAGGCGTCGGCGCAGGACGACATTGAGCTCAGCCGCGTAGAGGGTGAGTTGCGCGCCGAGGTGTAGCCACACGAACAGGGCGATGACGACGGCGAAGGTCGAATAGGTCCCCGACAGTCCGGCGAGCACATGCTTGACGTAGATCCCGCCGGCGACCTGGAGCGCCGTCCAGAGAACGGCGGCCACCGCGATCCCGGTGCGCAGGTCGCGGGTGGCGACGCTGCTGGCGGTCATGAAGCGGAACGCGACGAGGAACAGAAGCACGTTCACCCCGAGGGAGATGAGGATCCCGAGGATTTTGGCCAGGACGCCCCCGAACCCCCCCGTGACGATCCCCGAGACGAGCGTGGCGACGAGGAAAAGCAGGCCCAGGGAGAGAATGAGCAACAGCCCCCGGCCCTTGCCGGCGAGGAAGTTCGGGCGATGCTTCTTGGGGACGGCCCACACCGTGTCGAGGGCGTTCTGGGCCGCACCGGTGATGCCCAGGCCCGACCACAGCGAGGTGAGCAGCCCGATGATCAGGGCGACGACGCTGCCAGTGAGGGAGTGGAAGTTGATGAGCGGATGGGATCCGCCGGCGAAGCCCGGGAAGTTCCGCGCCACGGAATGCTCGACGGAGCTGATCGTGCCGGGATGTCCGTGCAGGGCGAAGCCGAGGACCGTCACGAACACCAGCAGCAGCGGGAACAGCGAGAAGAAGGCGTAGTAGGCCACCAGGGCGGCCAGGCTGCCAGCCCCGTCGTCGCCGAACTTCTTCACTACGGCGACGGCGATGGAGAGCGCCTCATGACGCTGCTGGTAGGCGTCAAAGCGCTTGAGCGGCGTGAGCAGATCCATCACGCTCGCCTATACCCATTCTCGAGCGATCTTCGCGGCGAGCGATCAGCGTGACGGCCGCGCCGTCGACCGGAGAGAGCGTGATGGCTCGGCGACGGGCCCGCTCGAGCCGCGGCGTGGGGGCGTCGAGATCGAAACGGGTGAGCACCTCCGCGGCGACGATGCGCATCTCCTGCTGGGCGAAGGCGGCTCCGATGCAGCGACGCCTCCCGCCTCCGAAGGGCGTCCAGGTGTAGGTTCCCGGGGGCCGGGCGAGGAAGCGCTCGGGGCGGAAGGCCAGCGGCTGGGGATAGAGCTCCGGATTACGACCGGAGAGGAAGTTCGAGGCGAGGATCACCACACCGGGCGGATAGGTGATGTCGCCGATGCGCAGCGGGGACTTCACGAAGCGGGGCTCGGCGTTGGCCACCACGGGATGAAGGCGCTGGATCTCGTGGATCGTCGCGGTGAGGTACGGGCCGCCCCGGCCCGCGGTCTCGCTGAGCTCGCCCTGGACGCGGCGCGTCACCTGCGGTTCACGGGCCAGGCGCATGAACAGCCAGGCCAGCTGCGAGGCCGTCGTCTCGTGACCCGCCACCAGCGCGGTGACGAGCTCGTCGCGGATCTCCTGCCCACCCATGGGCGAGCCGTCCTCGTGACGAGCGCCGAGCAGCATCGTCAGGACGTCCGGAGCGTGCTCGGCCAGGTCGGGATCCTCCCCCAGGGCGACGCGTCGGTCGGCGACGATCTCCGTGATCAGTGCGTCGGTGCGGGCGCGCACCCGCTCGAAGCGCTGCTGGGTCCGCGTCCAGCCCAGGTAGCGCTGCAACGCCGGGACGATCGAGACGGGATTCTCAGCGAAGCCGAGCAGTTCAGTGACCGCCTCACGCAGGTCATCGAGGCGGGAGCCGCGCTCGAGGCCGAACACGGCGCGCAGGATGATCTCGAGGGTGAGACGCTGCAGACGCCCGTGCAGCCTCAGCGTCTCACCGGTCGGCCAGGTGTCGACCTCGGCCGCCGTGAGTTCTCGCATGAGGCCGGCCAGACCGGCCATCCGCTCCCCGTGGAAGGCGGGCAGGAGCAGACGGCGGTGCTCGAGGTGCGGGTCCTCGTCGAGCAGGAGCAGGCTGTGGCGTCCGACCACCGGCTCGAGCACGGCGGTGCCCTCACCGGGATGGACGACGTCCGCCGGGGCCTGGAAGAGCTCCTGGATCTCCGCAGGGTCGGAGATGATGACCATCTGCCCGCGGAAGGGCAGCCTCACGCTGAAGCGCGGGCCGTAATGGTCGCGCAGCCGCAGCATCACCCCGGCGGGCCGCGTCCAGGTCCCCAGCAGCTGGATCCAGCTCGGCCAGGGCGGCCCGGGCGGAAGGTGAGAATCTCCGGCGCTCATGCGCCGGAGACTAACCGCTCCAGTTCCAGCAGGATCGCCTTGCGCTCGGGACCCCCGGAGTAGCCGCCCAGCCGGCCGGAGGCGGGCAGGACCCGATGACAGGGGATGATCACTGGCAGGGGGTTCGCCCCCAGGGCGCGCCCCGCCGCCCGGTGGGCGCGGGGGCTGCCGGCGGCTGCCGCGACCCGGCCGTAGCTGGCGGTCGCTCCGTAGGGGATCGTGGCCGCGGCCACGAGCACCCGGTCGGGGAACCCGGTGCGGATGCGGCGGCGGTCCAGGGTGATCGCGAAGCCGCGGCGCCGCCCGGCGAAGTACTCCTCCAGCTGCCGGCGCACGGGATCCAGGCGGCCGGGTGCCGCGAGGACCCGGGGTGAGATCTCGCGCGCGAGCGTCTCGAGCGTCCGCTCATGTCCGTCGGCGTCCGGGTAGGCGACCTCCAACAGCCCCTCAGGGGACGCGGCCAGCAGCAGGTCACCAACGGGCGAGGGCTCGACCGCGTAGGCGACGTCGAGGAGGCCCGCTGCCGTGAAGGCGGCGTCGAGATCAGGCGGGTGCGACACGGAGGTGGTCAGGCGGGTGCGACACGGTGATGGTCAGGCGGGTGCGACATGGAGGTGGTCAGGCGGGAGCGACACGGTGATGGTCAGGCGGGTGCGACACGGTGATGGTCCCGGCGCAGGCGCGTGAGGCCCTCGTGCACGTTGCGTCGCGCGGCCGCCTCGGAGATCCCCATCATCGCCGCGACCGAGCCGTAGTCGGCGTCGAGCAGGAAGCGCAGGGCCACGGCCGTCCGCTGCTTGGGGGGCAGGCCGGCCACCGTGACCCAGAGGTCCTCGTCCGGAGGCGCGAGATGCGTGCCGGCTGACGGATCCGGGAGGTCGGGCAGGGCGTCGCCGGCTGGCACCGCCCGGTGTCGGCGCGCGCGATGGGCGTCCAGGGCCTTGTGCCGGGCGATGGTGAAGATCCACCCGCGCAGATTCTCGGCGCTGCGCAGACGCGGGTAGGCCCGCAGCGCAGCGACCCACGTCTCCTGGTAGACGTCGTCTGCCTCACCGGGACCCATGGCGGCGAGGAGGAAGCGGTGCACCTCAGTGGCATGGGCGTCGAGGAGCCGCTGGAATGGGGGCAGGTCCACACCACGATCAACGCGGACGGGGGCGGGGGTGTGAGATGGCCGTTGCGCCGTCACCCGATGCAGTGTGCGGTTTCTGCCGGGCGGCCGGGCGGCCGGGCGGCCGGGCGCCCGGCGGCCGGGCGCCGGCGCGACCGGGCGGCGGGGCAGAGCGACCAAATGCTCCAGCGTGGACCCGGCGTGGGGGACAGTGCGCGTGGGGTGATCCTGAGCGACACCGCACGCGCACCGCCTCCTGGCCGCGGCCCACGGTGGAGCGTTAAGGGGGCCGCCCGGCCGCCTCAGGCCGGTGCGGGCACCGCGTACAGCGCGACCGGCGCCCGCTTGCCCTTCAGGGCAATGCCCTCGCGGGCCAGCAGCCGCTCGGCCACGGGGCCCGGCAGGGCCAGCCGGGTGCTCTCGGAGACGAGGATGGTGTCCCCGGTCTCCCGCGTCGCCGCCTCGACCCGGGCGGCGACGTTCACCGTGTCGCCGATGACCGAGAACTCGAAACGGCCGCCGCCGCCGACGTTCCCGGCCAGGACGGGCCCCGAGTTGAGCCCTATCCCGATCTCGAGCCCGAAGTCCGCGCCGGCGACCGCGGCGCGGATCGCCTCGGCGGCGGCGAGCGCGGCGGCGGCGTGGTTCTCCAGCCGGCGTGGGGCCCCGAAGACGGCGAGCAGGCCGTCGCCGACAAAGGCGTCGATGCGCCCGTCGTGCTCGTGGATCAGGGGCACGACGCGGTCAAAGAGCCGGTTGAGCGTCGCGACCACCTCGGCGGCGGGCTGCCGCTCGGCAAAGCCGGTGAAGTTGCGCACGTCGAGGAACATGCACGTCACCTCGACCGCCTCGCCGGCGAGGTCGGTGCCCGCGGCGATGATCTTCTCCGCGACGTCGGGATCGACATAGGTGCCAAACGCCTCCCGGATGCGCTCGCGTTCGGCGAGGCCCTCGGTCATCGCGTTGAACCCCTGCTGGAGCTGGCCCAGGTCCGAGGCGTCGTAGACGGGGACGCGGACGCCGAAGTCCCCGCGCTGAACGCGGGCGAGGCCGCGGCGTACCGAGTTGATCGGCTCTGAGATCGTGCGCACGGCCAGCAGGACGGCCACCAGCCCGACGAGGATCCCCGTGCCCGTGAGCGCGATGGTCGAGATGGCCAGGGCCGACTGAGCGACGGCCCGTCGGCCGCCCGCCAAGGCGTAGATGCCGATCGAGAGCAGGCCGCCCACCGGGACGACGGTGCCCAGGCCCCAGGCGAGCAGGATCCGTGTCACCACACCGGGCACCACGACCCCCCCGGGCACCCCGGTGACGAGGGCACGGGCGGTGAGGCTGCGCAGGACGCGCTCGGCGCTGAGGTAGGCCAGCGCCGCCGTCACGAAGCCGGTGAGGCAGACCACCACGGCGACGCGCAGCCCGAGTGTGCCGGAGAAGCGCAGGTCAAAGAGCCCGAACAGCGCCGCCGCCCCGAGCCAGAGACCGAGCTGGAGTCCGAAGAGCCGCCGGGGACCGGAGAGCAGCGCCCGCGTCTCGGCCTCGCGCGGCGGCCGGCGCTCGCGCAGCCACCCGAGCGAGCGGGCGATCATCCGGTAGCCCAGCAACCAGCCCACGGGGACGGCGGCGAGCACGAAGATCCCCGCGAGCACGCCGTTCTGGAGCCGCACGGTCCCCTCGTTGGGAAACGGGGGCAGCGGGATGAGGTGGAGGACGAGCAGGGCGACGACGACGGCGGCCCCGACGACGTTGGTGAGGATCAGCGTCCCGGACAGCAGCAGCTCGGTGAGGCGCCGCAGGTAGACAGGGGAGATGCTCGTCTCGCCCGGGCGGGCGAACTCACGGATCCCGATGCGGACCGGCGCGGTGAGCGACGTCCACACGCGCCGCGCCCTCCGGGGATGGCGCGCCGAGGTGCTCACAGGCTCGGCCCGGTCATGAGCGCCCCACCCTAGCTGGCCCGAGCGGCGGCGCGGGGGAGGCAAGCCGGCCTGCGCCGGTTGCGTGAGGGCCCTCTGCGGGGTAGAACGGAGGCTATGCCTCGCGCGATCTGGAGCGGTGCCATCTCCTTCGGGCTCGTCAACGTGCCCGTGAAGCTGTTCTCCGCCACCAGCCCCAAGAGCATCCGCTTCAACCAGCTCAACGCCAGGACGGGCGCCCGGATCCGCCAGAAGCGCGTCGACGCGACCACCGGCGAGGAGGTCCCCTATGAGGACATCGTCAAGGGCTATGAGCTCGCGCCCGACCGCTACGTGATGATCGAGCCCGAGGAGCTGGACGCGCTCGACCCCAAGGTGACCCACACCATCGACGTCCAGGCGTTCGTCAAGCTTGAGGAGATCGACCCGATCTACTACGACTCGACGTACTACCTCGCACCCGCCACCGGCGGCGCCCGACCCTACCGGCTGCTGCTGGAGGCGCTCGAAGCCGAGGAGAAGGTGGCCATCGCCAAGGTCGTGCTGCGCTCCAAGCAGCAGCTGTGCGCCCTGCGCCCAGTGGGGGAGGTGCTCACCCTCTCCACGATGCTGTGGGGCGACGAGGTGAACGCCGCCGACGATCTCGACGGTCTCGACGCCGCCGACCCGGCGACCGCCAAGGAGCTCGCCATGGCCCGCCAGCTGATCGAGATGCAGTCGGCCGCGTTCGACCCCGCCGACTACAAGGACGAGTACCGCGAACGCGTGCTCGCGCTCATCGAGCAGAAGGCCAGCGGGGAGGAGATCACCGCGGCGCCGGCTCGGGAAGAGGCTGCGCCGGTGCCCGACCTGATGGCCGCCCTGGAGGCCTCGCTCGCCGCAGTGCGCAGCGGTGCGGGCGACGTTGCCGGTGCCCCCAGCCCGGCAACGGAGAGACCACCTCGCACGCGCGCCCCGGCCAGGGCCAAGGCGACGAAGACCGCCGGGAAGGGCACGCCGCCCACACGCGCACGCGCCAAGAAATAACCGCCCCTCAGGCCACGCGGCCATGGTCAACTCCGTCGGACCCGATAGCCTTGCCGGTTCGAACTTCGGAGGGTTTCTCGACGTGATGCACCGGCCCGGGGCCACAGGCCTCTACGACCCCAACAACGAACATGATGCCTGCGGAGTTGCGCTGGTCGCCAAGCTGTGGGGCGAGGCGACCCACGCGGTGGTCGAGAAGGCGCTCGACGCGCTGAAGAACATGGAGCACCGCGGGGCCGTCGGCGCCGACCCGAACACCGGCGACGGCGCCGGCGTGCTCATGCAGATCCCCGATGCCTTCTTCCGGGGCATCGCCTACGGGATCGAGCTGCCCGAGCCCGGCCGCTACGGCGTCGGCGTCGTCTTCCTGCCCCAGGATCCCGAGCGTCGGCTCGAGGCCGAGTCGATGATCGAGCGGATCATCCTCGAGGAGGGCCAGAGCGTCCTGTGGTGGCGCGACGTGCCGGTGAACGACGCCCACGTGGGCGAGATCGCGCGGGCCTCGGCCCCGTTCATCCGCCAGGTGCTCATCGGCGCCGCCACAGACATCGCGGACCAGAACGCCTTCGAGCGCAAGCTCTACGTCATCCGGCGGCTGATCGAGAAGGAGAGCCTGGGCAGCGTCCAGATCCCGTCCTTCTCGTCCAAGACGATCGTCTACAAGGGGATGCTGATCGCACCCCAGCTGCCCAAGTTCTTCCCCGACCTGCGCGACCCGCGGGTCACCTCGCGCCTCGCACTGGTCCACTCGCGCTTCTCGACCAACACGTTCCCGTCCTGGGAGCTCGCGCACCCGTTCCGGATGCTCGCCCACAACGGGGAGATCAACACCCTGCGCGGCAACGTCAACTGGATGCGCGCCCGGGAGTCCCAGCTCGCCTCCGAGCTCTTCGGCCGGGACATGGCCAAGATCCTGCCCGTCGTCCAGGCCCAGGGCTCGGATTCGGCGGTGTTCGACAACGTCCTCGAGCTGCTCGTGCTCGCCGGCCGCCCGATCGAGCACGCGATGATGATGATGGTCCCCGAGGCCTACCGCACGCGCCAGGACGTCGACCCCGACGTCAAGGGCTTCTACGACTTCCACTCCTGCCTGATGGAGCCCTGGGACGGTCCCGCGTCGCTGTGCTTCACCGACGGGCACACCATCGGCGCGCTGCTGGACCGCAACGGCCTGCGCCCCGGCCGCTGGGTCCAGGACGTCGAGGGCTATGTCGTCCTCGCCTCCGAGGCCGGGGTCATCACCGTCGCGCCCGAGCACATTCAGCGCAAGGGCCGCCTCGCACCGGGCCGGATGTTCCTGCTCGACCTCGAGGAGGGCGTGATCGTCGACGACGAGATCGTCAAGCGTCGCGTCGCCTCGCGCCAGCCCTATGGCCAGTGGTACGACCGGGCGATCGTCCACATCGACGACCTGCCCGACCGGGAGCCGCGCGCTCCGCGGATCGAGCCGCTGCGCTCCAAGCAGCTCGCCTTCGGCTACTCCCAGGAGGACCTCAAGCTCGTCGTGGCGGCAATGGCCGCCCGCGGCGAGGAGCCGGTCGTCTCAATGGGCAACGACGCCGCGCTGCCGGTGATGTCGGATCGCCAGCCGCCGCTGTTCTCGTACTTCAAGCAGCTGTTCGCGCAGGTGACGAACCCGCCGATCGACCCGATCCGCGAGCTCGTGGTGATGTCGCTGCAGGCCTCGGTGGGCCCGGAGCTCAACATCCTCACCGAGAGCCCCGAGCACGCGCACCAGCTCGTGCTCGACCAGCCGATCCTGCGCAACCACGAGCTGGAGAAGCTGCGCCAGTGCAGCCACGAGTTCTTCGTGCCGGCCACGCTGGACACCACGTGGCCGATCGAGCAGGGTCCCGACGGCATGGAGGTCCGCCTCGAGGAGCTGTGTGAGGAGGCGGCCCGCTACGTCGAGAACGGCGCGACGATCCTCATCCTCTCGGACCGCAACCTCGGACCCGAGCGCGTGGCGATGCCCTCGCTGCTCGCCGTCGCCGCGGTCCACCAGCACCTCGTCCGCCAGGGCACCCGCCTGCGCTGCGGTCTCGTCGTCGAATCGGGCGAGCCGCGCCAGATCCACGACATGGCGACGCTCATCGGCTTCGGCGCCTCGGCGATCAACCCGTACCTGATGTTCGAGTCTCTCGACGAGCTCGCGGAACGCAAGCTCATCCCCGCCGAGCTCTCGATCGAAGAGGCGGAGAAGGGCATCGTCAAGGCGATCGGCAAGGGCCTGCTCAAGACGATCGCCAAGATGGGCATCTCGACGATTCAGTCCTACTGCGGGGCCCAGATCTTCGAGGCCGTCGGTCTCGACCCTCACGTCGTGGACCGCTACTTCTCCGGGACGGCGACACGGATCGGCGGCATCGGCCTCACCGAGCTCTCGACCGAGGCGATGGAGCGTCACTTCCGCGCCTACCCCAAGACCGAGCGCGAGCTGCTGCCCGTGGGCGGTCTGCTGCAGTGGCGCCGCGACGGCGAGCGCCACATCTGGAACCCCGAGACCATCGCCAAGCTCCAACACGCGGTACGCGGCAGCAACGGCCACTCCTGGGAGTCCTACAGCGACTACGCCCGTGAGGTGAACGAGCGCGCTGCCCGCAACTCCTCGCTGCGCGGTCTGATGAAGCTCCGCTTCGTCGATGAGCCGCTCGATCTCGACGAGGTCGAGCCGGCCACGGAGATCGTCAAGCGCTTCACGACCGGCGCGATGTCCCTGGGCGCGCTGTCCCGCGAGGCGCACGAGACCCTCGCGGTGGCGATGAACCGTATCGGCGGGCGCTCGAACACCGGTGAGGGCGGCGAGGATCCCGAGCGCTTCGTCGACGAGCGCCGCTCGGCGATCAAGCAGATCGCCTCCGGGCGCTTCGGCGTCACCAACGAGTACCTCGTCAACGCCGACCAGCTGCAGATCAAGATGGCCCAGGGCGCCAAGCCCGGGGAGGGCGGCCAGCTGCCCGGCCACAAGGTCGACGACTACATCGCCAAGATCCGCCACTCAACCCCCGGGGTCGGGCTCATCTCCCCGCCGCCCCACCACGACATCTACTCGATCGAGGATCTCAAGCAGCTCATCTACGACCTGCGCTCGGTGAACCCGACGGCGTCGGTGTCGGTGAAGCTGGTGAGCGAGGTCGGCGTCGGCACCGTCGCCGCGGGCGTCGTCAAGGCCAACGCCGACCACCTGACGATCTCCGGCGGCGACGGCGGGACCGGCGCCTCGCCCCAGTCCTCGATCCACGGGGCCGGGGTGCCCTGGGAGATCGGCCTGGCCGAGACCCAGCAGACGCTGCTGCTCAACGACCTGCGCTCCCGCGTCACCGTCGAGGTCGACGGTCAGATGAAGACCGGGCGGGACGTGATCATCGCCGCCCTGCTCGGTGCCGACGGCTTCGGCTTCTCCACCGCGCCGCTCATCGCCATGGGCTGCATCATGATGCGCGTCTGCCACCTCAACACCTGTCCGGTCGGGGTGGCCACCCAGGACCCGGTCCTGCGTGCCCGCTTCGGCGGGACGCCCGACCACGTCATCACCTTCCTCATGAATGTCGCCGAGGAGGCGCGCCAGCTCATGGCCCGGCTCGGTGTCCGGCGCATCGAGGAGCTCATCGGCCGGGCGCACGACTACATCGAGATGGACGCCGCGGTCGACCACTGGAAGGCCCGCAAGGTCGACCTCTCCCTGGTCCTCGCGCCGGCCGAGGTCCCCGCGGGCACCTCCCTGCACCGCACCCGCGGCCAGGAGCCGATGCTCGAGAACGCCCTGGACTGGGAGATCATGCGCCGCTGCGCGGCCGCGCTGGACCACGGCGAGGCGGTCCGTCTGGGGCCAATCCCGGTGCGCAACATTCATCGGTCCGTCGGCGGGATCCTCTCGGGCGAGATCACCCGCCGCCGTGGCGCGGCCGGTCTGCCCGAGGGCACCGTCGACATCGCGCTGACGGGGTCGGCCGGGCAGTCCTTCGGAGCCTGGCTCGCTCCCGGCGTGACCCTCACGCTCAAGGGCGAGACCAACGACTACACGGGCAAGGGGCTCTCCGGCGGCATCGTCGTCGTGCGCCCGCCTGACGGCGCCCGCTTCCACGCCGAGGAGAACCAGATCGTCGGCAACACCGTCCTCTACGGGGCCACGGCCGGACGTGCCTTTCTGCGCGGTCTGGCCGGCGAACGCTTCGCTGTCCGCAACTCGGGCGCGTCGGCGGTCGTCGAGGGCGTGGGCGACCACGGCTGTGAGTACATGACCGGTGGGCGTGTGGTCATCCTCGGCCGCACGGGGCGCAACTTTGCCGCGGGCATGAGCGGCGGCATCGCCTACGTGCTCGACGTTGACCGCCGCTTCAGCGCCCGCGCGAACCCCGAGATGGTCGCTCTCGAGCCGATGACCCCGGCCGACCCCGACGCCGACGAGCTGCGGACCCTCATCGCCGAACATGCTCAGCGGACCGGGTCGCTCGTGGCCCGGAACCTGCTGTCCCAGTGGGAGCGCTCACTCGAGCGCTTCGTGCGGGTGATGCCCCGCGACTACAAGAAGGCCCTGGAAGCGGCCGCCAGTCGCGGCCGTGGGGCCGCGACCACCCAGGCTGCGGCCTGATGTCCCTGACCCTCCTCCTTCTCAACGCACATGGGTGAACTCGGAGCATTTCTCAAGATCGAACGCGTCGGCTTCGACAAGCGCGACCCCGCCGAGCGGGTGCACGACTACAAGCAGTACTTCGCGCTCCCGCCCAACGAGGAGCTGCGGCGCCAGGGATCTCGTTGCATGGACTGCGGTGTCCCCTTCTGCCATGAAGGCTGTCCGCTGGGCAACCTCATCCCGGACTGGAACGACCTCGTCTACCGGGATAAGTGGGAGTCGGCGCTCGACGCGCTGCACGCGACGAACAACTTCCCGGAGTTCACCGGGCGGATCTGCCCGGCGCCGTGTGAGTCCGCCTGCGTGCTGGCGATCAACTCCGACGCGGTCACCATCGAGCAGATCGAGATGGCCATCGCCGAGCGCGGCTTCGCCGAGGGCTGGGTGCGGCCCGAGCCGCCGGCCCGACGCACCGGCCGCTCCGTCGCGGTGATCGGTTCCGGGCCGGCCGGTCTGGCCGTCGCCGCCGAGCTGAACAAGTCCGGGCACTCCGTCGTCGTCTACGAGCGCGATGAGGCCCCGGGCGGGCTGCTGCGTTTCGGCGTGCCCGACGCGAAGCTGGAGAAGGCCGTCATCGACCGGCGCCTGGCTCTGCTCGAGGCCGAGGGCATCGAGTTCGTCTGCGGCGTCGACGTCGGCGTCGAGCTGAGCGTCGCCGAACTGCAGGAGAAGCATGACGCCGTCGTGCTCGCCGTCGGCTCCCGTGTGTCGCGGGACATCTCCGCCCCGGGCCGTGAGAACGCCGGCATCCACGTGGCCATGGACTACCTCTACCAGCGCAACCGCTGGGTCGCTCGGTCCGAGGGCCGGGTGTTCCGCGAGACACCGCCTGAGCAGGTCATCACCGCGAAGGACAAGAACGTGATCGTCATCGGGGGCGGCGACACCGGCATGGACTGCGTCTCCAACGCCCACCGCGAGGGGGCCCGCTCGGTGACCATCCTCGACGTGTACCAGGCCCTGTCCGACGACGATCCGCGTCACCCCTGGCCGCTGCCGCCCAAGCGCACGGAAACCACCTACGCCCTCGAGGAGGGTGGCCGTCGGCGGTGGGGCACCGAGGTGACCGGTTTCGGCGGCCGTGACGGGCAGGTCAGCCACGTCTACGCCCGGCAGGTGACCGGCACGTCTTCACGGGACCTCACGCCGGTGCCCGGCTCGGAGTTCGTCCTCGAGGCCGACCTTGTGCTCATCGCCATCGGCTTCGAGCACCCCGACCACGACGGGGTCATCTCCGAGATGGGGCTGGAGCTCGACAAGCGCGGCAACATCGCCACCGAGCAGACGCTGAAGACCAGTGCCTCCGGGGTCTTCGCCTGCGGTGACGCGCGGATCGGCCAGTCACTCGTGGTCACGGCGATCGCCGAGGGCCGCAAGTGCGCCCGCGTGGTCAACGAGTACCTCGGCGGCTCACCCATGGACCAGGACCGTGAGGGGTTGGCCCTCGGTGCGTGGAGCGGCGAGGCCGACGGCACCCTGTTGCACGAGGCCGAGTCCGCGGGCAACGTGCGGCCCGGGGACGGGTTCTTCGCTGGGCCCGGCGAACGGCGCTGAGCGCCCGCTCGCCGCTTTTCCGGACGGGGGACAACTTTGGCCTCGGCGGCGTGTTTAAGGGGCAGGTCGGACGCGAACCGTCCGGCCTGAACCTGTCAGGGAATACGCCCCCATTCCCTGATCCCGGGGGACTCAGACGGATCTGAGTCCCCCGGAACCCCTCTCCGCGGCTCGGCAGGGCTCTCGGAGCGGCGGCGTGTCAGCATAGGGGGCCGATGCCAGCGTTCTGCCGACACAACCGGCTGCTCCAGAACTGCCCTATCTGCACGCGCGAGCAGGGAGCGCAGATGAATCCCGTGGTGAGCTCGAGCGCGCCGCGGATCTCCGAGCCCCGTGAGCGGGCCCCACGGCCCGCGTCCTCCCGGCTTGGCCCCACCGAGCGGACGGCCGGCGGCGCGTCCGCCGGAGGCGGCCGCGGTGGCTCGCGCAGCGGCCGCGGCGCCAGTGGCGTGCGGGTGCGCAAGCTCGAACGCGGGGCCGACGACGGTTACAGCTCCCCTCTCGTCCAGGGCCTGCGCTCCTCCACGGACGCCGAGCGTCTGGCTGAGGAGATCGCCTTTGCCGCGGCCCGCCTCGTGCTCATGGACACCGACCCGCCGGAGCCGCTGGCGTCGATCGCGCGGGGGTCGGCGGACCTCGAGGAGCGCACCTGGCGCGCGGTCCAGTTCGAGCTCGACCCCGCCGGGACCGAGGAGCCGGTGAGCTGGGCCTCGGGAACCGGGGCGGAGCCCTACCGGGCCTGGGCCGCGCGGGTCGGCTCGCAGGAGGCGGCGATCACCGGCGAGGCCTACTGGACCCCCGGGCGGCGCTTTGAGCGCATCTTCGAACGCTTGGGCACGCTCGGGTTGTTGGACCGCGAGGCCCGCTTTGACCTGCTTGTGCTGCTCGGACGCCTGGGTCTCTACGCGCTCGAGGCCGAGCGGATCTTCCTCTCCGGTGAGAACGAGCCGACCTGGGCGGCCAAACGCGCCTTCGGCATCGCTGACCCGCTACTGCTCGAGCGTCGCGCCGCTGACCTCGCCGCCGCCTGTCACGTCCCTCTGGCGGCGCTGGATCTCGGTCTCCGCAACTGGAACGTCGGGGCCACCCGGCGCAGCGGTCGCGGGGTGCCTGACGAGCTCGAGCCAGAGCCGGATCTGCTGGCCACGGTGCGTGGCGCGCTCGGGCTCTGAGCCGGATCGGTCAGCTGCGGTGCGCGGCGGGTCGGGACGCTGAGCCGTGGCGACGGCTGTGGAATCGCGGCTTTTCCCGCACGGTGCGGGGTGTCCGGCGCAGGAGGGTCATCTGGCCCCGATTCCGTCCGGGGGGCGGCATACGGTTTCCACAACCCGCCCCTCCGCCGCCGGAGCCCCCATGCCCCTCTGCTTCATCGAACCGCAGAACGCCATCCGCGTGATCGCCGATTCCGTCGGGCGTGAGGCGCGTCGCCAGATTCTCGGCGAGGTCGTCCGCGCATGGGTCGACGAGATCCCCGAGGGGGACCTGCAGTCCCATTACGCCAAGGCGGTCGCCGATCTTGACGAGCACGACCTCTCGCTGCTCGCGGCCTGGCACGCGTCGCTGGAGGTCGGCGGCCATCCCATCCCCTCAGCCGAGTTTCTCGTCAACGTCTTTCCCACCCTGGGGGAGAATCGGCGCGAGGCGCTGAAGATCGCGGCCGGATTCCGCGGCGAGGATGCCTTCGACGCCGGCGTGGGTGAGGAGGAGGCGCTCGACACCGTGCTGCCCTGGCTGTCGGCGCAGCGCTGCGTCGAGCTCGCCGCCGAGTGCCTGGAGCTCTACTGCTGGGATCGGCTCGGTTCGGAGAACTGAGCCCGGCCGCGGGCCGGCGTCCTCAGCCCGACCGGAGCGGGCACGGAACTGTGCGCTCGACTCAGGCCGTCTCGGGCGCCGGGGCGAGCGCCGCGCGGATCTCGGGGATCGCCTGGTCGTTGGTCTCGAACTGGACCGTCTGCCAACCCGCCGCGGAGGCGGCGGTGATGTTCACCTCCATGTCGTCGATGAACAGGATCTCCTCCGCCGCGACGGCCAGTCGCTCCTGGGTGAGCCGGTAGATCGCCGGGTCGGGCTTGCGCAGTCCGACAAAGCCCGAGTCGACGATGACGCCGAAGATCTCGTCGATGGGCAGCCGCGGCCGCCACAGCGGCTCCCACTCCCGGACGTTGTTGGTGAGCAGGCCCATGCGCAGCCCTCGGTCGCGCAGCTCGGACATGAGCCCGAGCATCGGCTCGTTCGGAAGCAGGTGGCTGAACCACACCCGGCTGAAGTCGGTGATGTCCACGGGCCGGCCGAGCTGACGGGCGATCTGGCCCCCGAGCAGGTCGATGAACTCCGGCTCGGTGATGTGGCCGACCTCGAGGTCGGCCATCGGGTTGCTGCCGCGGTCCTCGGTGAGTCGGCCCATGGCGGTCCAGAACTCCATCAGCTCGACGCCACAGTGCTCGCTGTAGGCGACGAAGGCATCGAGCAGCGGGGTGGTGAGCACCCCGCCGAGATCGGACACGACGGTCGTGATCATCGCGTCACCAGGACGTAGAGGGCGAGGCCGGAGGCATCCGAGGCATGTGCGGCCATGGGAATCACGCTGACCTTCCAGGCGCCCGAGCCGGCGGTCGTGCGCAGCTCGCCGGGAGGGTCGACAGCGGATGACCAAGAGCCGGTGGCGGGGGATGCGGCGTCGGCCGAGCCGGCGCCGGGGGTGGGGGACCCTGAGCTGCCGGCGGTACCGGGCTGGGCCTCACCGGCGATGCGCCAGGGGTGCTGCTCACCCTCCGAGTCCTCGCCGAGCCACAGCTCGACGCCGAAGCGTCGCGGCTGTCCGGTGGCGTCGTACTCGGTCGAGAGCCGCGGGTCGAAGACGGACAGCTCGGCGCGGGATCCGGGCAGCTGCACCTCGACCGTGTCGCGGTCCTGGCCCTTGGCGCCGCGAGGCCGCCGCGCCGACAGGGTGCAGGTCTCGCCGTCTCCGAACCACACGGCGACGCACCGCGCCGAGTCGAGCTCGCCGAGGTCGAGATCGGCGACGGTGAGTGACGCACTCGTCTCGGTCGGAGCGTCAGTGAGCCACCGACCGTCAACGGCGGCGCTCCAGCGGTGGGGGTGAGCGGTGAGGTCCGCGGAGAGGGTCAGCTTCACACGCGGATCATGCCAGCGCCGGTGACGGCCCGTCGATCCGCACGCCCGGGAGGCGGTGGAGCCCGAAGCTCTCGATGATCGCCATGATCTGGGGCTGGGCTCCGCGCAGCCGCAGGGCCCGGCCGCGCCTGCGCAGCCGGCGCGAAACCATGGCCAGGTCGGCCATCAACGAGGCGTCGGCGAACACGAGCTGGGTGAGATCGACGACGACGTCCATGTCGGCGCGGAGGGCCCGGATGAGCGCCCCCCGGCGCGAGCCCTGGGTGCACCGGGCCTCATCACCGACGCAGATCAGGACACCAGGGTTGTCGTCGAACTCGATGATGCGAGGACCCTATAGGAACCCGGGGACGGTCGGGAGGCGTTCGGCCTAAGTTCTGGATAAAGCTTGGTGTCCGATACTCGGGCCACCTCAGGTGCGCCGCGCTCTAGACTCGGGGCATGATCTCCGTCGAGGAAGTACAGGACGCCCTGCGCGAGGTGATCGACCCCGAACTCGGACTCGACTTCGTCGAACTCGGGCTCATCTACGGGGTGGAGATCGATGCGGCCGGCGCGGTGAAGGTGACCTACACGCTCACCAGCCCGGGCTGCCCGATCGGCCCGCAGGTCGAGGAGCAGATCCAGGAATTCGTCTCCGAGATCGAGGGTGTCAGCTCCGTCGCGTCCGAGCTCGTCTTCACACCGCCGTGGTCGGTGGACAAGATGAGCGACGACGCGAAGTTCGCTCTGGGCTTCTAGCCGTCGCACCCCGATCACGGGGCTCGGTGCCTCCGCCGGCTCAGCCGGCGCAGCGGCGTCAGCCCCTGCGCCGGGCCGCGAGCCGACGTGCGATCGTCTGGGCGAGATCCGCGATCACCAGTATCGGCGTCTCGCGGATCTCCGTCGCCGTGGCTCGCACCACCTCGAGACCGTGTTGGCGATGGACCCGGTCACGGCGCCGGTCGCGCTCGAAGTTGGCCCGGATCATCCCGTGGAAGCCGAAGGAGTCGACCTCCAGAACCACCCCGGCCTCCCGGAAGAAGAAGTCCGCCGGGTAGCCGTAGAGCTCGACCTCCGTTTCAGGTTCGGGCAGCTTCGCCTGGCGGATGAGCGCGAGCATCATCTCTGCGGCCCGACTGTGGGTGAGGGCGGGGGCACGATCTGGGTCAACCAGCCCGCCCAACGCGGCCCGGCCACGCCGGCCAACTGCCGCCTCCGTGGCCGCGCGCAGCTTGCCGCGTGTCGTGTGGCGGCCGGCGAGCGCCTCGGCGACCGCCCGCTCCAGGGCCCGGCCGGTGAGCTCGTCGGCGGCGTCCACCAGGGCGCGGGTGACCGTGGTCATCGGCAGCCCCTGGGTGACGTAGATGTCGCGGCGGCTGAGGTCGCCGTACCGGTGGACGCGGATGTCGTCTCGGTTGGCCACTCCCTGGCGGCCGATGATCGCCACGTCGACCGGATGCCTGGGGTCGCTGGGGACGACGCCGTGAGCCATCAGGACGCTGACGCCGCAGAGCGCATCCCCGACCGCCAGCAGCGCCCCGGTCTCTCGGCTGAGCGGAAGCGGGGCGGCGTGGCCCACCGCATAGACGCAGCGATGTTCGGGGTGCAGCAGGCCGCGACGAACGGCGGACTGGATCTGGCCACGGGTGAGACCCGCCAACTGCAGCTGGCGCTGGTGGACGCGTCCGTGCTGAAACGCTGCGACTCGGGCGACCCGTGACCATGGAGGCTCGGTGAGATGCAGAACCCGACCACCCCCCAGCAGTGGGATGGGCCTGGTCGCGTTCGTGGACTGGGAGATGCTCAACCCGACCAGGCCTCCGTCAGCGAAGGACCTGGTCGGCTTTGTGGACTCGACGCGACGGGCACGCCAAGGAGCTTGCCGCCCGGCGGGGCGCGCGGCTGGAACTGTGCGGAAGTTGTGACATTCGCCGCCCATGGGGGCGGCGACGTCAGTGGCGCCGGTGGCGCGCCCGCATGTCCGAGGCCGGCCCCCGCCCGCGGCGGGTCGTCGAGGCCATGAGCGGCGTCTCGGTGAGCCTGGGCGCCGCGGCATCGGGCTCGGAGGGCGCCGCGCCATCGGGCTCGGAGGGTGCGGCGGCATCGGGCTCGGGCGGCGCGGGCGCCTCGGACCCGGGTGCGGGCGGCGCGGCGGTCTCGGACGGGGCGGCAAGCCTCGGTGCTGCGGCGCGCCGGGGGCGTCCCGCGCGGGTGGCGGGGCGGGCGCGGCGGGTGCGGCGCACCGCGGCGGCCGCGGCTGCGGCGGCAAGCAGCTCCTCCAGGGTCGCCTCGATGCCCTCGGCGATCACGTCGAGGTCGGCCAGCGCGGCATAGTCGCCGAGCAGGCCGTACTCGAGCCCGCCGTCGTAGGAGATGATCGCCACGGCCAGACCGTGGTGCTCGGCGAGGAAGGGGAGGGGGTACATCGCCTCGGCGCGGCGTCCCAGCAGGTACAGGGGGAACTGCGGGCCGGGGATGTTCGTCACCAGCAGGTTGAACAGGCGCGTGGAGAACTGCAGCCGCGAGGCTTGGGCGAGCACGCCCGGCGGTGCGATCTGCGCCGCTGCGGCGAGCGATGCCGCGCCCACGGCCTGGCGGGAGTCCTTGAGGTCCTGCATCGCGCCACGCACGACCCCCAGCGCAGCCACCGGGTCCTCCACGCCCAGCGGCAGCGGGGCCCGGAACAGCGTGAGGCGGTTGCCCATGGTCCCGTGCTCGTCGCTCCCGCGCACCGACACGGGCACCAGTGCGCGGAGCTCCAGTTCCTCCACCGGCTCGTCGCGGGCCACGAACCAGCGGCGCAGGGCGCCGGAGACGACGGTGAGCACGACGTCATTCACCGTCCCGCCGAAGGTGTCCTTCACCGTCTTGTAGTCGGCAAGCTGCTGGTGGACCAGCGCGTAGCGGCGGTGCGGGCCGATCTCCACGTTCAGCGGGGTCGCCGGGGCGGGGTTCAGTGCGGCCCAGGCGAACTCCCCGACGCCCTGGGCGATCTCCACCGCCTCCCGGACCGCACGGCCGGGGCGCAGGGCGGCGCCGAGCGCGCGGCCGGCCAGGCCGAGGCCCAGGCCGGCGGCGTCACGGGCGTCGGCGACCAGGAGGTCGCGGCGGGTCGGCGCGGACCGGGGCGACCAGCCGCCGCTGCTTCCGAGCCCAAAGCCGGAAGCAGCGCCCCCGGGTTCGAGGTCGAGCAGGACGGTGGCGAGATCGAAGTTCGACACGCCGTCGACCATCGCGTGGTGACTCTTGAACACGAGGGCGAAGTGCTCGGGGCCGGCCTCGACGAGCCAGCACTCCCACAGGGGCCGGTGGCGGTCCAGGCGCTGGCCGGCCACCTGGGCGATGAACACGGCCAGCTCGGCGTCTCCGGCCGGGGAGGGCAGGGCGGCCGCGCGTACGTGAAAGCGCAGGTCGAAGTTCGGGTCGTCGACCCAGCGCGGCCCGAGCGTCCCGAAGGCGAGCTTCTGGCGGTAGCGGGGCAGACCGGCCAGGCGCACCTCGAGGTGGGCGAGGAACTCCTCGAGGCTGGGGGCGGGTCCGGCGAAGACCGCGGCCCCGCCGATGTGCATGTGGGAGGACTCGCGCTCCTGGTGCAGGAAGCTTGCGTCCGTCGCCGAGAGCCGGTCGAGCTGGGCCATAGGGCAAGAGACTACGGCGACGTACACTCAGAAGGGCTGATGAGCACCCTCCCGGAGAAGATCCTGCTCGCCGCCCCGCGCGGCTACTGCGCCGGCGTCGACCGCGCGGTCCAGACGGTCACCCGCGCGTTGGAGCTCTACGGAGCCCCCGTGTACGTGCGCAAGGAGATCGTCCACAACAAGCATGTGGTGGAGAACCTGCGTGAGCAGGGGGCGATCTTCGTCGAGTCCGAGACAGAGGTGCCCGAGGGCGCCACGGCCGTCTTCTCCGCCCACGGGGTGAGCCCCGAGGTGCACGCCAACGCGGCTCAGCGCCGGCTCGTCACCATCGACGCGACCTGCCCGCTCGTCACCAAGGTCCACCGTGAGGCGATCGCCTTCGCCGCTGACGGTTACACGATCGTCCTCATCGGCCACGCCGGGCACGAGGAGGTCGAGGGGACCATGGGTGAGGCCCCCGACGCGATGGTCCTGGTGGAGAACGTCGAGGATGTCGACACGCTGGAGATCGCGGACGAGACCAGGGTCGCCTACATCTCTCAGACGACCCTGTCGGTCGACGAGACCCACGCGGTGATCAACCGCCTGCGTGAACGCTTCCCCCATATCGTCGGGCCGCGCAAGGACGACATCTGCTACGCGACGACGAACCGCCAGGCCGCGGTGAAGGAGCTCGCCCGGGTCTGTGACCTCGTGCTCGTCGTCGGTTCGCGCAACTCCTCCAACTCCAACCGGCTCGTCGAGGTCGCCCGTGAGCACGGTGCCGCCTCCGAGCTGATCGACAATGCCTCCGAGGTGCAGGAGAGCTGGCTCGAGGGGATGACGACCGTCGGCATCACCTCCGGCGCCTCCGCCCCCGAGTCGCTCGTGTCCGAGCTCGTCGAGTTCTTCCGGGCTCGTGGCACGACGGACATCTCGGAACTGGAGGTCATCTCCGAGGACGTCCGCTTCATGCTGCCCAAGCCGATCCGCCAAGCCCTCGCTGCCCGCGAGAGCACACCGGCCCCGGCTGCCTAGCGCACCTTGCGGACCCTCGTCATCTCGGACCTGCACCTGAGTGCACGAGGCGGCCGTGCGCTGCTGCACCGGCCCGAGATCCGCGCGGCCTTGGCCGCCGAGCTCGCCCAGACCGACCGCCTGGTCCTGCTCGGCGACGTCGTCGAGCTGCGCGAGGCGCCCGTCTGGGACGCCCTGGCCGACGCCGCGCCGGTGATCACCGGGCTCGCCGCCGCACTGCCCGCCCGGGCCGAGGTGATCCTGCTGGTGGGCAACCACGACCACGGGCTGCTCGCCCCCTGGCTCATGCGCCGTCCCGCGCAGGGACCCCCACCGCCGCTGGGCCTCGAGTCGGCGGTCACCTGGCGGCCCGGGGATCCGCTGGAGCGCCTCGCCGAGCTGTGGGGGAGCGGGGGCGCCCGGGTGCGCATGACCTACCCGGGGGTGTGGTTGCGCGACGACGTCTACGCCATGCACGGGCACTACCTTGACCGTCACTCCACGCTGCCCGCCTTCGAGCGCCTCGCCGCCGGGGCGATGGCCCGGTTCCTCAAGGAGCCGCTGACCTCGGCCGTGCGGGCCGAGGACTACGAATCCGTGCTGGCCCCGATCTACGCGTGGATGTGGGAGGTCTCCCAGAGCGGCCACCGGGCCGACCCCGACGCCCAGGAGCCGGGCTCGTCGCACAACAACGCCTCGGCGCGGATCTGGAAGATGTTCCAGGAGGGGGAGGGGCTCACCAAGCTCGCCCTGTCGGGCGGCATCAGCGCGGCCACCGGGCTGCTCAGTGTCGCCGGCCTGGGTCCGCTGAAGTCCGACATCTCCCGGGAGGAGCTCTACCGCACGGGGGTGATCGCTTTCGCTAGCGTGCTCGAGAGCCTCGACATCGGCGCGACCTTCGCCCTCTACGGTCACACCCATCGGGCCGGTCCGCTGCCCGCCGACGAGGGTGAGCTGTGGGTCGCCGCCACCGGCAGTCACCTCATCAATACGGGCTGCTGGGTCTCGGAGGAGGCGTTCCTGGGGGCCGACCTCTCCCGGACGCCCTACCGGGCCGGGTTCGCCGTGCGCCTGGGCAGCCAGGTCGGCCGCGCGCCCGAGCTCATCAACCTGCTCGACGGCAACGGGCGCTGAGCCGGCCGCGGTCGCTGAGCCGGCGGCGGGCGCTGAGCTGGCGGCGGGCGCTGAGCCGGCGGCGGGCGCTGAGCCGGCGGCGGGCGCTGAGCCGG
>DASSZV010000019.1:0-11013 GCA_035702765.1 Solirubrobacteraceae bacterium
CAAGCGCAACCCGATCAAGGCCGAACAGGTCACCGGCCTGGCCCGGGTGCTGCGCGGGAACGCCACCGCGGCGCTGGAGAACGTCGCCCTCTGGCATGAGCGCGACATCTCCCACTCGAGCGTCGAGCGGATCATCCTGCCCGACTCCACGACGCTGCTGGACCACATGCAGCGGCGCATGCTCGGCCTCATCCGCGGTCTCGTCGTCGACCCCGAGCGGATGCGCGAGAACATCGAGCTCACCCACGGCGCGGTGTTCTCCCAGCGCCTGCTGCTCGCCCTCGTCGGCACCGGCCTGCAGCGCGACGACGCCTACCGCATCACCCAGGCCCTCGCCCAACGGGCCCTCGACACGCGCGTGCACCTGCGTGAGCTGCTGACCCGCGGTGAGGCGGCCAGCCTCGGCCTGCCCGGCGCCGACCGCGTCGCCGAGCTCGACCTCGAGGCGATCTTCGACCTCGCCCCGTACGTGCGTTTCGCCGATGAGATCGTCGGCCGCCTCAGTAGCATCGCCTGACGTGACCGAGCTCGCCGACCTGCCCCTGCTCGCCTCGGGCAAGGTCCGCGACATCTACGCCCTCGGGGACCGGCTGCTGCTCGTCGCCTCCGACCGCATCTCCACCTACGACGCGGTCCACCCGACGCCGATCCCCGGCAAGGGCGCGGTGCTCACCGGCCTCACGCACTTCTGGCTCAGGCGCACCGCCCACATCGTCCCCAACCACCTCATCTCGGTCACCGACGGCGTGCCCGAGGAGGTGCGCGGGCGCGGCATGGTCGTGAGGAAGCTGACGATGCTGCCCGTCGAGGCGGTCGTCCGCGGCTACCTCTCCGGCAGCGGCTGGCGCGACTACCGCGACAGCGGGATCGTGTCGGGGATCCGCCTGCCCGACGGCCTGGCGGAATCCGAGCGCCTGCCCGAGGCGATCTTCACCCCCTCGACCAAGGCCGCGGCCGGACACGATGAGGCCATCGACCTGGCCACGGCGGCCCGGCTCATCGACGACCCGGTGCTCGCCGAACAGGTTCGCAACACCGCCCTGGCCCTGTACGGCTTCGCCGCCGAGCACGCCGCCGCGCGCGGGATCATCCTCGCCGACACGAAGTTCGAGTTCGGTCGCGACGCCGACGGGACGCTCACCCTCGGTGATGAGGTCTGCACCCCGGATTCGAGCCGCTTCTGGCCCGCCGACGACTACGCCCCGGGCCGTGTCCAGGCGAGCTTCGACAAGCAGTTCGTGCGTGACTGGGCGACCTCGACCGGCTGGGATCGCCAGCCGCCCGCCCCCGCCATCCCGGACGACATCGTCGCCAAGACCCAGGCCCGCTACCGCGAGGCCTTCGAGCGCATCACCGGCTCGAGCCTCGCGGACTGGCTGTCAACCACAGGAGCCCCGCCGATCTGATGCCCCGTGCCCGCGTCCTCATCCGCCCCAAGGAGGGCATCCTCGACCCCCAGGGCCAGGCCGTCGAGCGGGCGCTGCCCCAGCTCGGCTTCTCCGGCGCGGCCAACGTCCACGTGGGTCGGCTGATCGAGCTCGACGTCGACGACCTCGCCCAGCTCCCCGCGATGTGCGAGCGCCTGCTCGCCAACACGCTGATCGAGGAGTACGAGGTCATCGAGCTCTCCGGGCCCGGGGCGACGGCGTGAAGTTCGGGGTCCTGCGCTTTCCCGGCACCTGCGACGACACCGACGCCCTCACCGCGGCCCGGCGCGTCCCCGGCGCCGAGGCGCAGCTGCTCTGGCATGCCGAGCGTGACCTGCACGGGGTCGACGCGGTGATCGTCCCCGGCGGATTCTCCTACGGCGACTACCTGCGCACGGGGGCGATCGCCCGCTTCGCCCCCGTGATGGAGTCGGTCATCGAGTTCGCCGCTGACGGCGGCCTCGTGCTGGGGATCTGCAACGGCTTCCAGATCCTCTGTGAGGCCGGCCTGCTCCCCGGCGCCCTGCTGCCCAACCTGTCCCTGAAGTTCCTCTTCCGCCAGGTCGACCTCATCGTCGCCGATCCCGACACACCCTTCACCCGGACCTGTGGCGGGGCCGGCGCAACGCTGTCGATCCCGGTGAAGCACACGACGGGGCGCTATTACTGCCCGGACCCGGTGGACGTCGTGCTGCGCTACGCCCCCGGCCAGAACCCGAACGGCTCCCAGGACGACATCGCCGGGGTGCGCAACGCCGCCGGCAACGTCTTCGGGCTGATGCCCCACCCCGAGCACGCCGTCGACATCCTCACCGGCGGCTCGGTCGACGGACTGTCCATCTTCTCGTCCATGGCCGACGCTCTCAGCGCCCATGTCTAGACATCGCGAGCTGGGACTCACCGACGCTGAGTACGCGCTCATCCTCGACGGCCTCGGCCGCGAGCCCGGGGACGTCGAGCTGGCCATGCTCAGCCTCATGTGGTCCGAGCACTGCGCGTACAAGCATTCCAAGAAGCTGCTGGGCCAGCTGCCCACCGAGGGTCCCCACGTGCTGGTGGGGCCAGGCGAGAACGCCGGCGCGGTCGACGTCGGCCATGGCCTGGCCGTCGCCTTCAAGGTCGAGTCCCACAACCACCCCTCAGCGGTCGAGCCCTTCCAGGGCGCGGCCACCGGCGTGGGCGGCATCCTACGTGACGTCTTCGCCGTCGGCGCCCGCCCGATGGCGATCCTCGACTCGCTGCGCTTCGGCGAGGTCGCCAGCTCCGAGCGCTCGCGCTACCTGCTCGAGCACGCCGTGGCCGGCATCGGCCATTACGGCAACTCCATCGGCGTGCCCACCGTCGGCGGGGAAATCTACTTCGAGGGCTCGTACGAGCAGAACTGCCTGGTCAACGCGATGGCCCTCGGCATCGCCCCCCACGCGCGGCTCACCTCCTCCGCGGCCGCCGGTCCGGGCAACGTGCTCATCCTGCTCGGCGCCCTCACCGGCCGCGACGGGATCGGCGGGGCCTCCGTGCTCGCCTCCGCCGAGCTGGGTGAGGACGACGCGGCCAAGCGCCCGACGGTGCAGATCGGCGATCCCTTCGCCGAGAAGAAGCTGATGGAGTGCTGCCTGGAGCTGCTCGATCGCGAACTGCTCGTCTCCCTGCAGGACCTGGGGGCGGCCGGGCTCACCTCGGCGGCCTCTGAGATGGCCTCCAAGGGCGAGGTCGGCCTCGACATCGACGTCACCTCGGTGCCGCTGCGCGAGGCGGACATGGAGCCCTTGGAGATCATGGTCTCCGAATCCCAGGAGCGGATGCTGTGTGTCGTCACGCCCGAGCAGGTCGCTCCCGTGCTCGCGGTGTGCGAGCGCTGGGAGATCCTCGCCACCCCGATCGGCCAGATCACCCCGGGCGTCGACGGCGAGGGCCACTTCCGCATCCTCGCTCACGGCACCGTCGTCGGTGACCTGCCCGTCGGTCTGCTCGTCGACCGCTGCCCGCTCTATGACCTCGCGCCGCAGGCGCCGAGCGCGCCGCTCTACGGCGCCCCCGCGGCGGTGCTCGACCCCGACGCCGACGCGGCGAGCACCCTGCTGGCCCTGCTCGGGTCGGCCAACATCGCCTCGCGCCGCGCCGTCTTCGAGCAGTATGACCCGGTCGTGCAGAGCCGCACCGTGCGCCGGCCCGAGCAGACCGACGCCGCGGTCCTGTCGCTCGCCGGTGACGCTGGTGTGGGCGTTGGGCACCACACCAGCGACGAGCCGATCCCGGGGATCGCCGTGTCCATCGACGGCAACGGCCGCCGGGTCGCCGTGGACCCCTTCCACGGGGCGGTCGAGGCGGTGCTTGAGTGCGCGGCGAACCTCGCCTGCTGTGCGGCCAAGCCGCTGGGGCTCACCAACTGCCTCAACTTCGGCAACCCGGAGAAGCCCCACGTCGCCTGGCAGCTCTCCCGCGCGGTGGCCGGCCTGGCCCACGCCTGCCGCGCCCTCGAGGTGCCGGTGGTCGGCGGCAACGTCAGCCTCTACAACGAGTCCCCGGACGGGCCGATCCTGCCCACTCCGGTGGTCGGCATGGTCGGCAGCGTCCCCGACGTGCGTCACGCCGGACGGCTCGGGTTCGCCACGGAGGGGGACACCATCGCCCTCGTCGGGCCCTTCCGGCCGCGCCGGGACGGCTCCGAGGTCGCCAAGCTGCAGGGTCACGCCCCGGCGGGTGAGCTCGTCGAGAAGGACATCCCCACCGTGCGGGCCGCGCACGGACTGGTCCGCGAGGGCGTGCGCACCGGCCTGTTCGCCCAGGCCCACGACATCGCCGAGGGCGGTCTGCTCACCGCACTGGCCGAGTGCGTCATCGCCTCCGGCCTGGGTGCCGAGGTGACCGTGCCCGCGGAGCTCGACCTCTTCGGAGAGGATCTCGGGTGCGGCTTCATCGTCAGCGGACCCGACCTCAGCGACCTCACGGGTCGTGGTGACGTGAGCGTCGTCGTGCTCGGCCGCGTCGGCGGTCCGACCCTGTCAGTGACCGGGGTGTGTGAACTGGCGGTCAGCGAGCTCTCCGCCGCGCATGCAGGTGGACTCGCCGGCCTGTTGGGCCGCTGAGCGCGCTGATAGCCTCTGGCGTGTCGGCGTCGCCCGGGCCTCCCGGGGTCGCCGCATCTCCGTGATGTCTTCCCCTTCCGATCTCCGCGACGGACCGCGCGACGAGTGCGGCGTCTTCGGCATCTACGCCCCGCCCGGGTCGGAGGTCGACGTGGCCCGGCTCACCTACTTCGGCCTCTACGCCCTCCAGCACCGCGGCCAGGAGTCGGCCGGGATGGCCGTCGCCTCCGAGGGTGGGTCGCTGCTGGCCTACCGTGAGCAGGGTCTCGTCTCCCAGGTGTTCAAGGAGGAGCACACGCTGCGTTCGCTGGTGGGCAACCTCGCCATCGGGCACGTGCGCTACTCGACCACGGGCTCCTCGCACTGGGAGAACACCCAGCCGATCGTTCGTGACGATCGTCGCACCCTCGCCCTGGCCCATAACGGCAACCTCATCAACGCGGTCGAACTTCACGCGGCGCTGCGGGGTGACGACGTCTCCTTCCGCTCGACGTCGGACTCCGAGATCATCGCCGCCCTGCTGGCCACCACCGACGCGGCGGACATCGAGGGTGCGGTGGCCGCCGTGCTGCCTCGACTCCAGGGCGCCTTTTCGACCGTGGTGATGACCGACGACCGAGTCGTCGCCTTCCGGGACCCGCACGGGCTGCGGCCCCTGTCGCTCGGGCGCCTGCGCGCCGAGGACGGCCAGACCGTCTACTGCGTCGCCTCGGAGACCTGTGCCCTGGACCTGATCGGCGCGGAGTTCATCCGCGACGTCGAGCCGGGCGAGATGGTCATCCTCGACCGTCACGGGCTGCGATCGGTGAGCGTCGCCCCGGACGGTCGGCGCGCCTTCTGCATCTTCGAATACATCTACTTCGCCCGCCCGGACTCGCGCATGGGCGGCCAGCGCCTGCAGACCACCCGTGGCCGCATGGGGGAGATCCTCTGGCGCGAGGCGCCGGTCGACGCCGATCTCGTCATCGCCATCCCCGACTCGGGCAACGCCGCCGCCCGCGGACTGGCGCGGGCCTCGGGCATCCCCCAGGACGACGGCTTCATCAAGAACCGGTACGTCGCCCGCACATTCATCCAGCCGGGCCAGCAGCTGCGCAAGAACGGCCTGCGGCTGAAGTTCAATCCGCTGCCCGAGGTCGTCGAGGGCAAGCGCCTGATCGTCGTCGACGACTCCATCGTGCGCGGCAACACGATGCCTCAGATCGTCCAGATGCTCCGCGATGCCGGGGCGGCGGAGATCCACCTGCGCATCTCCAGCCCGCCGATCAAGAACCCCTGTCACTACGGGATCGACATGTCGACCCGTGAGGAGATGGTCGCCCACAACCGCAGCGTGGAGGACATCGCTCGGCTCTTGGGCGCGGACTCGCTGCATTATCTCTCCCTCAACGGCGTCTATGAGGCCGTCGGCGGCGCCCCCGCCCAGCACTGCGACGCCTGCTTCTCGGGCGACTACCCGCTGGCGGGCACCGAGGAGGCCAGCGGCAAGTTCGCCCTCGAGGCGGTCGAGCTGCCGGTCCTGCGGTGAAGCTGGCCGTTCTCGCCTCGGGCGCGGGCTCGAATCTCCAGGCGCTGATTGACACCGTCCACGGTCACGACGGCATCCGGATCGTCGCGGTCGGCTCGGACAAGGCCTCGGCCCGGGCGCTCGTGCGGGCGGCGGACGCCGGGATTCCCACCGCGGTGTTCCCGGCGGCGGACTTCGGCGGGGACCGCGTCGCGCGGGACCGCGCGATGGCGGCGTGGCTCGCGGAGTGCGGGGCCGAGCTCGTCGTCCTGGCCGGCTACATGCAGCTGGTGTCGGGGGACTTCCTGACCGCGTTCCCGGACCGGGTCATCAACGTCCATCCGGCTCTGCTGCCCGCCTTCCCCGGCCTCGACGCGGTCGGTCAGGCCCTCGCCTATGGAGTGAAGGTCTTCGGCGTCACGGTGCACTTCGTCGACGCGGGCGTGGACTCGGGGTCAATCATCCTCCAGCGCGCCGTCGAGCTCCCCGATGCGCGGAGCGCCGAGGAGGTCCTCGGAGTGCTCCACGCGATCGAGCACGAGCTGCTCCCCGCGGCGGTGCGCCACTTTGCCACCGGGGCCGTCCGGCGTGAGCCTGGACACTCCCGCCGCGTCATCGTCGGTTGACATTGGCGCCGGTACGGCGCCTTTGCACCGGAAATCAGAAACTTTCGCCTGACTCGCTCGTCATACGGGGGAATACCTAGTAGTAATTCACCTTGTCCGCAGTCGCCGTGGGGTGTCGACTGCGATGGAACCGGGTGGGGTCACAGAGCGGGATTGCTCTGCGCTCTCACCGAGTGGACTATCAGGAGGATGACCAGGCGATGTCTCGTCTACGCAGGATCTGGGCACTGATGGCGGCGGTCGCCGCGGTGCTCGGAGTCAGTCTCAGCGCTGCCCTCGGCGGCAGCCTCGGCACCACCGCCGCGACCGGCGCGACGCCCGCGCTCGGCGCCACCACCGTCACCAACACGTCGTCACCGGGCCTGAGCGCGTCGACGATCTTCGGCTGTCGCGCGAGCGTCGTGCGTGCCGAGCTTGCCGGCAAGTCGATTGCCGAGCCGGCCGTCGCCAATCCGGGTCCCAACACGGCTGGAGAGCCGCCCTGCCACAGTGACTCGACGCTCGTCCAGAAGGTGAACCTCCTGGGTAACTCGCCGCTCAACATCGGCACCGTCGGCCCCGCCGGCGCCTACACCTTCGAGACTGGTGCCCTGGGCGCCAGCACCTCGCCGGGCGTCACCGCGGTGGCTGATGTCAGTGGGCTCACCCTCAGTCCCGGCAGTGGGTACACACTCACCGTGGCCGGGCCGCTCCAGGCCCAGGCGGGCGTCACCTGTGTGGGGACCACCCTGGCGCCGTTCGCCAGCGCCGGTCTCGTCGTGCTCAAGGTCACCGGCCCCGGGCTGCCCGCGGGCGGCCAGATCGTTGACCTCGGTCCGGGCGTGAACCAGCTCGGCGGTGCCCTGAAGCCTCTGAGCGCACTGCTCACGCTCCAGGCCGACGAGAAGATCGTCACCGCCAACGCGGTGACTGAGCGTCTGCTCGACATCACCCTGCTGGGCAGCGGCGTCCACCTTGTCATCGGGGAGGCCACCGCGACGTATCCGAACGCAGATGTCTGCTCGGGCAATGTGCCCGGTGGCAGCTCGACGACCACGACCCCGGGCGGCACCACCACGGTGACCTTCTCCGGCACGGCGACCACCGTGACGAATCCGGGCACCGTCGTCATCGAGCCGAGCGGTCAGGTGCCGGGTCCGCTGGAGGTCTGCGCCCCGGGATCAGTGCTCGACCCCAAGTCGGGTAACTGCGTCATCTACTACGGCGGCCAGACGATCTTCGTCTCCAAGCCCTTCAAGGGGCCGGTCGGGGTGGTCGTCGTCCCGCTCGGCGCGGCACGGCGCAAGTACCACTCGCCCTGCCTCTACGGGCCCGGACCCAAGTACGCGGACCTGGTGCTCAAGGCCGGCGCGCACGCCCTGGGGACCTTCAAGTCCGACCGCATGCTCGGTCTCAACGTCCGCCAGAGCATCAACGGTCTGGCCGGGAACGACTGCATCGACGAGCGCAGCGCCAACGGCACGCTCCGTGACGGCAACGGCAAGGATCGCCTGTACGTGACCAGGGGCCACAACCGGATCATCGCCGGCAACGGCGACAACATCATCCATGGCCGCAACGGTCGCAACTGGATCACCGACGGCACGGGCACCGACCACATCTATGGCGGCAGCCAGCCCAACCGCATCGACGCCTTCTCGAACAAGAAGTACGTCTACGGCGGTTCGTCGCATGACCGACTCTGGAGCAACTCCCAGGTCGCCCAGTTCCACTGCAGGGCCGGCTCCCACGACATCGTGTTCCTTCGCCGGGGCCCCGCGGCCTACGCGAAGCGGCACGGCTGCCCGCGGGTCCGCCTGCTGCACTAGACACGCGTCACCTGAGGGCTCCCGGTCTGCGGACCGGGAGCCCTCACTTCGCCCGGGACGGAGCGGTAGAGTCGCCCGGGATGAGCACCCCGTCCACGCGTGAGTCCCTCACCTCCGCCGCGCCCGGCGAGGTCCAGATTGCCCGAGCCCTCCTGTCGGTCTCGGACAAGACCGGGATCCTTGAGTTCGCCCGCGGCCTGGCCGACCTCGGTATCGAGATCATCTCCACCGGCGGGACCGCATCCGCTCTGGCTGAGGCCGGTATTCCCGTCCGCTCGATCACCGAGCTCACCGGCTTCCCCGAGATCATGGACGGCCGGGTCAAGACGCTGAACCCCAAGCTGTACGCCTCGCTGCTGGCCGTGCGCTCCAACCCCGAGCATGTCGCCGCGGCGGTCGAGCACGACGTCGAGCCCGTCGACATGGTCTGCGTCAACCTCTACCCGTTTGAGCGCACCGCGGCGACCCGCGGGGTGACCGACGCCGAGGTGATCGAGAACATCGACATCGGTGGGCCGACGATGATCCGCGCGGCCGCGAAGAACTTCGCCTTCACCGCGCCGGTGACCAGCCCGGCCGCCTATGACGCCGTGCTCGAGGAGCTACGGGCCTCCGAGCGCCGGCTGTCGATGGAGACCCGCCGCAGTCTCGCCGCGGAGGCCTTCGCGCTCACCGCGCGCTATGACTCGGCCATCACGCGCTGGTTCCAGGAGCAGGAGAACGCGACCTTCCCGGCCCAGATCGTCCGGGCGTTCGAGAAGACGCTGGATCTGCCCCACGGAGAGAACCCGCATCAGCGCGCATCGCTCTACACCCAGGTGGGGACGCGCACGAGCCTGCTGTCGATGGTCGCCCAGCTCGGCGGACGCGAGCTCACCTATACGAACCTGCTCGACCTCGATGCCGTTCAGGGGGCGCTCGGCGAGTTCGTCGTGCCCGCTTGCGCGATCGTCGCCCACGGCGTGCCCACGGGCATCGCCGTTGCCGCCAGTCCGCTGGAGGCGTACCGCCGCGCGTTGGCCGCGGACCCCAATTCGGCCTACGGCTCGGTGATCGCCTTCAACCGGCGGGTCGATCGTGAACTCGCCCAAGCGCTCTCCACCCAGTTCCTCGAGGTGATCTTCGCCCGCGGCTACGACGAGGACGCGCTGGATCTGCTGCTCGAGCACGACGGCCTCCGCGTGCTCGACAACCAGGAACGGCGCGGTCACCACCTCACCGACCTGGAGATCGCCACCCGCCAGGTCCGCGGTGGCCTGCTCGTCCAGGACCGGGACCTGGAGATGGAGGACCGGGAGGCGATGCAGGTCGTCTCCGAGCGGCGCCCCACCGAGGCGGAGTGGTCGGCGCTCACCTTCGCCTGGAAGGTGGTCAAGCACGTGCGCTCCAACGCGATCGTCATCGCCGGTGAGGCGACGACCCTGGGTATCGGCGCCGGCCAGACGACCCAGGTCGACGCGGTCCGGATCGCCCTGGAGAAGTCCCAGTCCTCGGTCGAGGGTGCGGTGCTGGCCGCTGACGCCCCGTTCCCGTTCCTCGACGGTCCCCAGCTCGCCATCGACGCGGGCATCTGCGCGATCATCCAACCCGGCGGGTCCGAGCACGACCCGGGGATCGTCGAGCTCATCGACGCGGCCGGGCTGGCCATGGTCTTCACCGGCCGACGGCACTTCCGACATTGACCGTCGAGCGTCACCGCGGCGATCCGCCCTCACCCTATGAGCTGAACTACGGCTTCAGCCGGATCGTCCGCGCGGGTGACCTCGTGATGATCGGTGGGACGACCTCAATCGACGAGCTGGGCTTCGTCGTCGGCATCACCCCCTATGAGCAGGCCCTCGAGGTGCTACGCAAACTCGTGGCCGAGTTCGGGCGGGTCGGCGTGGAGGTCTCCGACGTGGTGTCCGCGCGGGCCTATGTCACCGACATGACTCGCGCCGCCGAGGTGGCTCGTGCCTTCTCTGACGTCTTCGTCTCAGTGCGTCCGCTGTTCACGCTCGTCGGGGTGGCGGCGCTCATCGACCCGCGGATGCTCGTGGAAATCGAGGCGACCGCCTACACACCGTCCGCGCCCGGGTCCTGAGCGGCGCGCCACCGGCCGGGCGCCCCGGCGAGCGTGGATCGGGTCGTCTCCGGAGGCGGCCGGAAGAGAATGTCGCCTGGGTGTGAGCCCGTGTCAGAAATCTCACCTTTGTCAGGTGATCTGCTGAAGGTTGCGGTTCACATTGCCGAACTCAGGGAGCAGATGGCTGCCATCCAACAGCTGACCGCGGGAGATTTCAGCTGCCTGGACCGGCTGCTGTCCCTCCTGTATCAACCCGACCTCAGCGCGAGCGGGGCGGTGCGTGAGGTGGTCGCCCAGCTCTCCGAACTCCTGCCCGAGCGCGCGGTGTACGTCGGCCATCTCGACCCGGCCGCGCGCCGCTTCACCATTGTGGCCGCCGTGGGGGCCGAGCGCCTCGGACTCAGCGATGGCGTGTGCGTCCCTCAAGAGCAGTCCTTCTGCTTCCACATGGCTCGCAAAGCGGCGCCGAACCTCTCCAACGATGCCGGCGGTGA
>DASSZV010000051.1:0-15507 GCA_035702765.1 Solirubrobacteraceae bacterium
TTGAGCTGACCGGGCACGGTCCCGTTGTACTCCGGCGTGGAGATGAGCACGACATCGGCGCTCTGGATCTTCTCGCGTACGGCGGTCGCGTGGGGCGGGGCGTTGAGCCCGTCGTCGTCGTCCTCGTCGTAGGGCTCCAGCGCCTTGAGCAGGGCGGGGTCGAGCACCTCGACCTCGACTCCCTCGGGGGCGCGGCTGGCCGCCGCGCGCAGCACCGCGGTGTTGAGCGAGCCCGCGCGCAGGCTGCCCGAGATGGCGATGATCTTGGTCATCTACGCCGCCTTCACGGCCGAGACGGAGACGACCAGCTTCACCTCGTTGGCGATGAGCACGTTGCCGTTGGGCAGAGTCTGGTTCCAGGTGAGGCCGAAGGCGGTGCGGTCGATCACACCGGAGACCTCGAAGCCGACCCGCTGGTTGCCCCAGGGATCCTCGCCGCCCTCCTGGGCGGTGCCGGTGAGGCTGATGGTCTGGGTCACGCCCTTGATGGTGATGTCGCCGGTGAGTGTCAGCTGCTCGCCCTGGCTCTCGATGGAGAGGGACGTGAAGGTGATCTTGGGGAACTGGGGCGCGTCGAAGAAGTCCGGCGCGGCGAGGTGGCCGTCACGGTTCTCGTCACCGGTGTCGATCGAGCTGACCTCCACCGAGCCGGAGAGCTCTGCGCCCTCGTCGGTCGCGGTGATGGCGCCCTCGAAGGTGCGGAAGGTCCCCCGCACGGTGGCGATGCCCATGTGCTTGACCTCGAAGCCGACGTTGGAGTGGCTCGGGTCGACGGTGTAGGTCCCCGCAGGGATGGCGATGGTGGCAGGCATGTGACTCCTTGAGAAACGGGGTAGTTGTGAGTGCAATCAATGTAGCACAGTCGCTTGCGGAGTCAACCGTTGCGGCCTCAACGAGTTAGCCGGTGTGGTGGCCTGGCGGCGGTCTGTGGGACCGCCGCCAGGGTCGGCGCGGCGGCGGTGCGCCGACCTAGGAGGCGGTGCAGCGGCCCTCGGGCAGGGCGCCCGGGAGCCGGCTCAGCAGGCCGGCGAGGAGCTCGAGCTCTCCGGGGGAGAAGTGCTCGAGGAAGAGCCGGCGGATGCCGGCGACGTGGGTCGCGCTCGCGTGGGTGAGCGTGGCCAGGCCGGCGTCGGTGAGTCGCGCGTAGGAGATGCGGGCGTCCTTCTCACAGCCGACCCGCTCGATCAGGCCCTGAGCCACCAGGCCGTCGACGAGTCGGGTGATTCCCGACCGGGTGAGCATCGTGCGCTCAGACAGCACGGACATGGCCAGTTGGCGCCCGTCGGCTTGGGCGAGGTAGAGCAACGCCTCGTAGTCCCGGGTCGTCATCCCGTGCTCGGACAGCAGGTCGGCATCAAGTTCGCGCACGATCGCCGCGTGACTCTGGAGGTATGAGCGCCAGGCTTCCAGCGCGCGACCGTCAAGAGTGGGATGTGTCACGGCTGTCATGCGAATGTCCAGTGTAGTTGACCCATCAACCGCAGCGATTCACTTGACCGGGTTTGCCAGCATCCGCCGCATGGATCCCCAGAGCATCGACCAGACCTACGCCCAGCTCCAGCAGGAGTTCAACGAGGTGGCGTCCGCCATCCAGCAGCTCGCCGGCAAGCTCTCCGCCGCCGCCCAAGGCGGGGACGCCCGGGCCCAGGAGTGGCTGCTCGACCTCAAGGGCCTCACCCTCAACGTCAAGTCCGAGCAGATGCAGGTCCAGAACCTGCTCGCCCAGATCCACGCCTTCGTGGACAGTCAGCACCAGGCTTTCAGCCAGCAGATCCCCGCCTACCAGCAGCAATACGTCCAGCGCGGCCGTGGCCTCGGTGGGCTGCTCAACTCGAACTTCGGCCAGGCCCTGGAGTGGGGTGCGGGCTTCGGCATCGCCGATGATCTGGTGAACAACCTGTTCGGAAACTGACCTGACCCTGAGCAGCTCCGCAGTCGGCCTGCGGCGGCTCCGCAGCGGGTCTGCGTCCCTGCCCGCCTGCGCGCCTCCGCCATGACACAGATAGTTGGTGCATGTGCGGCAGCGTCGTGTCCAGTGCACCCCTCCGCGCCCTCTCCGGGGCGCGGCGCGGCGTCGTGCACGGGTTGTTCGCGGCGCTCGGTCTCGTGCTCGGGCTCATGGTGGCGAACCTCGTCGCCGGTGGACCGCTGAGCACGTCGAACGCCCATGAAGCGAGCTCGATCGCCGTCTTCGGCCTGGCCGCGCTCACCGCAGGCCTGTCGGTGCCCTGGAGCTCGGGTGGCCGGCGCCCGGCGCTGCTCATCGCCCTCGCCCTGGGTGCCGACGCGGCCTGGACCGCGGGGTTCGCCCGCCGGGCCACCGTGCCGGTGCCCGTGGTCGCCGATGGCTTCAGGCTCGCCTTCTCCGCGCTCATCCTGGCGGCCCTCGTGCTGTTGGCGCGCGGCGACCTCCGGCGCGGGCTGACCTCGCTGTTGGACACGCTGATCGTCGCCTGCACCGTGGCGGGGCTCGGCGTCGCCGTCGTCCTCGGCCCCGTCGGCGAGATCGACTCCGCCGCCTCCCTGCGCGCCTTCGCCGAGCTCGCCTCCCCCGGCTGCGACATCGTGCTCGCCGCGTTCGTCCTCGGTGTGCTTAACCTGCGCGGCTGGCGTCCGGACCGGATGTGGTGGATGCTCGGCGTGGGCCTCCTCCTGCTCGCGGCGGGCGACGGCATCTCCGCGCTGGTCATCGCCCACGGGGGCGTCGACCTGAGCCAGGCGGACAACCTGCTCTCCCTCCTGGGCGCGGCGCTGCTCGCCCTCGCGCTCTGGCAGGTCCCGGCGGCTCCCGCGACGGTGCGGGAGCGGCCGGCGCTGCTCGTGCCAGCCGGCTTCTCAGCGCTGGCGGTCGGGCTGGTGCTCCTCGACCACATGCACAGCCTCAACTCGCTCGCCTGGCTGCTGGCGCTCGCAGCGGTCGGCGGAGCGCTCCTCCGCATGGGGCTCACCTTCCGGGACGTGCGGCTGCTGGCCGAGGTCGGGCGTGAGGCGATCACCGATGAGCTCACCGCGCTCCCTAACCGCCGCGCGTTCACCCAGCGTCTCGAGCGTGATCTCACCGCCGCGCGGCAGGGCGCAGACACGCTCGTGCTGCTGCTGCTCGACCTGGACAACTTCACACAGCTCAACGACACCCTCGGGCACGCGGCGGGCGACACGCTGCTCGAGCTGATCGGGCCCCGGATTGCTGTGTTGCTGCGCGCCGGGGACCTGTTGGCCCGGGTCGGCGGGGATGAGTTCGCCGTGCTGCTGGCCCCCGGCGCGTCGCCGGAGGCGGGGGAACGGGTCGCGGCGAAGATCCGGCGCGCCCTGGAGCATCCCTTCACCGTGAGCGGACTGGCGCTGCGTGTCACCGCGACGGTCGGGATCGCCGTGTATCCCACCGACGCCGCCGATGCCGGTGAGCTGTTGCGCCACGCCGACGTCGCCCTCTATGAGGCCAAGGCGTCCCCGTCCGGACAGGTCCGCTACGGGGCCGAGCGCGATACCTACTCGCTGGAGCGCCTCACCATGGCCCAGCAGCTCGCCGAGGGCATCGACCGCGATGAGCTCGAGGTGTACTTCCAGCCCCAGGTCGGTCCCTCGCGGCGGATCGAGGGCGCCGAGGCGCTCGTGCGCTGGGCCCGCACGGACGGGCCGATGATGTCGCCCCAGGCCTTCCTGCCGACGGCCGAACGCGCCGGCCTCTCCCGGCAGATCACCCGCACCGTGCTTGCGCGAGCCCTCGATGAAGCCGTGGCCTGGCGGACAGAGGGCTATCAGCTCACCGTGTCGGTGAACACGACGGTCGCCGATCTCGTCGACGACCGCTTTCCCGAGGAGGTCTGGGCGGCGCTCGCTGACCGCAGGCTCGAGCCCGGGATGCTGACCCTCGAGGTGACCGAGACGTCGATCCTCTCGGACCCGCTGCGCATCGGCGCGGTTCTCGGTCGGCTCCGGGGCCTGGGGATCGGGCTCTCCCTGGATGACTTCGGCACCGGCTTCTCCTCCCTGGACCATCTGCGCACCCTGCCGGTGCACGAGATCAAGATCGACCGCAGCTTCGTGCGGCGGATGCTCGCCGACCCCACCGACGCGGTGATCGTCCAGGCCATGACCCTGCTGGGCCACCAGCTCAAGCTGCGCATCGTCGCCGAGGGCGCCGAGGACGCCCAGACGCTCGCACGGCTGGTGGAGCTGGGCTGCCAGCTCGTGCAGGGCTATGAGCTCAGTCCGCCGGTGTCCGCAGCGTGCTTCCGCGCGCTGCTCAGCCGTGCCGCCGCTCAGGGCGGCGTGTGAGCCGGCGGCCAGAGGTCATATTCCGCGCCGGAACCGACCCAAGCGGCAGTCCGAGGGAGATCACCGCCCACCGGGAACGACGCAGAGGACGCCCGCCCGGAGCGCCGACGGCATCGGCGGTGATGGCCATCCAGGTGCTCATTCACGGCCGGCCCCGTCCCGGGGAGGCGTGGAGCCCGCAGCTGCCGCCGGGACGTCGGCGCTCGAGGGCGTGACTCAGGCGTTGCCGAGTCAGGCGTTGCCGAGCAGAACGCCGGCGGCGACGATGAGCACCCCGCCAAAGGCGACCTGGAGCAGGCTGAGGCGCAGGGGGACGTCGAGGAAGCGCTTGCGGATGAACGAGATCAGCGCGAGCTCGCAGGCGACGACGATGCCCGCCACCAGGAGGGCGGTGTGGACGCTGCCGATGATGAAGGGCAGCGAGTGGAAGACCCCGCCGACGGTGGTCATGACCCCGGTGACGCCGCCGCGGACCACCGCGGTCCCGCGGCCGGTGTCCTCACCCGTGTCGGAGAGACCCTCGGAGAAGGCCATCGAGATCCCCGCGCCGACGGCCGTGGCCAGACCGACGAACAGGGCCGCATGGGACCCTGAGAGCAGGGCCGCGGCGAAGATCGGCGCAAGCGTCGACAGCGTCCCGTCGATCAGCCCGACGAGGCCGGGCTGGATGTACTGCAGGACGATCGTGCGTTCGTCGACGCGGCGGAGGCTGAGAATCTGTTCGACCACGGGCGAGACAATAGCAATCGAATAAAAATAACGAACGGGTCGCTATAGTTAGGGTCACCTAATGACTTCTCTCTCCGCCCATCCGGCCTCCGCGCCCGACCCAGGCACCGCTCCCCGGGCGGACGCGGAGCTGATCAACCTCCTGCGTGCGCGCGGCCAGCGCGTCACCTCCCAGCGGCTCGTCATCCTGCGCGAGCTGCGCCGGCGTCGTCACCACGCATCGGTGGATGAGCTCCTCGCCGCGGTGAGCCACGACCTCCCGGGGATCTCCGCGCCCACGGTGTACGCCACCCTCGACCTGCTCGTCGAGCTCGGGCTGGCCCGCAAGATCGACGTCGGCCGGGGCTCGCTCTATGACGGGCGCACCGAACCTCACCAGCACGCGGTCTGCCGCCGCTGCGGACAGGTCGAGGACGTCGACGCCGACCTCGACCCCGCGCCGCTGCTCGGGCGGGCCAGCGCCCAGGGCTTCCGACCCGACCGCGTCGAGGTCGTCCTCTCCGGTGTCTGCGCTGCGTGCGCCGGCGCAGACACATGAGCGGTTCCCCGTCCCCGTGCCGAACACCGAACGTATGACCGGCCGCCGTCCACGCCGCCCTGCGCCGCCGCCGGGGCGGACCATCTGGTACCTCATGCTCGTGCTCGGCTTCGTCCCCGTGGCCGGCATCATCGCCGTGCCGGGGCTCTGGCGGGCACGGAGCCGGTCGATCCAGCGGCGCTGGATCCGAGTCGTTCTAACCGCCCTGGTGGCCGACCAGCTGATCTGGCTCGGTGGGGCGGTGGGGGTCGTCTCGGCGACCTCCCTCACGCTCGCGCTGTGCCTCGTCAGCGGGGCTGCGGCGGCGTCGATTCGCGTCCTGTCGCTGGCCCCCGCCCGCACCTGAGGATCCCGCCTGTCCCCATCCGGGAACGTGCCCGGCTGCCCTCGCGGTTCGGGCGCGACCGTGACGGCTACGGGGTCACCGGGCCCGCCCCTACGATCCGGGGATGAGCGACTCTGCCGTACCCCGTCAGCCCGAGATCTTCCACGCCGGGACGGTGACCCTGCGCTCGGATGAGGTGCTGCCCGCGGCCCGGCTCGCCTACGTCGTCCACGGCACCCTCAACGCGGAGGGGGACAACGCGATCCTGCTGCCGACCTTCTACGGAAGCCGTCACGATGACAACGCCTACCTCATCGGCCCCGACCGCGCGCTCGATCCCGGCCGGTACTGCATCGTCGTGCCGAACCTGCTGGGCAACGGGGTTTCGAGTTCCCCGAGTCAGACCGCGGGGCCCTTCCCGCTGGTCACCATCCACGACAACGTCACCCTCCAGCACCGGCTCGTCACCGAGGTCCTGGGCATTCGCGAGTTCGCGCTGGTCATCGGCTTCTCCATGGGCGGCCAGCAGGCGTATGAGTGGGCGTGTCGCTTCCCGGCCATGGTGCGGCGCCTGGCGGTGCTCTGCGGCGCCGCGCGGACGGCGCCCCACACCTGGGTCTTCCTCGAGGGCGTCAGGGCGGCCCTCACCTCCGCGGGCCCGCTGGACGATCCCACGGCGGCCGCCGCGGGCCTGCGGGCGATGGCACGGGTGTGGGCCGGCTGGGGCCTCTCTCAGGCCTGGTACCGCCAACGCCGCCATGAGGCGGCCGGCTACGCATCGCTGGAGCAGTTCCTCGCCGCCGAATGGGACAGCGGCTTCGACGGCTGGGACGCCCGCGACCTGCTCAGCCTGATCGACACCTGGCAGGCCCATGACGTCGCCGGCCCCGGTGGCGATGACGCCGCCTACGCCGCCGCGCTGGGCCGTGTGAGCGCGGAGGCGCTGATCATGCCGTGTGCCACCGACCTCTACTTCCCGCCCGAGGACGCCGCTGTGGAGGTCGCCCACCTCGCCCGCGGGCGGCTCTGCGTCATCGACTCGGTCTGGGGCCATGCCGCGGGCGGCGGCGCCGACCCCGACGATCTCGCCGTGATCGAGCGCGAGGTCCGGGCCCTGCTCGACCGCTGAGGCCGCGCGAGCGCGGCGGAAGCACGACGACGTCCGGCCCGCCTGCGGACCGATCCGGTCCCCACCCCAGGGCCGGGGTGGGCATCATGTTCGCTGTGCCTGAGATGCCTGAGCCCACCCTTGCCTACCGAACCGCCCTCGTCACCGGAGCCTCAGCCGGCTTCGGCGCGGCCACCGTCCGCCGTCTCGCCGGCGCCGGCCTGCGCGTCGTCGCCGCGGCCCGCCGCACCGACCGCCTCGAGCACCTCGCCGCGGAGGTGGGGGCGGACCGGGTGCATGCGGTCGCCCTGGACGTGCGCGACCGCGACGCGGTGAGCGCCACCATCGCCGCGCTGCCCCCGGCCTTCGCCGAGGTGGACGTGCTGGTCAACAACGCCGGTCTGGCCCTCGGGCTCGAGCCGGCTCCGCGGGCGGAGCTCGACGACTGGGATCAGATGGTCGCCACCAACTGCCTCGGCCTCACCTACCTCACGCGGGCCCTGCTGCCCGGGATGGTCGCGCGCGGCCGCGGGCACGTGGTGAATCTCGGCTCAGTGGCGGGGACCTACCCCTATCCGGGCGGCAACGTGTACGGCGCGACCAAGGCCTTCGTCCACCAGTTCAGCCTCAACCTGCGCAGCGATCTGCACGGCACCGGCGTGCGGGTCAGCTGCATCGAGCCGGGGATGTGCGAGACCGAGTTCTCCCAGGTGCGCTTCGGCGGCGACGCCGAGCGTGCCGCCCAGGTGTATGCGGGTATGACCCCTCTGAGCGCCGAGGACATCGCCGCGTCGATTGCGTGGGTCATCACCCAGCCACCGCACGTCAACGTCAACGTCCTGGAGCTGATGCCCGTGGCCCAGAGCTTCTCGGCCTTCGCCGTCGCGCGGGAGGCCCGCTCGGGCAGCTGAGTCCCGCCCCCCACAATGAGCCGCGGGCACGCTGGCGCCCGCACAGGACGGCCCTGACAGGTTGGCCCGGAGGCCTCGGCGGATCGGCCGCCCGGCCGCGGTGGAGGCCTCGTCATCTGTGGAGTGACGGCCCGTCGCCCGAGGCGCTCGGTTCAAGCCGGGCGTCGTCCTGCCGACACAGTGCCTATACCGACCGCCGGGGAGACAGCGCTCTCCCGCAGAAGGTGTCGCTCTGCCCGCCAGCCCGCTGCGGAGGTAGGACCCATGCTCGTGCTCATCCTTTTCCTGCTCATGGTGTCCATCGGGGTCTGCACGCTCGGCCCGCCCCGGCTGGCCGCCTCGTTCTTGCGCGAGGCGCCGGTGGCCGTGTCCGAGGCTCAGGTGGCCTGGGCCAGGCGGCTGCGCAGACGCTCGGCGGTCGCTGACGCCGCGCCCCGGCAGGGGGCCATCCCCGTAGGCCGCCCTCGGCCGAGCGTGTCGGTCGTCATTCCCGCCCTGAACGAGGAGCACTCGATCGACTGGGTCGTCGATCAGATGCCCCCGTGGGTCTCGGAGGTCATCCTCGTCGACGGCCTCTCGCTCGATCGCACCGAGCGGATCGTCACCGACCGTCGAGAGGGCGTCGTCATCGTCCATCAACGCTCACCCGGCAAGGGCGCCGCCCTCCGCGCCGGGTTTACCGCGGCGACGGGAGAAGTGATCGTGATGATTGACGCCGACGGGTCCACCGACCCGCGCGAGATGGACCGCTACGTCGCGGCGCTCAGCGGGGGCGCTGATTTCGTGAAGGGGTCCCGGAACCTGCCCGGCGGAGGGTCGGTGGACTTCACCCGGCTGCGCCACCTGGGCAACCTCGGCTTCGTGCACGCGGCCAACCTGCTCTTCGGGGTCCGCTTCACCGACCTCTGTTACGGCTATTGCGCATTCTGGCGCCGGGATCTGGAGCGCCTCGCGCTCACCGCCGACGGATTTGAGATCGAGATGCAGCTCATCGTCTCCGCGATCAAGGCCGGACTGCGCATCGAGGAGGTTCCGTCAATGGAACTCGCACGGCGTGCTGGCGACTCGAACCTCAACGCCTGGCGGGACGGCAGGCGCGTCTTGGCGACGCTGCTCACCGAACGTGTCCGCAGACTGGATCCCACGCGCGCCGACCGGGCCAGGATCGCCCTCACCGCCGTCGAGCTGGCGGCGCACGACACGCCGCAGTGGCGACCGGCGGGAGCCGACCGCCGCCGCTACGGAGCCCCGGACCGGCGCACTGGAGCCCCGGAGGGTGACGCGCCGCCCGCCGGGCCGGATCGCCGCAGTGGCGCTGACCGTCGACGTGGGGGGGACCGCCGCGCGGACCGGGGAGGTGCCAGCACCTATGACGGACCCGAGCGCCGTCGGGCACCGGAGCGAACGGTCCGCGTGCTCTTCGCCCAACCCGCCGCGAACCTCGCTGAGCCCGGCGCACCGCCGGTCCAGGACGGGGACCGGGTATCCGGCACGGCGTGAGCGCCGGGCCGCGTGCGGTACCGGGAAGTGGGCGATACTGGGCTCGAACCAGTGACCTCCACGATGTCAACGTGGCGCTCTCCCAGCTGAGCTAATCGCCCTGGGAGAGCACAAGAGTAGCGACCCCACGGCGGGGCGGTTCCCCGGGGCCCGGAGGGGCCAATAGGATGGGACGACCCATGAGCATCCAGGATCCGCCCACCGACGCCGTCGACTTCCTCCTGCCCAACGGGGCCACGCTCGCGCTGCCCGCCGGCGCGACCGGGGTGGACGCAGCGGCGGCCATCGGACCCGGGTTGGCCCGGGCGGCCCTGGCGGTGAAGGTCGACGGGGTCACCCTGGACCTCGCCCGCCAGCTGCCGACCGGGGGCGAGCGCCGACTCGAGATCATCACCGAGAAGAGCGGCGCCGAGGCGCTCGAGCTCATCCGCCATGACACCGCCCACGTGCTCGCCGCGGCGATGCTCGAGCTCTACCCGGAGGTGAAGATCTCGATCGGCCCGGCGATCGAGAACGGCTTCTACTACGACTTCGACTTCCCTGAGGGCGTGAGCTTCTCGGACGCGGACTTCGAGCGCGTCGAGGCGAAGATGCGCGAGCACATCCGCGCCGACGAGGCCTTCACGCGGGAGGACGTGAGCGTGGGGGAGGCCCTGGAGCGCTTCGTTCGGGAGGCCCAGCCCTACAAGGTCGAGCTCATCGAGGATCTGGTGGCCAACGCCCCCGCCGACGCTCCGGTGGAAAGCGTGTCGCTCTACACCAACGGGCCGTTCACCGACCTCTGTCGCGGACCCCACGCTCCGAGCACCAAGCGGATCCGCGCCTTCAAGCTCCAGTCCGTCGCCGGCGCCTACTGGCGCGGGGACTCCGAGCGCCAGATGCTCACGCGCGTGTACGGAACCGCCTTCCTCTCTCAGGCCGAGCTGGAGGAGCATCTCGAGCGCCTGGAGCGGGCCCGCCAGAACGACCACCGCCGTCTGGGCCCCCAGCTGGGGATGTTCCACTTCTCCGAGGTGTCACCCGGGGCGGCGTTCTGGACCCCGGCCGGGACCGCGGTGTTCAACGAGCTGGTGAAGCTGAGCCGCGACATGGGCGTGGCCCGGGGCTATCAAGAGGTGAAGACCCCGCAGATCTTCGACTCCGCGCTGTGGAGGACCTCGGGACACTGGGAGAAGTACCGCGAGAACATGTTCGTCACCGAGTACGAGGACCGTGAGATGGCGGTCAAGCCGATGAACTGCCCCGGCCACTGCCAGCTGTTCGGGATGACGCCGCACTCCTACCGGGATCTGCCCCTGCGCCTGTGGGAGCCAGGGCTGCTGCACCGTCGTGAGGCCTCGGGCACCTTGCACGGGCTGCTGCGCGTGCGTCACTTCGCCCAGGACGACTCCCACATCTTCTGCACCGAGGAGCAGATCCAGCAGGAGGTGGCCGGCGTGCTCGCGTTCGCCGCCGACACCTACGCGCTCTTTGACCTCGATGTCCACTACGAGCTCTCCACCCGACCCGACCAGCGGATCGGCTCGGATGAGCTCTGGGACCGCTCCGAGGCGGCGTTGGCCAGTGCTCTGGCCGAGCTGGAGCTGCCCTACGCGGTGAACGCCGGTGACGGCGCCTTCTACGGCCCGAAGATCGACATCCACATGACCGACTCGCTGGGACGCTCCTGGCAGCTGGGCACCTGCCAGCTCGACTACAACTTCCCGGAGCGTTTCGACCTCAGCTTCACGGGCGCGGACAACGCCGAGCACCGTCCGGTGATGCTCCATCGCGCGCTGATGGGCTCCTACGAGCGCTTCATCGGGATCCTGCTCGAGCACTTCGGCGGGGAGCTGCCGCTGTGGCTCGCCCCCCGGCAGGCGATCGTGCTGCCGATCTCCGATGCCCACCTCGCCTATGCCGAGCGGGTCCGCGCGGAGCTCGCCGCCGTCGGCGTCCGCGTCGAGGTCGACGCCCGGGCCGAGAAGGTCGGTCGCAAGATCCGCGATGCCGAGCTGGCCAAGATCCCCTTCATGCTTGTCGTCGGGGACCGCGAGGTGGGGGAGGCACGCGTCGGGGTGCGTGAGCGGGGCAGCGGCGACACCGGCTCGATCGAGCTGATCCGCTTCCGTGAGCGGCTCTCCGAGCTGATCGCGACCCGATCGCTGAGCCGTCGGCTGGGGGACTGAGTGCGGTCTGCGCCGCCCCGGGACGGGCTATACTCCTCTGCGTTGAATCTCTCGCTTTTCTCCCACCGCCGCTCTGGCGCCGCAGCTTGAATAACCGCCGGAGTCACAGCTAGTGCCGGTCCCTCGTAGGTTCGACCGGCGTCCGCCGGAACGGGACCAGACCCGTATCAACGACCGCATCCGTGTGCCTGAGGTCAGGCTCGTTGGTGAGGACGGTAAGCAGATCGGCGTCGTGAAGACCCCCGACGCCCTCGTCTACGCGCAGGAGCGCGACCTCGACCTCGTCGAAGTGGCCCCCGAGGCCCGCCCGCCCGTCTGCCGGGTCCTCGACTACTCGAAGTTCAAATACGAGCAGGCCCAGAAGCAGAAGGCCGCCCGCAAGCACCAGCAGCAGATCACGATCCGCGAAATCAAGTTTCGCCCGAAGATCGCCCAGAACGACTACGACACCAAGAAGGGTCACGTCGAGCGGTTCCTCAAGGGCAGGGACAAGGTCAAGATCACGATCATGTTCCGCGGCCGTGAGGTGACTCACCCCGAGCGGGGTGTCGCGCTGCTGGAGAAGCTCGCCGGTGAACTCTCCGAGCTCGCCGTCGTCGAACAGAACCCGCTGCAGGATGGGCGCAACATGACGATGATGCTCGCGCCCTCCAAGGCCGTGCTCGCCGAGCACGACCACGAGCACGACGGTGGAGCCGACTCCGGCGACGAGCACCGGGGGGGCAAGAAGCCTCATAAGCACGACCTGCCCGCCGACACGGTGATCACCCGCGCCAGCGAGGGCGACGACGACCCCGATGACGCCGACTTTGATGACGAGGGGGAAATCGCCCCGATCACCGAGATCGAGCCGGTCGCCGCGGTCGAGCCGGTCACCGCGGTCGAGGTGGTTCCCGCCCCGACGACCCCGACGACCCCGGCACCCGCGGTTGTCGACGACGTCGAGGACAGCCCCTCGGGACGCCCCGCGTCGAAGGCCAAGAACGCCAAGGGAGGGTCGGCGACCCGCCGTGCCGCGGCGCTGCAGTCCGTCGCGGACGCCGAGACGGCCACGAGCGAAGGGTCCCCCGCCGCACCCGAAGCCGAGACCGCCGCGCCCGAAGCCGAGACCGCCGCACCCGAATCTGAGATGCCGAAGGACTCCAAGGCGCCGAAGGACTCCAAGGCGCCGAAGGACTCCAAGACGCCGAAGGACTCCAAGACGCCGAAGGACTCCGAGACGAGCACGTCGCCGTCGGCTGGATCAGGCGAGGCCCCGGCCAAGCCGTCCCGGCGCAAGGTGGCACCGAAGGCCGCTGCCGCGGAGACTCCGGTGACCCCTGCCACCGCCGAGATGCCCTCAGGAGCGGACGCGCCGGCCAAGACGACGGCGGCCAAGCCCGCGAGCCCCAAGCCGCGGGCGCCGAAGTCCGAGGGCTCGGAGCCGACCGCACCGAGCGGTTCCGCCCCCGCCAAATCCCGGGCCAAGTCGGGTTCCCGCAGCGCCTGAGCGGCGCTCCGGGAGACCCGTCGAGGACCTGCTTTACTAGGCGCTCGCTTATGCCGAAGATGAAGACCCACTCGGGCGCGAAGAAGCGCTTCAAGCTCACCGCGACCGGCAAGGTGAAGGCCCGTCACGCCTTCTCCTCCCACATCCTTGAGAAGAAGTCGCCGAAATACAAGCGCAACCTCGCCGGCCCGGTGATGCTCTCCGACCACGACGCGCCGCGGGTGAAGGTCCTGCTCAACGCGCCGAAGAAGGGACGCTGACCTCATGGCCCGTGTGAAGCGCTCGGTCCACGCGAAGAAGAAGCGGCGGGAAACGCTCGCCCTCACCAAGGGCATGCGCGGTGACGCCAGCCGGCACTACCGCCAAGCCAAGCAGGCCCTCATCAAGGCCGACACCTACGCGTACCGCGACCGTCGTAACCGCAAGCGGGACTTCCGCAAGCTGTGGATCACCCGGATCAACGCGGCCGCCCGGCTCAACGGCATGTCCTACAGCCAGTTCATGAACGGTCTCAACAAGGCCGGCGTCGAGCTCGACCGCAAGGTCCTCGCCGACATCGCCATCCATGACGAAGCGACCTTCCGACGTTTTGCCGACCGCGCCCGTGAGGCGCTGGCTGCGGCTGAGTAACGTCGGCCGCACACCGGCAGGCTTCCAGGGCGCTCCTCTCACGAGGGCGCCCTTTGTCGTTCTTTGACCCCATGCTCATCACCAGCCCCCACAACGAGACGCTGAAGGAGATCCGCCGCCTCACCGCGCGCCGTCGCGAGCGCGAGACCCTCGGGCGCTTCGTCGCCGAGGGTGAGGACCTGCTCGCCGCAGCGCAGGAGGCGGGCTGGAGCCCGCTGCACCGGCTCGTCGCGGCCGGCAGCGGTCTGGAGGGCACCGAGGTGACCCCGGAGCTGCTCGCCGGCGTCTCCGGGCTCGGCTCGGGGACGCGTGCGCTGGGTGTCTATGAGACGCGTTGGGCTCCCGCGCCCGCGGGACCCGTGTGCGTCTACCTCCACGGGGTGGGTGACCCGGGCAACGTCGGGACGATCCTGCGCGCGTGTGAGGCCTTCGGGGCCTCGTGCCTGGCGCTGGGGCCCGGCTCGGCGGACCCGTTCGGGCCGAAGGCGGTGCGCGCCTCGATGGGGGCGATCTTCACCGTGCCGGTCGTGCGCTGTGAGCTCGGGGACCTGCCCGGGACGACCATCGCCCTGGATGCGGGAGGTCATTGGCCTTCCACAGGACACATGAGCCTGCAGATGGACACGGACGTCTCGCTGCTCGTCGGCACCGAGCGCCAGGGTCTGCCCGAGGGCGTGCTCGCCGCGGTCGACCGGGTGGTGCGCATCCCGATCCGGAACCACTCCCTCAACGCGGCGATGGCGGCGACGGTCGCGTTGTATGAGCTGACGTCGCGTGACGCGAGCTGACACGTAGGATGACCCCCGCATGAACGAGCGAATCCAAGCGCTGCTGGCCGCCGGGCGCGACGCGGTGGCCGCCGCGAGCACCAGCGCCGCCCTCGAGGAGGTGCGCATCGAGTTCCTCGGCCGCCGCGCCGAGCTGCCCAACCTCCTGCGTGGCGTGGCTGAGCTGGCGCCCGAGCTGCGCGGACCGGTGGGACGCGCGGCCAATGAGGCCCGCCGGACGCTCGAAGCGGCGATCGACGCCAGGGCCGAGGCGCTCGCCGCGAGCGAGCTCGAGGCTCGCCTGGCCGCTGACCGCGTCGACCTCACCCTGCCCGCGGCCCCGCTGCCGGCCATCGGCCACCTGCATCTGCTCACCCGCACGCGCCGGGAGATCGAGGACATCTTCATCGGCCTGGGCTTCAGCGTGGAGGAGGGACCCGAGGTGGAGACCGTCGCCTACAACTTCGACGCGCTCAACCACGAGTCGACCCATCCGGCGCGCCTGCCCACCGACACCTTCTACATCTCCGACGAGGTGCTGCTGCGCACCCACACGAGCCCCATGCAGGTCCGCGCGATGCTGCGCCAGCCGCCGCCGATCTTCATCGTCGTGCCCGGCCGGGTGTACCGCCGCGACCTCGACGCCACCCACACCCCGCAGTTCCATCAGTTCGAGGGGCTCGCCGTGGACGAGGACATCACCCTGGCCGACCTCAAGGGCACTCTCCTGCATTTCTCCCGGGCGTTCTTCGGGCCCGAGCGCGAGATTCGGCTGCGCCCGCACTTCTTCCCCTTCACCGAGCCCTCGGTCGAGGTCGACGTCTCCTGCTTCAACTGCCAGGCCGGAGTGCTGCCCGACGGCTCGCGCTGCCCGCTGTGCAAGGGAACCGCCTGGATCGAGATCCTCGGTGCCGGCATGGTCGACCCCAACGTCCTGGGCTACGTGGCCGCCAACGGGTATGACCCCGAGCGCTATCAGGGCTTCGCCTTCGGCATGGGGATCGAGCGGCTCGCCATGCTCAAGCACGGCGTCACCGACCTGCGTCTCCTCTACGACAACGACA
>DASSZV010000010.1:0-20776 GCA_035702765.1 Solirubrobacteraceae bacterium
TCGGCGAGCTCTGCGGGCCGTACTGCGGGTGCCGGCTCGCTCTCGTGCCCGGACTCGGGCATCACCATGGCCAACTCCGCCTCGGCGGCGTGCTCGAGTGCGGTCTCGGCGGCGCGGTCGGCTGTCGGTCCGGGCGGCGCCGGCGGGGTGGCCACGGGAGTCTCTCCCGGGGCCTGCGTCACCACCGGCACTGGCACGGGCACGGGCACGGGCACGGCGAGCGCGGCGAGCGCGCTCTCATACGACGGCGCCCCGATGATCTGGTGCGCGCGCACCACCGCCGGGTGCGTGAGGGCTGAGGCGAGGCTGATGTCGAGCTCGCGGGCCGCCACCCCGGCAAGGGCGCGGCGCCATTGGAGGCCGTCGGCTTCGGCCGCGGAGCGCTGGATCATCGCCTCCACCCGCTCGGCGTCGAAGGAGACCAGGTCGGCATGGGCGCCGAGCGCCTTGGCGTACGCCTCGCGGAACCGAGCGGTGAGCTCGTCGCGGCCCCGGGCCGCGAGGTTCTCGGCGGTCGCCTCGACCTCGGCCGGGGTCACGCCGACTCCAGCCCCCGCGCCACCGCGGTGAGGAAGCGCCCCGCCGCGGGCGCCTGGATGACCCGGTGGTCGACGGACAGGGTGAGGACACTCTCGCGCCCGGCGCGCACCGTGTCCCCGTCGAGGATCGGCACGACGCGTGTCGCGCCCATGGACACTGCGCCCGCCTGACCGCCGATGACCAGCGGGCCGCTGGCGTGGATCCCGTCCGGACCGAGGTCGGTGACGGTGAAGGTCGCGCCCGTCAGCTCGGCTGGGATCAGGCGGTCGCTGAGCGCCCGCTCACGCAGATCGGCGTATTCAGAGGCGAGGTGGCCGGCTGACTTCTCGTCGCAATCGAACATGGTCGGCACTGCGTAGACCCCGTCGGCGGCGATGACCGCACCGAGGTTGACGCGAGAGTACCGCTCAGCGTGCCCATCGCGGTAGGCCCCGTTCAGCGCCGGCACCTCTACGAGCGCCCGGGCCACCGCCGCGAGCACAAGCCCGATGGGGTCAAAGCCGCCCGCGGACGCTGCCCCACAGGCAGCGTCCATCGACACCACGCGCGTGAACTCGGCGTGCGGGACGGTCGCGCGGATCTCCGCCGACCGCCGCGCCACCGTTCGCTCGTGGCGCGTCGGTTCGCTGAGGCTGACCTCGCCCTTGAGCGACCCGGGGCTGGCGTGCTGTGGCGAGTCGCTCACCCGTGGATAAGCCATCCGTCGGCCGCGCGCGCGGCTTCGGAGAGGGCTTCGGACATGGTCGGGTGGCCGTGGATGATCCGGGCCACCTCTGGGTAGCCGCCCTCGAGCGCCTTGGTGTTGACGAGCTCCTGGATGAGGTCGGTGGCCTTGGCTCCGACGATGTGGGCCCCCAGCAGCTCTCCGTACTGGCGGTCGCCGATGATCTTCACCTGGCCGGTCCGGTCGCCGTAGACCGTGCCTGCGCCGACGGCGCCGTAGGGCACCTTGCCCACGACCACGTCGTAGCCCTGTTCCTTGGCCTGGGCCTCGGTGAGCCCGAACGACGCGACGTTCGGGGTGCAGAACGTCGCCCGCGGGATGTCGCCGTACTGGATCGGGTGGGTGGCCAGGCCGGCAGCGTCCTCCACGGCGATGATGCCCTCCTCGGAGGCCTTGTGGGCCAGGGCCGGGCCGGGCACGATGTCCCCGATCGCGTAGATGCCGGGGACGCTCGTGCGCATCGCGCCGTCGACGGCGATCAGGCCGCGGTCGGTGAGCGCGATGCCCGCGGCCTGGAGGCCGAGCGCCTCCACGTCAGGACCGCGACCCGCGGCGATCACCACCCAGTCAGCCTCACCGGTCGCCTCGCCGTAGCGGAAGCTGACCGAGCTCTCGCTCGAGACGACGTCGGAGACGAGCACTCCGGTGTGGACGTCGATCCCCTGCTTCTTGAAGCCGCGCTCGGCGATGCGGGAGATGTCCTGATCCTCGGTCGGCAGGACGCGGTCGAGCGCCTCGAAGAGCTGGACCTGGGAGCCGAGCCGGGCGTAGGCGGAGGCGATCTCCGACCCCGAGGCGCCTGAGCCGATGACGGCAAGGCGCCCGGGCAGCTCCGCGAGCGCCCAGGCCTCCTCGGTGCCGATGACCCGCCCGCCGAAGGAGGTTCCGGGGATCGGCCGCTTCACCGATCCGGTGGCGAGGATGATCGTCTTGGTCGCGCTGTACTCGGTGCCGTTCACCGCCACGCTGAGCTTCTCCGGCACGAGTGAGCCCTCGCCCTCGATCACGTCGACCTTGTTCTTCTTGAGCAGACCGGCGACGCCGCCGGTGAGCGTCGAGACGACCTTGTTCCGTCGGTCCAGCACGTGGGCGAAGTCGATCGTGGGGGCGGCGACGGTGATGCCGAACTCGGCGGCATCGTTGATCTCGGAGGCGACGTCGGCGACGCGCAGCACCGCCTTGGCGGGGATGCACGCGTAGTTGAGGCAGCGGCCGCCGACCTTGTCCTTCTCGACCACGGCCGTCTTGAAGCCGAGCTGGGCGGCCCTGATCGCGGTGACGTAACCGCCCGGGCCAGAGCCGATCACGATGCAGTCGTAGGTGGAGTCAGACACGCCCTCAGCCTAGATGATCCGGGCTCTCCGGCGTCCGCGCCGATCGCGGACCGCTGGCCACCCGGGGATGACCGGAGGGGCTCAGGCGGCGGCGCTCAGGCGGCCGGTCGCGTGGGGCGCTCGGGCATCTGGATCCGGGCGAGGACTCGCACGAGCTTCCAGAACAGCGTGCCGCCACCGGAGATGAGCACCAGCGGCAGGAGCAGCCCGAGCAGGTTCGAGGCGCGCACGAGCAGGGCGCAGAGGATGATGAGGGCGATGGCGAGCAGGCACATGAAGGCGAGCACGGCCTGGAACCAGTGCTTGTACATGCCGACGGCGCAGGCGAACATCACCACCACGTAGAGGATCCAGCTCGTGGCCGGGGGCCGCCCGCCGACCTTCACCCCGGCGACCATCAATACGAGCGTGCCCAGGGAGAAGATGAGCGCCAGCCCGATGGCGATCGCCAGCGGCAGCGGGTGCTGGCCCGCGGCCAGCGGGACCAGGTTGGCCCGCGCCTCGGCGTTCTTCTGCTCCGCCCGTGCGCTGTAGCGGGAGACCCAGTCCGGAGCCGGCGCCTGGCGCCGGCCGCTCCGGGAGGACGCCGGGGGGCGGCTCGGCGCCGCCGCCGGCCGCGCGGATGTCGTCTGCGCCGCCGCGGCCCGGGTTGCGCTGGTGCTCGGCGTCGCGTCGCGGCTCGCCGTTCGCGTCGCGGGCTGTGATGCCCGCGACTTGCGCTTACGCTGGCTCAACGTCCCTCCTCATCACGTGCGCGAGCGCGCGGGCGGCGCGCTCGGGGTCGGGCGCCTGGGTGATCGCCCGCACGACGGCGATCCGCTCGGCGCCGGCATCGCGCACCACCGCGAGGTTCGTCGGGTCGATCCCGCCGATGGCGAAGAACGGCAGCTGCGCCCGGGCCGCGGCGTAGCGGACGAGCTCCGTGCCCACGGCGGGTCGGCCCGGCTTGGTCGGCGTGGCGTACACCGGGCCGACGGCGAAGTAGTCCAGGGGCAGGTCCGCTGCGGCGTCCACCTGTTCCGGGGTGTGGGTCGACAGGCCGACGATGGCGTCCGCGCCGACGATCGCGCGCGCGTCGCTGACGGCCTGGTCGTCCTGGCCGACATGGACGCCCGCGGCTCCGGCGGCGCGGGCCAGGTCGGGTCGGTCATTGATGATCAGCGGAACCCCGAGCGGGTCGAGCACGGCCCGGAAGCGCGCCGCCGTGGCGAGGATCTCCTCGTCCGAAGCGTCCTTGAGGCGCAGCTGGACGAGATCGACGCCGCCACGCACCGCCGCGGCCAGGGCGGCGTCGGAGATCGCCGGTGCAACGAGGTAGAGCTGGCCCGCGACGGTCACGTGCCCAAGTGTGGCAGCCCGGCACCGGGATCGAGCCCGCACTAGCCTTGTCCCCTTACGTGATGAGCGCGTCGGGTCCCACGGATGTTCTGATCGTCGGCGGCGGGGTGATCGGCCTGGCCACCGGCTGGGAGGCCCTGCGCCGGGGGATGACCGTGCGCCTGCTCGAGCGGGCCGACCGCGTCGCCGCCGGCACCACCCACGTCGCGGCGGGAATGATCGCCCCGGTCGCCGAGGCGAGCCCGGCCGAGCCCCAGCTGCTGGCCCTGGCGCTGGCCAGCGCCGACCGCTATCCGGACTTCATCGCCGAGCTCGAGGCCGAGACGGGTCTGCAGGTCGGTCTGCGTCGGGTCGGCTCGCTGCTCGTGGCCCGGGACGCCGATGAGGCGGCCGTGCTCGACCGCGACCTTGCCTTCCGCCAGAGCCTCGGCCATCCGGTGACGCGCCTGCTGCCCTCCCAGGCCCGCCGGCTCGAGCCCGCCCTGGCCCCGAGCCTGCGCCTCGCCCTTGAGGTACCGGACGATCATGCCGTCGACCCGCGTGCGCTCGCCGCCGCCCTGGCTCGTGCGATCACGCGGGCGGGCGGGGAGATCCGCACCGGAGTGGAGGTTGCCGGGCTGAGCGTCTCCCACGACGTCGTCCACGGGGTGCGACTCGACTCGGGCGAGACCCTCACGGCCGGGGCGGTCGTGATCGCGGCTGGGCCGTGGTCGGGGCAGATCGGCGGTCTCCCGACCGCCGCCCAACCGCAGCTGCGGCCCGTCAAGGGGCAGATCCTCGTGCTGTCGGACCCCGCCGGCCCCGGTCTCGTGGAGCGGGTCCTGCGCATGCAGCCCGGCTACCTGGTCCCGCGTGGCGACGGCCGCTACGTGCTCGGGGCGAGCGTCGAGGAGCGCGGCTTTGACACCTCGATCACCGCGGGGGCGATCTTCGCGCTGCTGCGCGACGCGATCGAGCTCGTCCCCGGGATCGCGGACTGGTGCATCGACGAGCTCAATGCGGGCATCCGGCCCGGCACGGTCGACAACCTCCCGGTGATCGGCCCCTCCCCGGTGCTCGAGCGGCTCCTCTGGGCCACCGGCCACCACCGCCACGGGGTGATGCTCACTCCGATCACCGCCGCCCTGGTCGTCTCGTCCGTGGCCGGTGACCCGCTGCCGGCGCTCGCCACCCCTGCGGCCCCGGCGCGCTTCCTCGCCGGAGCGCCCACGGGGGCCGTCCTGTGATGGCGATCCTTCTCAACGGAACGGCGCGGGAGGTGCCCGACGACATCAGCGTCGCTGAGCTCGTGCTCGAGCTGGGTGGTCGCGAGGACGGTCGCGGGGTCGCTGTGGCCATCGCAGGCGAGGTCGTTCCCCGCTCGGCCTGGGCGAGCACGCGCCTGGGTGAGGGTGACCGGGTTGAGGTCCTCGTCGCGGTTCAGGGGGGCTAGGTCCGGTGAGCGCCCCGCACCCCTTCATCCTCGCCGGCCGCGAGCTGCGCTCCCGGCTCATCCTCGGCACGGGCGGCTTTGACTCCCACGAGCTGTTGGCCGCCGCGCTCGAGGTCTCCGGCGCCGAGCTGTGCACCGTCGCCCTGCGCCGAGTCGACCCCCGGGCCCGCGGATCGATCGTCGACGTCCTCGATGCCGCCGGCGTGCAGATCCTGCCCAACACCGCAGGCTGCTTCACCGCCCGTGACGCCGTCACCACCGCACGGCTGGCTCGGGAGGCGTTCGGCAGCGACTGGATCAAGCTCGAGGTGATCGGGGATGACCGCACGCTGCTGCCCGACGCCGTCGAGCTGCTCGCCGCCGCCGAGACGCTCGTCGATGAGGGCTTCACCGTTCTGCCCTACACCACCGACGACCCCGTCCTGGCCCGGCGCCTGGAGGACATCGGCTGCGCGGCGGTGATGCCGCTGGGCTCACCGATCGGCTCCGGGATGGGCATCACCAATCCCTACAACGTGTCGCTGATCGTCGAGCACGCCCAGGTGCCGGTGATCCTCGACGCCGGCGTGGGCACGGCCTCGGACGCCACACTCGCGCTCGAGCTCGGCTGTGACGCGGTGCTGTGCGCTTCGGCCATCTCCCGCGCACATGACCCGGTGGCCATGGCGCGGGCCATCCGTCTGGGCGTTGAGGCCGGCGCACTCGCCCGCGGTGCGGGCCGGATCGCCCGGCGCCGCTACGCCCAGGCCTCGTCGCCCACTGAGGGGGTCGCCGAGCTCGACGGCTCGCGCGCGTCTGTCGCCCCCACCGGCCTGGAGACCGCGACGGCCCCGACGGCCCCGACGACCCCGACGACCCCGACGGCTCCGACGAGCGCGGCGTCATGACCGACCGGGACGTCGAACGCCGGCGCCTCACGCCGGATGAGCTCATCGACGCCTGGGAGGACGCCTGGTCCGGGCGCGACCCGCTGGCCTTCCGCGAGATCTGCAGCACCGCCGTCACCTACGAGGATCCGCTCCTCGCCGAGCCGCTGTCGGGTCCCGCGGCCCTCGGTGCCCACGCCGAACGGCTCTGGAACGCCTTCCCCGACGCCCGCCTGGAGCGCTCCGGGGCGCGGCTGGCCGGCGGCCTGTTCCTCGCTGCCCCGTCCAAGCTGCTGGCCACAAACACCGGCCCGCTGGAGACGCTGCCGGCCACCAACCGCTTCATCGCCGTACCGATGGTCGTGTACTGCCAGACCGAGCGGGGGAAGCTCCTGCGCGTACGCGCCTTCTTCGACCTCTATGACGCGGCCACCCAGCTGGGTGTGCTGCCCTCCCGCGGAACGCTCTCAGAGCGCGCCCTGCTGATGCTCCGCGGCTTCGGTCTGCGCGCCGGCCGTTGATCCTCATCGCGCTGATCGTCATCGCCTCGACGGCGGTGGGGGTGCTCGCCGACCGCCGCACCCCGCTGGCCACGCGCGCCTCCCAGCTGACCCTGCGGGTGATGCTCTACGGCCTGCTCCCGTTCGTCGCCTTCGTCAACTTCGCCCACCTGCGGCTCAGCCTCGGGGCCGGCCTCGGCCTCGTGGCCGCCTACGTCGGTCTCGGACTGGCCGGCCTCGGCGCTTGGCTTCTGGGGCGACGCCTGGGCCTGGACCGCCCCGGCGTGGGCGCGCTGATCATCGCGGTGATCCTCGTCAACACCGGCTACCTGGGCCTCCCCGCCTCGACCGTGCTGCTGGGTCGCCACGCCCTCACGCGCGCCGTCGCCTACGACCAGGTCATCTCGGGGCCGATGGTCTTCACGGTCGGCTTTGCCATCGGGGCCGCCTTCGGCACTCGCTCCCGGCACGGCCGGGGGTTGCGCCAGAGCGTGGCGGCCTTCGCCGCCAACCCACCGCTGTGGGCCGCCCTGGCCGGGCTCATCGGCGGTCCGTCCCTGGCCCCGCGCGCCCTGCTCGACGTCTCGGGCGTGATCGTCAAGGCGTTCCTCGTCCTCGGCTTCTTCGCCGTCGGTGTCGCGCTCTCATCCGAACGCCGTGAGGAGGGCGCGGGCATCTTCGAGCGTCCGGACCGCGCCGTGCTCGCCGCGCTGGCCGTTCGCTTCAGCGTCAACCCGGCGCTTCTGGGCCTGCTCAGTCTCGCCGGGTTGGGCGTCCCCAGCGCCTATCTGCTCCAGGCCGCCATGCCCAGCGGCGTGAACGGGCTCATCATCGCCCACGCCTACGGGCTCGACCAGCGCCTGGTGGCCACCACGATCGTCTGGAGCACGCTCGTCGTGCTGGTCGTCGCGGTCGCTGTCGCCGTGTGAGCGGGCGGGCCCGCGGTCGTCGGCGAGCCTCCCGGCGCGCCCCGCCGACTGAGTGGGGGCTGGGGCTCAGCCGCCGCTGACGAGTCGCTCGAGCAGCGCCTTCTGGGCGTGGCGGCGGTTCTCGGCCTGGTCCCAGATCCGCTGGCGCTCGCCGTAGAGGACCTCGGCGGTGATCTCCTCGCCGGGATGGGCGGGCAGGCAGTGCAGGGCGATGGCCTCCGGGGCGGCGGCGTCGAGCAGCGCGTCGTCGAGGCGGTAGGGCGCCAGGGCGCTGCGGCGGGCCTCGGCGCTTGAGGGGTCGTCGTTCATGGACACCCAGACGTCGGCGTAGATCGCGTGGGCTCCGCGCACCGCCTCGTACGGGTCGTCGGTGAGCGTCGCGCCGGCGACCGGCTCGAGCTCATAGCCGGCCGGCGAGGCCACGGCCACCTCGACCCCGGCGAGCGCGCCGACGATGGCGAGCGAGCGCGCGACGTTGTTGCCGTCACCGACGTAGGCGAGCTTGAGCCCCTCGAGGCGGCCGAACGTCTCACGCAGGGTGAGCAGATCGGCGAGGGCCTGGCAGGGATGGTGTCCGTGGGTGAGCATGTTGATCACCGGCACGCTCGCATGGGCGGCGAGTTCCTCCACCGTCGCGTCCGGCCCGGTGCGGATCCCGATGGCGCAGACATGACGGGAGAGCACCAGCGCCGTATCCCGGGCGGACTCGCCCCGGGAGAGCTGCATCTCATCCCCGCGCAGGACGACGGGATGGCCGCCCAGCTCCGCCACGCCGACCTCGAAGGAGACCCGCGTGCGGGTGGAGGGCCGCTCGAAGATGAGCGCGACGCTGGCACCCTCCAGTGGACGGTCGCCCAGCGGATCGCGCTTCATCTCCAGCGCGCGCTGGACCAGGGCGACGGTGTCGTCGCCGGAAAGTTCCTCCCCGGTGAGGTAGTGCGTCGGTCTGGCGGCGGAGCTCATGGGCGCGAGAGTCTACGGGGGCACGCCCCAGGTCGTTCTCAGCCCCGCCAGTACTCCATACGAGTGTCAGCGGGTAAAAGTTCGCGCCCGAGAGCCCCGACACGACGCTCCACGCACCCCGACTACCCTCGACACCACCATGGACCAGCCTGCCGCCGCCACCCGCCCGCATCGCGGCGACCGCCTCGAGCTCACCATCGACTCCCTCGCCCACGGTGGGGCCGGCGTCGCCCGCAAGGACGGCTACGTCCTGTTCGTCGCCGGCGGTCTGCCCGGCGACACCGTCCTGGCGGAGGTCGGCAAGGCCAAGCGTGCCTACGCCGAGGCTCGCGCCATCGAGATCCTCACCCCCAGCCCGGACCGCCTCGAGCCCGTGGCCCACCACCCCGGGGCGCCCTGGCAGGTGCTGGCGTATGAGAAGCAGCTCGAGATCAAGGCCCAGCAGGTCGACGACGCGCTGCGGCGCATCGGCCGCCTCGACAACTACCGCCTTGAGCCGATCATCCCGGCGCTCGAGCAGTGGCGCTACCGCAACAAGCTCGAGTACTCCTTCGGCGTCGACCCGGCCGACCCGACGCGGGTCATCTGCGGCTTCCACGCGCCGGGCCGCTGGGAGGACATCGTCGAGGTGACCGACTGCCGGCTCGCCTCCGAGGCCTCCAACCGCGCTCGTGAGGAGGTCGTCGCCTTCTGCCGTGAGCAGGGCCTGTCCGCCCACGACCGGCGCACGAACACCGGCTTCTTGCGCAACCTCGTCGTCCGTGAGGGCCGGCGCACGGGCCAGCTCCAGGTGCGCCTGGTCACCGGCCCACCCACCCCGGGCCTGCTCGACCGCGAGGCCCTGGCCGCCGCGACGCCCAGCGCCGACTCGCTCTTCTGGACCCGCACCGACGCCGTGGCCGAGACGACCCAGGGCGGGATCACCGAGTTGCTCAAGGGGTCCGAAACCCTGCCCGAGCGCCTCGGCGGACTCGAGCTGGAGATCTCCCCCGAGGCGTTCTTCCAGACCAACACGGAGATGGCCGAGCGCCTCTACGCCCTGGCCATCGAGTACGCCGAGCTGTCGGGCTTCGAGCGCGTCTATGACCTCTACTGCGGCACCGGCACGATCGGCATGCTGATGGCGCCCCGCGCCGCGGAGGTGTGGGGGCTCGAGATCGTCGAGGAGGCGATCCGCGACGCGATCGCCGCGGCGAAGGCGAACCAGATCGACAACGCCCGCTTCTTCGCGGGGGACGTGCGCCTCGCCCTGCGTGAGCTCAACGAGCAGGCCGGCCGGCCCGACGTGCTCGTCGTCGACCCGCCCCGGGCCGGCCTCTCTCAGAAGATCGTCCGCCGGATCATCGAGACCGCGCCCAAGCGGATCGTCTACGTCTCCTGCAACCCGACGACGCTGGCGCCCAACGCCGCCCAACTCGTCGAGGCGGGCTATGAGCTCACCAAGGTGCGCCCGGTCGACATGTTCCCCCAGACCCCGCACGTCGAGTGTGTGGCCCAGCTCGAGCGACGCAGCGAGCACCGGCCCGCTCAGTCCACAGACTGAGCGGGGTCCGGGTAACGTCGCCGGCCATGCGCGCCGCCACCATCCACCCGGATCAGTCCATCACCGTCGCGGAGCACCCGGACCCTCAGCCGGGCTCTCACGAGGTCCTCGTCCGCGTCCATGCCGCCGGTCTCAACGGGGCGGACATGGCCCAGCGCCGTGGTGTCTACCCGGCCCCTCCCGGCTATCCCCAGGACATCCCCGGCCTGGAGTTCGCCGGCACGGTCGAGGCGCTCGGACCCGGGGTGACTCGCTGCACCCCCGGGGACCGGGTCATGGCCATCACCGGCGGCGGCGCCCAGGCCGAGTTCGTCACCGCCCACGAGCGTGAACTGATCGCCGTCCCCGACGGAATCGACTGGCCCGCGGCCGGCGGCTTCCCCGAAGTCTTCACCACCGCCCAGGATGCGCTGTTCACCCAGGCGAACCTTCAGCCGGGCGAGCGCCTGCTCGTCCACGGGGCGGCCGGCGGCGTCGGCACCGCGGCGGTCCAGCTCGGCGTCGCCCTGCGCGCCGACGTCCACGCGACGGTCCGCAACCCCGACCACCGGGACGCGGTCGCCGCCCTGGGGGCGACCGTCCACGCCCCCGATGACTTCACCGATCACGGGCCCTACGACGTCATCCTCGAACTCGTCGGTGCCCCCAACCTGCCCGACAACCTCAAGGCCCTCAACCTGTGGGGGCGCATCGTCGTCATCGGGATCGGCGCGGGCGCCCAGGCCGAGTTGCACCTCGGCCTGCTGATGATGAAGCGCGGCCGGATCCTCGCCTCGACGCTGCGCGCCCGTCCGCTGGAGGAGAAGGCCGCTGCGGCCCGGCGCCTCGAGCGCAGCGCGGTGCCGCTGCTCGGCGACGGGGTACTCACGGTCCCCGTCGCCGCCACCTACCCCCTGGAGCAGGTGGCCGAGGCCTACGACCGCTTCGCGGCCGGCGGCAAGCTCGGCAAGATCATCCTCACCCTCTAGGACGGTCTAGTACGGCGGCAGCTCCGCCCACCACTGCCCGAGCACGCGGAAGGCGCTCCAGAACGCCCGCTTGGCGCTCTCCTCGTCGAGTGATTCGTCAATGTTGGGCACATACAGCGCGTCGGTCGTCGGGGTGAGCTTCTGGATCGCCCCGGGGGTGTCGGCGAGGTCGCGGCGCAGCGGCAGATCGAGGTCGTTGACCACGCTCAACGCTCCGCGGCCCATCACCACGACGATCTTCGGCGCGACGATCATCAGCTCCTCGACGAGCCGGTGGACGCAGGCGGGGTCGGCCATCACCGGGTCGAGCACCGGGCACTTCACACACACCGTCCCGTACACCGCGAGCGGATCGATGTCGAGGCGCTTGAGCGACTTCATCAGAGCGGTGCCGCTCCTCCCATAGAACGCCACCCCCTCCTCGATCTCGCTCGGCTTCGGGGCGTGCTTGACCATCATGATGTCGGCCTGGGGATGGCCGGAACCCAGCACCGGCATGAGCTGGCCGCGGGGGCAGTCCTCGCACTCCTGGAGGTCCCGCGCAAGCCGATTCAGTTCGCGGATCGCCCGCTCGAGGTACTTCTCGCGAATCTCGTCGTCAGTGGCCGGCACGCCGGAGGAATTAGACGCCGCCCCGGCGCCTCCCTTGGCCTGCATCAGGACTTGCGGGCCACCCGGCGCAGCTGGCGCTCCTTGGAGGCGCGCCGGGCGGGTTCGGGCAAAGCCTTCGTTTGCAGGAACTTCAGCGTCTGCACGAGGATCAGCGAGGCCGGTGTGCGGATGACCTCGGCCCCCCGCAGGGATTCCAGGAACTCCTCCGGACCGTCGAAGTCGTGCATCCTTATGCGCACCGATCCGAGCCCCTGGGGCACGTGGGCGTCCGATCCCGCCCCCGCCGGGATGCGGTATTTGGCCGCGAAGCGGACCGCCTCGGCGTTGAACTCGGGGATGGCGATGCGCGGGTTGAACACCTCGATGAGGTCGACTGAGTCGAGCACCTCGAGCAGGTGGCGGTAGTCGGGCACCGAGTGCATGCGGTCGAACGGGTGCGGGACGTACACCAAACCGCCCTGGCGTTTGATCTCGGCGACCGTCTCGGCCAGGGTCATGCCCCGCTCGATCTTCTCCGAGATGAACAGACCGATGACCTCGCCCTGGGAGGCCGTCTTGATCTCCTCGCCGACGATCACCTTGATCCCCTCGGCCTTGGCTGCGGCCTCCAGGGCGCCGGAGATCTCGTTGTGCTCGGTGACCGCGATCGCGCCCAGGCCCCGCTCCCGCGCGGTGGCCAGCAGCACCTCGACCGGGGTGGCGCAGTCATAGGAGTGGTCGGTGTGCATGTGCAGGTCGACGTCGATGAGCGGCTTGGCCATGACGGCACGACGCACCGCCTCGGAGGGGCGGGGTCGGGTGTCGAAGCGGCGGGCCACGAGCTGGCCGTAGACGTCCTCGACCGCGTCGGCGAGCTGGACGAAGCCGAGCTGGGCGCCCGCGGCGGTGGCCTGCGTCCCCAGGCGGTCCCGCAGCTCCGGATCGCCCACCGCGCGGGACAGCTGAGAGGCGAGGGTCTCGACGTCTCCGGGCTCGAAGGGCAGCCCACGCGTCCCCTCGCCGAGCAGCTCGTCGTAGACGGCGAGCCGCGGGGCGACGGTGGGGATGCCCTCGGCGAGAGCCTGCACGAGCACCCAGGGGACTGTCCGCTGGCCAACCGAGCCGAGCACGAGCAGGTCGGCGGCCGCCAGGGTCGCCTCCCACTCACAGTCGCGCGGGCCGACGAAGGCGACCTTCTCGCGCAGGGCGCGTCCGAGCGTCGCCGGCGCGGCCAGCGGACGCGCCGACCACACCGTCGCTTCCCAGCCCTCGGCGGGCAGGCCCCGGAAGGCGCGCAGGATGAGCCGCAGGGCGGCCCGCTCCTCCTCGGCGATGACGGCGATCTGTACCGGACGCCCCGGGCGGGTCTCTCGGCTGTGGGCACGAGAGACCCGAGGGACCTCGCCCCGCTGCGGCTGCGCCCCCGGCGGGATGACCCGGTAGTCACCCGGGAAGTGACGGGTGAGCAGGTCCCGTGTGGCCACGTAGGAGGCCAGGCGCGCGTCCAGGCGGGAGAGCAGCAGCTCGGACAGGGGGCGGGCCAGCTGGGTGGAGAGCACCCGCTCGGTCGGCTCGTGGAAGGTGGCGACGTTGAGGCCGTGGGAGTGGCGCAGGGCGATCGAGGCCGCCGACGGAGCGAAGGGCTCGTGGACGTGGACGATGTCGAAGGCCAGGCTCGTCATCACCTCCTCGACGGTGTGGGCGACGTCCAGGGGGAGGGAGTCCGCGCGCCGTCGCGTCGGGGAGAAGGGCAGGACCTCACCGACGCCGAGGGTGAGCGGCGCGCCGTCCGCGGCGGCGAGCAGGGCGTCGGGGTCCTCACTGAGCAGCCGCCGGCTGTCGCGCACCAGCGCCGCGTTGTTCGACGGGGCGACCAGCACGACCCGGTGCCCCCGCCGGGCCAACTCCTGTGACAGTCCGGCTGCCTGGGCCCCCACCTCGTTGTGCGCCTCCAGGGCGAAGGGGCTCACCTGAGCGATGGTGAGTGGCGCCGGCGCCGACACGACGTCGGAGTCTACGGCTCGGCTCAGGTGACGGTGACGGCGCGCGTCACCGTCACCGTGGCGGCGTGCGCCGGGACGGTCGGTGTGAAGCTCGTCTGGATCCACAGGCGCACCCGGCGCGTCCCGGTGGCCAGGAGCCGCCGTCCGGCCGGGGTGAGCCCCAGGATGGGGCGAGCGGTCTCCGCGGCCGAGGCGACGCTCACCCGGGCGAGTGCCAGCAGCGTGGTCCCGCGGCGCCAGGTCACGCTGAGGGTGCCGGCCTCACCGGGACGCAGGCTCAGGGGCAGGCCGCCGTGGCTCAGGCGACCGACGGCGGCTGGGGTGGGTCTGGCGCTGGCGAGCAGGCGCATGAGTGTGCGGCGCAGCGTCGTGGTGGTCGGGGGCGCGGTGGGGATGACCGGCGCGGTCCAGCCGGTCGTGCTGCCGGAGATGACCAGCGGCTGGGGGTTTCCTGCACGGTCGGTGAGGGTGCCGGCGGCGGCGCAGGACCCCGGCGTGGGGCAGGCGATCCCCAGCAGCGACGAGTTCTGGTTCGTGCCCGCCAGGGCGGCAGCGGGCAGGGTGAGGGCGTGGGCGACGCTCCAGCTGTCGCCCGTCTCCTCAGCCACCAGCGGGACCTGGGCCCCGTCGGCGAGGGTGAGCGACCCAGTGGCCACGCACGTTGCGGTGGCCGGGCAGGCCAGCGCGTCGAGGCCCACCTGTGGGTCCGTGGCCGTGCCGGCGGGCAGGCTCAGCTCGGTGGCCGGGGCGAGCGTCGTGCCGCTCTGGTGGACGAGCAGGCCCTGACCCGCGGGGGTGGCGTCGTTGTAGGAGCCGACCATCGTGCAGTCTCCGGCGGCCGGGCAGGCCACGGCGCTCAACTGGGCCTCGGGGTTGGAGCTCGGGTCGGCGTTGGCCGGGAGGATCGGTGCGGCGGTGCTCACCGTGGTTCCCTCGAGCTGGACGACCAGGGCGCGCTCATTCCCGTTGGTGTCGAGGTAGGCGCCGACGCCGGTGCACGCTCCGGCCGCGGGGCAGCTCAGGCCGTTGAGCTGGACCTGCTGGGCGGCCTGGGCGGCGTCGCTGGGCAGGGGCAGCTGGGTCTCGCCGAAGTCCGCCGGGGCGCCGAGCAGAACCAGACCGTTCTGGTTGCCGACGGTGTCGGAGTAGATCCCCAGGACGGTGCACGCGCTGATCGAGGTGCAGCTCAGGACGGTGAGCGCCACCTGGGGGTCGGCGGCGGCGTTCGCCGGCAGGGGGACGGCCACGCCGCGCTGGGGCGTCGCGCCCGTGAGTGTGACGGTGAACCCCTGCTGGTTGCCTCCCGAGCCGGTGAAGTCGCCGCCGGCGACGCAGTGGCTCGCATCCGCGCACCACAGGGCGGTGAGCTCGGCGAGCTGGCTGCCGCCGGCCACCGCCCCGGCGGGCAGGTTCACCCGCTGGGCCGCCGACCACACCCCGTCATGGGCTCGGGCGACCAGCGCCAGTTGGTCACCGCGACGGTCGGTGTAGTCCCCGACGGTGACGCAGTCCCCACCGGGGGCACACCACAGAGCGTTGAGGGCGACCTGGGGATTTCTCGCCGCATCCCCCGGCAGGACGAGCAGGTCGTCCGGCGCCCAGCTTCCCCCGGTGCGGGTGAGCAGCAGACCCTGGACCGAACCGTCGGGCTGAGTGAAGCTGCCCACGGCGCTGCAGTGCGCGACCGCGGCGCAGGCGACGGCGTCGGCGCCGCCGCTGGTCGGCCCCGCGACGGCGACCGCCGGGCGCGCCAGGGTCAGCGCCAGCACCGCCAGGGCCAGAGATGCACCAAGCGCCGCGCTCAGCCGGATGCGGGGCCTGAGCGCGGCGTCGGGCATGGGCGGGAGGCTACTTGGCCTTGGTCGGGGCCTTGGCGGACTTCGCCGCGCGGGTCGTCTTGGTGGCCGGTGCGGTCTTGGTGGCCGCGGCGGTCTTGGTGGCCGCGGCGCTGACGGTACGGGTGGCCGATGCGGCCTTGGCGGCCGGGGTCGCTGAGGCGGTCTTGGCGGCGGCTGGGGTGCTGGCGGCGGTGACGGTGGCCGCGGCGGCCTTGACGGCCTTGGCGGTGCTCTTCTTGGCCGGCGCGTCGGCGCCCGCGACTCCGCGGGCCTTGGCGCGGGCGCTCACGGCGGCGGCCGTCGTGCGTGAGTGCTTGGCGATGAACGTCTCGGTGAGCTTGCGTGCCTCATCGTCGGGCCGCTGGTTGTGCGGGGACTTCATCAGGTAGGAGCTCGGGCCGTCGAGCTGGCCGGCGACGCCGTGGTTGAGCGCCAGCTTGATGAGACGCACGGCGTCGATGACGATCCCGGCAGAGTTCGGCGAGTCCCACACCTCGAGCTTGGTCTCGATGGTGAGCGGCACGTCACCGAAGGTCTGACCCTCCAGGCGGATGTGCGCCCACTTGCGGTCGGTCAGCCACGGCACGTAGTCGGAGGGGCCGACGTGCACGTCGTCGGCGGGCAGGGTCGTGCCCATGATCGAGGTGACCGCGTTGGTCTTGGAGATCTTCTTGGACTCCAGCCGCTCGCGCTCGAGCATGTTAAAGAAGTCCATGTTGCCGCCCACGTTGAGCTGGGAGGTGCGCAGGAGCTTGACGCCGCGCTCGTGGAAGAGCCGGGCCAGGCTGCGGTGGACGATTGTCGCGCCGACCTGGGACTTGATGTCGTCGCCGATGATCGGCAGGCCGGCCTTCTTGAAGCGCTTGTTCCAGTAGTCCTCGCGGGCGATGAACACGGGGATGCAGTTGACGAAGCCGCAGCCGGCCTCGAGCACCTGCTCGACGTACCACTTGGTCGCCTGCTCGGAGCCCACGGGCAGGTAGGAGACGACCACGTCGGTCCGCGTGTCCTTGAGGATCTGGACGATGTCGGCGGTCTCACCCGGAGCCTTCTTGATCTTCTGGCTCAGGTACTTGCCCAGGCCGTCATGGGTCATGCCGCGGTGGACCGGGACTCCGAGGTTCGCGACCTCGTCGCAGAAGCGGATCGTGTTGTTCTGGCCGGCGAAGATCGCCTCGGACAGGTCCTTGCCGACCTTGTCCGCGTCGATGTCAAAGGCGGCCGAGAACTCGATGTCGCGGATGTGGTACCCGCCCAGGTCGACGTGCATGAGGCCCGGGACCTGCTGGTTGGCCCGGGCCCCCTTGTAGTACTGGACGCCCTGCACGAGCGAGCTTGCGCAGTTGCCGACGCCGATGATGGCTACCCGGACCTTGCTCTGCTGATAGCGCGAGTGGCCGTTGGAACTGACCTTGTCGGTGGCGGCCAGTCGGCCATTGCTCGGTGTCACGTCGGTGATGTCCCTTCCTGAGTACGAAGATGGAGAAAGCCCGGGTGCGGCCTCGAAGGTCGCGGCGACGGCGCGCGACAGACAGCAGGCGGCAAGTGTAGGTAGGCCGCAGCCCGGAGTTCGTTACACGGTCGGGCGGACGGCTGGCCGCTGCCCGCGACTCTGGAGGAGGCGCCAGCCGGGCGGCGACCGGCGGCGAGGTGGATGGGGTGACGGGGCGCCCGGGGCGGCTCAGCGCAGCTGGGCCCACACGTGGTGGATGCGCTGGCCGGTGGTGATGACGGTGAGTCCGGCGAGCACGTAAACCGCGGGGGCGAGCAGGCTGAAGTGGCCGAGCGACGCGCCCTGGCCGAAGACGAGCCCGACCGAGATGATCACCACGCGCACCGGCCGGTCCGCGATGCCGACCTTGCATTCGAGCCCCAGGGCCTCCGCGCGCGCTCGCGTGTAGGACACCATCAGGCTGAAGAGCACCGCACCGACGACCGCGGCGACGGCAACCTCGTCGTGGCCCCGGGCGAAGTGCGCGCCGACCGCGACGAGCACGATGCCCTCCTCGAGGCGGTCCAGCGTCGAGTCGAGAAACGCGCCAAACGGCGTGCCCTTGCCCGACATGCGGCTGTAGCGCCCGTCGAGGGTGTCGCAGACCGAGCCGACGATGAAGGCGACCCCGGAGAGGAAGAACAGGTTCTCGAACAGCAGCACCGCCGCGGCGACGTTGAGGACGAACCCGGTGAGCGAGATCTGGTTCGGCGTGAGCGGCGCGGCGATGAGCCGCTCACGGAACGTGAGCCTGGTGGGAGTCGCCATACGAGGTCCGCAGGCATCCTAGACGCCCCCCGCCCCGGGTCGCTGGGGGCCCGGCGGCCCCGAGCCGCCCGCTCCAGAGAGCCCTGCGCTCTAAGGTGCCCGACGCATGACCGTCGAGACCTCAGCTCCGCCGCCGCGCAGTGTCCTGTGCCTGGGCGAGGCGCTGGTCGACCTCATCTGCGAAGAGCACGTGGACGGGCTGATGGCCGGCTCGAGCTTCCGGCCGCACTTCGGCGGGGCGCCCGCCTCGGTCGCGCTGCTCGCCGCGCGGGCCGGCGCCCGCACGGCGCTGGCCGGCGGCGCCGGCGCCGATGACTGGGGCCGCTGGCTCGCCGAGACCCTCCACGCCGCCGACGTGGACACCTTCCACTTCCGGCTCATCCACGGCACCCAGACGCCGCTCGCGCTGGCCACCGTGGGAGAGGACGGGGAGGCCAGCTACACCTTCTACGCCGACGCGGTGGGCACCGTCGTGGAGGCGCTCGGCGCCGATGTGGAGGCCGCGGTGGCCGAGCACGGCGCGCTCTACATCTCCTCCAACACGCTCGTCTCCGGGCCCGAGCGCGAGGTGACCATGCGCGCCCGCGCCGCGGCGCTGGAGCGGGAGCGGCCGGTCATCTTCGACCCGAACCTGCGCCTGGAACGCTGGTCGACCCGGGCCGACGCGGCGGCGAGCGCGAACGCCTGCATCCCTGGGGCGATCCTCGTGCGCCTCAACGCCGCCGAGGCCCGCCTGCTCACCGGCGAGCAGGACCTCGAGCGCGCGGCGACCGCGCTGCGCAAGACCGGCGCGGCGAACGTCGTCATCTCCCTGGGCGCCCGGGGCGCGATGCTGCGCGGGCGCATCCGCGCCGACGTGCCCGGCATGCCGATCGCCCAGATGTGCTCGACCGTCGGGGCCGGGGACGCGATGACCGCGACGCTGGTGGCCCGCCTCGCCCTGTCCGGGTTCTATGAGCCGGTGATCGCCGCGAGCCTGCGCGACGCGGTCCGGGCTGGCGCCGAGGCCTGCGAGCGCTGGGGAGCGGTTGACTGAGGAGCTCCAGCGGCTGGTCCCCCAGACCAGCCGCCCCTCCGTGGCGTGGAGCGCCTCCTCACGCCGGCGCGTGCGTGCCATCCGCGACCGCCTCCGGGAGGTCTACGGGATCCCCGTCGCCCCCCCGCACGGGGACGCCCTGGGCGAGCTGATCCTCACCGTCCTCTCCCAGTCGACGAACGACCGCAACCGAGACATCGCCTACCTCGGCCTGCGCGACCGCCTCCCCACCTGGGAGGCGGTGCGGGACGCGCCGGTGGAGGAGGTCGAGCTGGCCATCCGTCGCGGCGGCATCTCCAAGGTGAAGTCGGTGCGCATCCAGGCGATCCTTGCCGCGGTGAGCGACGGGCCGGACCCGCCGGAGGTGAGCCGGGCGGTCCAGCGCGCCCGGGCGGCGCGGGAGGATCCGCTCGATCTGAGCTGGCTCGCCCGGGTCCCCGTGCCCGCCGCCCAGGCCTACCTGTGCAGCCTTCCCGGCGTGGGTCGCAAGACCGCCGCCTGCGTGCTGCTGTTCTCCTTCGGGATGCGAGACGTGCCCGTCGACACCCACGTCTCCCGCGTCGCCTGGCGGCTGGGCCTGTTCCGTCCGCGGGCCGGCTTTGCGGAGCTCCACGACGCGATGCTCGCGCTCACCCCACGCGGGCAGGAGCTCGAGCTGCACATCAACCTGCTGCGCCACGGCCGGCGGACCTGCGCGGCCCCGCGCCCGCGGTGTGGCGACTGCGCGCTGGCCCGGATGTGCCCGAAGGTCGGGGTCGCCGGCGAGTCGGGTGCATAACCCGACCACCCCCTCCTCGGAATCGACCCTGGTCGGCTTGGGCGTCTCCCGGACCCATTTCCCGACCACCCCCCGCTCAGAACCCGACCCTGGTCGGGTTCTCGGACCCGCCGTCGCCGGCGAGCGCGCCGAGCACGGTGAGCCACAGCCAGGGACGGGCCCCGCGTGCCGGCCTGGCCCCGCCCCCGCCGATGCGCCGGCATGGCCCGGCCCCCGCCGCGGCGCCGGCATGGCCCGGCCCCCGCCGCGGCGCCGGCCTGCCACGCCGCACACAAGTGACGCGGCGCCCGCCCCGAAGCAGCGACCACGGCTCGCCTCGGCGCGCAGACGGCGCGCTCGCCTCGGCGCACCGACAGGGCGTTCGTCTTGGGAGGGGCGGGCGCCATAAATCTGCTACCTTCTGACTAAGATTTCAGCTATCGACCCAGTGGAGGTCGCTAGCATCGGCAGGACCCCCTGACCCACCCCACGAGGAGCAGAACGAGAGCTATGGGCAAGACAATCGGAATCGACCTGGGGACTACCAACTCCTGCATGGCCGTACTCGAGGGCGGCGACCCGACGGTGATCGAGAATGCCGAGGGCGGCCGCACCACGCCGTCCGTCGTCGCCTTCACCTCCGGCGGCGAGCGCCTCGTCGGGACGGTCGCGCGGCGCCAGGCGGTGACCAACCCGACCAACACGATCTTCTCGATCAAGCGCTTCATGGGCCGCAAGGAGGCCGAGGTGCGGGATGAGGAGGCGATCGTCCCCTACAAGGTCGAGTCCGGTCCCAACGGTGACGTGCGCGTCGATGCCGGGGACAAGCAGTACTCCCCTCAGGAGGTCTCGGCGATGATCCTGGCCAAGCTGAAGGCCGACGCCGAGGCCTACCTCGGTGAGACGGTCGACTCCGCGGTCATCACCGTCCCCGCCTACTTCAACGACGATCAGCGTCAGGCGACCAAGGACGCCGGCACGATCGCCGGACTCGAGGTCAAGCGCATCATCAACGAGCCGACCGCCGCGTCGCTCGCCTACGGCCTCGACAAGGAGACCGACCAGACGATCCTCGTCTTCGACCTCGGCGGCGGCACCTTCGACGTCTCCGTGCTGGAGATCGGCGACGGCGTCTTCGAGGTGAAGGCCACCGC